>JAQYFP010000030.1 GCA_028723085.1 Erysipelotrichaceae bacterium | reverse complement strand
TTTACTTTTTCAGGGTTCTTTTGCACGTTGTCTGCTCGATTAATATCGGAATGAACAACAGCATCGAAATAATCTATGGCTTGATCTAATGCGATTTCATCACGCATATCTATTGCCTGTGGCCATCCTCCTCGACATACGAGAAAAGCCAAACGATCGATGTCAAGTTGAGATTCACCATCAATTTCTGTTTCGCCATCGAATAAACTTTTTAAACTGACATCTCCAGTAGAATCTCCTGATTCATATAAGCTCATGGGTCTCATTGTTAACCAAGTAAAACGTCCTGTACCAGAGTGGGTAATTTCCTTGGTGTCAGCGGGGACAGCGGACCCTGTAAGTACAAATTGTCCAAGAACATGACGGTGGTCGACTTCAAATCGAATGGCATCCCATAGTTTTGGTGCAAGTTGCCATTCATCGATAAGTCTTGGTGTTTCTCCTTTTAATAAACGCTTTGGATTCAATTCGGACATAGTTATATTTTGTTCTTTCTTTTCTGGATCATCCATATACAAAATACTAGCAGCAATTTGTTCGGCTGTTGTAGTTTTTCCACACCATTTTGGCCCTTCAATCAATACTGCACCTTTACCTTCTAGTTTTCGTTTTAGAATATCATCAGCAATTCTTTTTCTGTAATTTTTCATTAAGAATACCTCATTTTCGTATAAGTTATCTTTATTATACTACATAATTATAGCTTTTACGATGATTGTCTAAAAATTAATCCGACGATTGTCTAATTATTTTTCCGACGATTAGCGGAAATTTAATCCGATGATTGTCAAAATATTCTTTATCTGTAATTATCACTTACACTGAATATCTTGTTGCTTTACCTGTTCCAGTCTTTCTAATATACCCATCTTGAATCAATTGATTTAAAATCGCAACTACCTTAGTTTTACCAAAACCAGTTGCCTTCATAATCGAAGAACTAGACATGGATTGTTTTTTTAGAAGATCATAGATTTTCCGGGGGTTTTCACTTAAATTATTGTTTTCATTAAAAATAGGCAAAATAATTTGAATACGATTACTTGTTAAATTAAAAGTAGGTTTAGCTTCATTTGTTTTATAAAACTCCTTAATTCGTCGAATACCAGTTCCAAATCTTTCAATCATTTGTAAACGCATAAATACATTACAAATAATGTAGTTTCTAGGGATGGATATACCACCATTCAAGTATTCTTCTTCACTAATTCCTTTTGGTAAACCACCTGGAGAAGTGATTTCGATATGATCATCAAACATAGATACAGTAATGTGTGCATTAATATCCCATGTTCTATGAACTAAAGCATTGGCAATGGCTTCACGAAAGCACTCTTCTGGGATTAATTCTTTTTCTTCTCTAAATGCTCCCTTAATTTCTTCGTAACAATAATATTTATTGAATATTTCAATTGTCTTATCGTATTGAGAAAGAATCGATTCATTTGAAAAAGTAACACGATCTAAAATAATATTAATATTATTCCCGAAACGAACTATATCAATGCCTGGAAAAGTATTTGTATCCGCTAATAATTCAGCTGCATTGTTGTATCCATTTTTATCGTCATATAGTTCAAGTGTTTTTAAAGTATCTAAATTTATAGACGATAAATTTAATTTGTTTTCTAGTTTCTTTGATAAAACACAAAAAGATAAATCTTGTTTTTTAGCTTTACATTCTTCAAAAGAAATATTTTGTCCTTCTAAGATTAAACGAGTTAATTCTAAGCGATTCACTTCAATAGTAGAAGAATCATTTCGAATATAAGCCTTTGACTTATAAAAATATGGCTTATACATTCCTTCCATTACATTTAAAGTTATAACGGAAGTTTTATCATTAATTTCAAGTGTATAGTAAGGAACAGGATTTATATTATCGTTAATTTTATTTTCGATATCTAAACAAGCTTGTATAGGATTTTCAATTCCACATATTTCACCATTATCGCAAACACCAAATAAGATTTGACCATTCCCATAATTCGCAAAAGCAGATACTGTTTTAAGAAAAGAATTGGTGATTTGTTCTTTAAATTCAGTATTTTTAGTTTCTCGCATATTATTGTCCTCCTTTTTCTATTATTATAAACGAAAACGAACGAAAAAGCGAACGTATTTATTTACGTTCGCCTGACGGGTATTGAATTAAATTTTGATAAAAATGTAAGATTTCCTTATACTTTGCATCTTTAACAAGAAACATATATAATTAAAATACGTTTCTACCTTAGTAAAGGTCAATATTATAGGAGTGTAATTGAGGTTACAAATATTTCATTATTTTTCGTAGAGTAAGGCACTCTACGATTCGCAAAAAGGGCTATTGTTGCTCATTTATTGTATAACATTCAAAATTAAAGTCAAATGTGATTTTTTTAATATAAAAGTATTTTTATAATTGTGGTATTTTTTACTTGATTCATGAAATTATTTGTATGCCTTCAATTTTTTCTCCGTCAAATATTTGGTCAAACTAAGGAGGAAAAAAATGTCTAGAATAGGCGAAAATATATATAAACGAAAAGATGGAAGATGGGAAGGTCGTTATCGTATTCAAGGAACTAAAAAGTATGGTTCTGTTTATGCTCATACGTATAGTGAAGTTAGAGATAAACTGATTTTAGAAAAGGCCAATCAGCTAAAATATGAACCGGAATCATATTCCTTGAAAATGTATTGTTTAGAGTGGTTAGAATGGAAAAAGGTTCGTATTAAATGTTCTAGTTACAATAAATATAAGAACTTAGTTGATAGCTATATTATTCCTTATTTTAATTCCCTGTCTTTTTTAGAATTGGATCATTTTAAGATTGAATCTTTTACGAATTATTTATTAAAAAGAAATCTTTCTAGTAAAACTATTAATGATACTTTATCTGTTTTACGTCAAATTATTCAATATGGAAATATTAATAATAGTGCTGGAATTCAGATTTCAATTAATATTAAAGGAATAAGTTCGTCAGAACAAAAAGAACTACAAGTATTAACGAGTTCTCAACAAGCTATTTTATATTCTTATTGTAAAGAGAACATGAATGATAAAAATTTAGGTATTCTCATTTGTTTATTTACTGGTATTCGTATTGGAGAATTATGTGCATTAAAATGGGATGACATTTCTATTGTTGATCATACCCTTCGTATTGATAAAACTATGCAACGCATTCAAACCCATGGAACGCCTAAAACCATAATTTCTATTACGAAACCAAAAAGTCAATGTTCAATTCGTACGATTCCTTTATGTGATGAGATTTATGAACTTCTTAAGAAAAACAAAAAAACAGGATATGTCTTATCTGGAAATGAAAAATATGTAGAACCAAGAAGCATGCAAACGTATTTTAAAAAAGTCACGAAAGCATGTAATATTGAACAAGTTAATTTTCATTGTTTAAGACATAGCTTTGCGACTCGTTGTGTTGAATCAGGATTTGATGTAAAGAGTCTAAGTGAAATACTAGGACACGCTAGTGTAAACATTACGATGAATCGATATGTTCATCCGTCCATGGATTTAAAGCGACAAAACATGCAACGTTTAAATCAATTTTAAACCGTCAACAAATAAAAAAGAGACTGTAAATATTTGATTAATTCAAGTATTTGCAGTCTTTTTTCGTAGAGTGCCTTACTCTACGAAAAAAGGACTTTGTTTATGAATGAGGAGGTGCATGTATGACAGAAGAACAGTCTTTATCCGTTAACGATAATGATGTTCCTATATCGATTCCTCAAACTAGTTCTATCTATTTAATTTGTAAGAGATGCTTTGATATTGTATGTTCTTCAATCGCTTTAATTATTCTTGTTGTTCCAATGATTGTTATTTCGATTCTTATTAAGTTAGATTCCAAAGGACCTGTCATTTTCAAACAAGAACGTTTAGGAAAAGATGGAAAACCTTTTTACATTTATAAGTTTCGTTCTATGAAATTGGATGCTGAAAAGGATGGTCCTCAATGGGCTAATAAAAACGATGATCGATGTACAAAACTTGGTTCTTTTTTACGTAAAGTTCGGTTGGATGAATTACCTCAATTCTTCAACATATTTATTGGAAACATGAGTTTGGTAGGGCCTAGACCTGAAAGAGCTTATTTTTATGAAGAATTTGGGCAATATATTCCTGAATTTAAAGAACGATTACAAGTAAAACCTGGTTTAACAGGGTTAGCTCAAGTAAATGGGGGATACGATTTACTCCCGGAAGAAAAAATCGTATTTGATTTACGTTATATCAAAGATCAATCTTTTAAATTAGATTTATATTGTATTTTCAAAACAGTCACATTACTTTTCACGCATGAGGGGGCAAGATAATGAATAATCCTTTAGTTTCTATTATTATGCCAACTTACAATTGTGAAAAATATGTAGAAGAAGCTATTCAATCTGTAATTAATCAAACAATGGAAGATTGGGAATTAATTGTAATCGATGATGCCTCTAGTGATGATACATATTCTATTATAAAGGAATTTAACGATAGTAGAATCCATATTTATAAAAATGAAGAAAATCTTGGTGTTGCCAAGACTAGAAATAAAGGTATGGACTTATCAAAAGGTAAGTATATTGCCTTTTTAGATAGTGATGATATCTGGTTAGAAACAAAACTAGAAAAACAATTAGAATTAGCGAAAGAAACAAATGCAGATTTGATTTATTGTTCATATATGATTCTTTATCAAGATGGTAGTGAGAAACCATTTATTGTTCCACATTCAGCGGATTTTAATTATATGTTAGCCTGTAGTGTTGCGAGTTGTTCGACTTCGCTATTGACAAGAAAACTAGCAGATGAATATCGATTTGAAACCAATTTATATCATGAAGATTTAGCACTTTGGTTAAAAATCGTATTTGATGGATATCAAGCAAGAGGATGTACTGAAATACTTGCGAAATATAGAATGGTTCCTAATTCTAGATCTTCACAAAAATTAAAAAGTGCATTAAACAGATGGAAAGTTTTTAGAAATTATTTCCATTTATCTGCATGGAAAAGCACTTATTATTTTATGAAATACGCCTTTTTAGGACTAAAGAAATATGTAAGGGTGGGATGAGATGAAAGTATTGATGTTATGTGGTGTTTTTCACCAAATGAATCAAGATGAAGTGGCATCTCATGCCAAAAGAGGGGTTGAATATTCAGCTAATTTATTTCAACAGAAATTAATAAAAGGGTTTCAAGAGGTATTTCCATCTACTGAAATTATATCAGCTCCATTTATAGGAAGTTATCCTAATGGAAGTGATATATGTACTTTTAAAGGGTTTGAAAAAAAGCAAGATGAGTATCAATATGTTCATTTTTCAAATATATGGGGATATCGAAATATTTCAAGAACTCGTTCTTTGAAAAAAGCTATTAAAAATTTTATTGATGATGAGGATGATCAAAAACTAATTTTAGTATATTGTGCGCATACTCCGTTTTTAGAAGCTGCCATGTATGCGAAAGAAAAAAAATCGAATATAAAAGTTTGTGTATATGTTCCCGATTTACCAAATTACATGAATTTGAGAACAGATAAGACAAAAATATATGATTTCTTTAAGAAATATGATGTTAAAAGAATTCACTCATTAATGGAACAAGCAGATAGTTTTGTATTATTAACGGAACAAATGAAAAGTCAGCTTCCTATATATGATAAACCATGTCTTATTCGTGAGGGCATTGTTTCTGAAATTCAGAAACAGACCGATGAAGTTATGGATGATGGATATATTTATATTGTGTATTCAGGAAAAATGGATGAAAAATTTGGAATTTTGAATTTATTAAAAGCTTTTAAGGAAATTCAAAGTGATAATTATCGATTGGTTTTATGTGGTGTTGGCGATTGTGATTCTTTTGTTGGTGCTTGTGCAAAAGAAGATAAACGTATTATTCAAACGGGATTAATTAGTCTAGAACAAGTAAAACAATGGCAAAGTAGAGCTTCAGTTTTAATTAATCCTAGAGAAAATAATGATGAATATACAAAGTATTCATTTCCTTCTAAAAATATTGAATATTTAATGACAGGAAAACCAGTTGTTACATACATGTTAGAGGGAATGCCAAGAATTTATAAGGACTTTATCTTTGAAATTGATCCCTTAAAAAATCCAGAAAACGCGATTCAAGAAGCGATTGAAAAAGCAGTTAATTCAAAAGCACAAGAAAATAAATATCAAAACTTTTTAAATTATGTTGAATGCTTAAAGGCAAATGATATTGCAAATGAAATATTGAAAATGACAATGAAAACGGAAATGGAGAAATAAAATGATCGTTTTATTGATATTATTAAGTGCCGTATTATTGGCATTTTTACTACGTAAATCAGATAAAATTGTTCAATTAATTCCATTTATTATTTTGTTTTTGTTTTCAGTATTTCGTTATCAATATGGAAATGATTACTTATCTTACAATCAAGCTTATTTAAAAATCAATAGTGGATACGAATCCTTTTTTTCAAAAGAAATATTATTTACGACATTAAATAAAATATCTCCTAACTTTAGATTTTTCTTAATTTTAACAAGTTTAATTTTTGTTGGCGTACTGACATATTTTTTAATGAAAAACTTAGACGA
>JAQYFP010000029.1 GCA_028723085.1 Erysipelotrichaceae bacterium | reverse complement strand
GTCGAAGGACCCTGCGCAACAACACGCCCTTATAGGGCTTACGATACCACTAATTTTTATTAGTGGTTATGATAGGAGGAAAACAATATGAAAAAGCAGTACAAAAAAATAGTCTTAGCATACTCTGGAGGATTAGATACATCGGTGTTAATTCCTTGGTTAAAAGAAAATTATGGAGCTGAAATTATTGCAGTAAGTGGAAATGTTGGACAAGCAAGTGAACTAGAAGGCTTGGAAGAAAAAGCATTGAAAACAGGGGCTTCAAAAGTTTATATTGAAGATCTTCAAGAAGAATTTGTGAATGATTATGTGATTCCAACTGTTAAAGCAGGAGCTGCATATGAAAAATATTTATTAGGAACATCTTTTGCTCGTCCATTGATTGCTAAAAGAATCGTTGAAATTGCCAAAAAAGAAGGAGCCGATGCCATTTGTCATGGATGCACTGGAAAAGGAAATGATCAAGTTCGTTTTGAATTAGCAATCAAAGCGTTTGCTCCTGATATGGATATTATTGCTCCATGGCGTTTCTGGGAATTAAATTCAAGAGAAAAAGAAATTGAATACGCTAAAGAACATAATATTCCTCTAAAAATAAATAAAGAAACAAATTATTCTAAAGATAAAAACTTATGGCATTTGTCTCATGAAGGACTTGATTTAGAAGACCCAGCCAATGAAGCTCCAATTCAAAAACCAGGATTCTTAGAATTAGGTGTAAGTCCATATGAGGCTCCGGATACACCAACACAAATCACATTACACTTTGAATCAGGTGTTCCAACTTCTTTGAATGGAGAAGAAATGAAACCAATTGATATTATTCTGAAATTAAATGAATTAGGAGGAGCCAATGGAATTGGAATTCTTGATGTAGTTGAAAATAGATTAGTTGGAATGAAATCACGTGGTGTATATGAAACACCAGGAGGCACAATTTTGTATGCTGCTCATGAAAAATTAGAAGAAATCACTTTAGATAAAGAAACTTCTCATTACAAACAACAAGTGGCTTTAAAGTTCGCAGATTTAGTATACAACGGGCAATGGTATACTCCGCTAAGAAAAGCATTATCTGCCTTTGTAGATGAAACACAAGAAACAGTTACAGGTGATGTCTCATTGAAATTATATAAAGGCAATATCATTCCTGTATCCGTTACAAGTCCATTTAGTTTATATTCAAGTGGAATGGCAACTTTTGATGAAGATGATTGTTATGATCAAGCAGATAGTGCAGGATTCATTAATTTATTTGGATTGCCATTGAAAGTAAGAGCATTAAATGACCAAGCATTATATGAAGAAAAAGGAATTCATTTTCCAAGTGTAGAATAAGGAGACAGTATGACAAAAATGTGGGCAGGGCGCTTTTCAAAAGAAGCCGATTCAAAATTAGATAGTTTTAATATATCACTTCCATTCGATTGTCGAATGTATAAACAAGACATTGAGGGTTCCCTAGCCCATAGTGAAATGTTGGCAAAGCAAGGAATCATATCAAATCAAGATAAAGAAGATATTCATAAAGGACTTCAAGAAATTTTAGAAGAAATTGAACAAGGGACGATTACTTTTGAAGATGGATATGAAGATATTCATATGTTTATTGAAGAAACATTAACCAATCGGATTGGTGATGCAGGGAAAAGATTACATACTGCTCGTTCTAGAAACGACCAAGTTGCCTTAGATATGCGTTTATGTGTTAAAGAAGAAATTAAAAACATTAAAGCTTTATTGTTGCAGTTTATGAAAACACTTTGTCAACACGCTCAAATGAATCTTGATACCATTATGCCAGGGTATACACATCTACAAAGAGCACAACCCATAACATTAGCTCATTGGATGATGGCCTATGCCAATATGTTTAAAAGAGATATCAAACGATTGGAAAATACATACGATTTAATGAATGAATGTCCATTAGGATCAGGAGCACTAGCTACTACAACCTATGAAATTGATCGAAATATGACAAGTGATTTGTTAGGATTTTCGTCTGTTATGGATAATTCATTAGATGGAGTGAGTGATCGTGATTATTGCATTGAGTTATGCTCGGATTTGAGTATTTTAATGATGCATTTATCAAGACTTTCAGAAGAAATAATTCAATGGTGTTCCCTTGAATTTCATTTTCTAGAATTAGATGATGCGTATTCAACTGGTTCATCAATTATGCCTCAAAAAAAGAACCCTGATATATGTGAATTAATTCGTGGAAAAACAGGAAGAGTATATGGTTCTTTGTTTACGTTATTGACAATGTTGAAAGGATTACCACTTGCCTATAATAAAGACATGCAAGAAGACAAAGAAGCAGTCTTTGATGCGATTGATACGGTTAAACAATGTTTAGAAATTATTAATCCAATGTTCGATACTTTAACTGTATGTAAAGAAACAATGGCTCATAGTGCATTACATGGATATATTAATGCGACTGATTGTGCTGATTATCTAGTAAAAAAAGGGATGCCATTCCGTGATGCGTATCATGTTGTCGGAAAGTTAGTTGGATATTGTTCTAAACAAGGAAAGGCACTAAATGATTGTAGCTTAGAAGAATTCAAAGAATTTGATTCTTCTTTTGATGAAGATGTATATGTCGCATTGGATTTAAAAACATGTTTACTTCAAAGAAAAGCACTTGGAGGTCCAAGTCCAGAAGAAGTATTAAGACAAATTCATGTTATTGAGGAATTCATAAAAGGATGTGATGATTGTGAATAAACCCAAAGTGTATATTGATGGACAAGCAGGAACGACGGGTTTAGAAATATATGCTCGTTTATCAAAAAGAAAAGACATTGAATTAATTCAAATTGATGAAAATTTACGTAAAAATCCATTGGAAAGAAAAAAACTAATGAATCAAGCGGATCTTGTCTTTCTTTGTTTACCAGATCAAGCAAGTAAAGAAGCAATGACATTAATCACAAATCCTCAAACAAAAGTCATTGATGCTTCAACAGCACATAGAACCAATGAAAATTGGGTATATGGGATGAGTGAACTAAGTTTAGAACATAAGCAAAAAATTCAAAGTCATCACTTTGTTGCTAATCCTGGATGCCATGCGACAGGTTTTATAATGAGTGTATATCCCTTGATTCAATCACAAATTATTTCACCTTCAACAATTCTATCTTGTTTTTCTTTAACAGGGTATTCAGGTGGTGGAAAAAAGATGATTCAGCAATATGAACAAGAAAAAAAACATGAATTATATGCTCCTCGTATTTATGGATTAAATCAAAATCATAAACACTTAGCAGAAATGAAAAAAATATGTGGATTGGAACATGAACCCATTTTTAATCCCATTGTTGATGATTACTATCGAGGTATGGCAACAACCATTACCATTGATGGACATGATAAGAAAGAAGTATATGATATATTATCAAGTTGGTATAAAGACAGTCCTTTGATTTCAGTTTATATGCAAGAAGAAGGGATGATTAGTGCAAATATTAAAGAACAAACAGATAGCTTAGATATCATAGTCTATGGAAATAATACACGTGTATGCGTGACTTGTTTATTTGATAATTTAGGTAAAGGTGCATGTGGAGCTGCAATTCAAAACATGAATCTGATGCTTGGATTTGATGAATTGGAAGGATTACATATATAAGGAAGGATACAATATGAAAATAATTAATGGAGGCGTTTGTGCCGCAACTGGTTTCATGGCCGGGGCATGTCATTGTGGCATTCGTAAAAATCAAGCCAAAGATGATCTCGCAATTATTTATTCACAATCTTTATGTCAATGTGCAGCTGTTTATACGACCAATAAAGTAAAAGCTGCTCCATTAAAAGTTACTAAAGAACATTTAAAAAATGGAATGGCACAAGCTATTATTGTGAATTCAGGAAACGCGAATGCATGTAATGAAAGTGAAATGGAAAATGCGAATAAAGAAGCATTGTGTGCAAGCAAATTTCTAGATTGTGATGTTGAAGATGTTGTGGTTGCTTCAACAGGAGTTATTGGACAACCTCTTCCTATTGAATGCATTGAACAAAACATTGGAAACATTGAATTAAGCAATGATAATTCTTTAAAAGCCGCACATGCCATTCTAACAACCGATACAGTTGAAAAAACAATTGCGATAGAATTTGAAGTAAATGGGACAATATGTCACATGGGAGGAATATGTAAAGGATCTGGCATGATTCATCCTAATATGGGAACAATGCTCTCTTTTATCACAACAGACTGTAATATTCAAGCAAGTCTATTAGATGAAATATTACATGAAAATGTTAAGAAAACATTTAATCGTGTAAGTGTTGATGGTGATACATCAACGAATGATATGTGTGTAGTTATGGCAAATGGAATGGCACAAAATGCGCCTGTAACCAAGCATACAGATTCTTATCCTATTTTTAAAGAAGCACTTCGATTTGTGATGGAAGAATTAGCTAAAAAAATTGCAGCGGATGGTGAAGGAGCTGGTAAGTTTTTAACTTGTACAGTTAAAGGAGCTAAAACAGAAGAAGATGCGGAAAAATTAGCTATGTCAGTGTGTTCTTCTTCTTTATTAAAAGCAGCAATGTTTGGAGCTGATGCCAACTGGGGAAGAGTTATGTGTGCATTGGGATATGCTGGCGTTGATTTTGATCCTGAAAGTGTTGATATTTACTTTAAGAGCAATGATGAAATTATTCAATGTTCAAAAGATGGTATGGCCTTAAATTTTGATGAACAAAAAGCCAAGGAAATTCTATCGAATAAAGAAATTGAAATCATATCGGATTTAAAACAAGGAAATGAACAAGTCTCTTGTTGGGGATGTGATTTAACATATGATTATGTAAAAATTAATGGAGACTATCGAACATGACAAATATATCACCTAATGTTAGAGCTCAAATTTTAGTAGAAGCACTTCCTTATATTCAAGAATTTGTGGGAAAAGTTGTCGTAATAAAATATGGTGGGAATGCCATGATTAACGATGAACTCAAACAAGCGGTTATTCAAGATGTTGTTTTATTGAATTTGATTGGAATAAAAGTAGTTCTTGTTCATGGGGGTGGACCAGAAATAAAGGAAATGCTTGAAAAAGTAAATAAAGAATCACATTTTATTGATGGATTACGTGTAACCGATGATGAAACAATGGATATTGTACAACAAGTTTTATGTGGAAAAGTAAATAAAAATTTAGTTTCTTTGTTGTCAAAACATGGTGGAAAAGGTGTTGGTATTGCGGGTATGGATGGAAATTTATTTCAAGCTGTACAGTATGATGATGTTCATAAAAATGTTGGAACAATTGTAAATGTAAATCCAGAAATTGTTATTGATATATTAGAAAAAGGATATATTCCAGTTGTATCTAGTGTAGCCGCTGGCTTAGATCAAGTCACAAACTATAATATCAATGCTGATACGGCAGCAGAAAAACTAGCAGTTAGCTTAAAGGCTAAAAAACTTATTTTGTTGACTGATGTTATGGGATTAATGAAAGATCCAAAAGATGAGACAACACTGATTTCATCTTTAAAAGTATCGCAAGTTTCAGTTTATGAACGTGAAGGAATTATTAAAGGGGGAATGATTCCTAAAGTACAGTGTGCCATTGAAGCGGTTAGACGAGGTGTAGAAACTGTTAATATTCAAGACGGACGTATTCCTCATTCTATATTAATTGAATTATTAAGTAATCAAGGAGTGGGAACTATGTTCTACTAGGAGATTATCATGAATTTAGAAATAAAAGAAAAAGAAAATCAATATGTTATGTCCACCTATGGACGCTTTGATATTTGTTTTAAGAAAGGAAATGGATGTGTTTTAGTAGATGATGAAAATCATTCTTATCTAGATTGTACATCTGGTATAGGCGTTAATTCATTGGGACATAATCATCCTGAAGTTGTTAAAGTAATTCAAGAACAAGCTCAAAATTTACTACATGTCAGCAATTTATATTATAGTGAACCAATGATTTATTTAGCTGAAAAGCTTGTTACGGCAAGTCATATGAATAAAGTGTTTTTTGCAAATTCAGGAGCGGAAGCAAATGAAGGTATGATTAAGATTGCGCGTAAGTATTCATATGATAAATATGGTGAAAATCGAAATGTGATACTTACATTGAAACAATCATTTCATGGACGTACAATGGCGACTCTTAGTGCAACTGGACAAGATAAATTTCATCATTATTTTTATCCTTTTGTGGATGGCTTTGACTATGTTGAATGTAATAATATACATGATTTAGAAAATAAATGCGATGACAAAGTTTGTGGAATAATGATGGAATTGATTCAAGGGGAAAGCGGAGTTGTTCCTTTAAATGTTGAATACGTACAACAAGTAGAAAAATTATGTCATGAAAAAGATATTTTGTTGATGATTGATGAAGTGCAAACGGGAATTGGAAGAACGGGTACCCTTTTTGCCTTTGAACAATATCAAATTCATCCTGATTTAGTTTCCTTGGCTAAAGGATTAGGAGCTGGTATGCCTATCGGGGCTGTATTAACAGCTGAAAAATGTCAAAATACACTTCAAAAAGGAGAACATGGTACAACGTTTGGAGGAAACTTAATGAGCTGTGCAGTTGCTAATAAAGTAATGGAAATTGTAAATCAACCAGATTTTCTTTATGAAGTTGAACAAAAAGGAAATTATTTCATGAATCAAATCAAAGCAATTTCTTCATCAGATATAAAAGAAGTCCGTGGTAAAGGATTGATGATTGGTATCGTTGTTGATGAAAAGAAACGAATGGATTATGTGAATGAATTTATTAAGAAAGGACTACTTGTATTAACAGCAGGTATAGATGTGATTCGTTTATTACCACCATTAATTATTTCTTATGAAGAAATCGATAAAATTATTTTGATTATGCAGGAGGTATTTCAATGAAACATATTTTAAAAATGATGGATTTATCTCGTAGTGATATTTTTCAAATACTTGATTTAGCAGATCAATTAAAGTATGAAAAACAAAATGGGATGGAGCATAAATTATTAAATGGAAAATCAATTGGAATGATTTTTGATAAAGCATCAACGCGAACACGTGTTTCATTTGAAACAGGAGCTTATCAATTAGGAGCACAACCATTGTTTTTAACAGCTAGTGAATTACAAATAGGAAGAGGCGAACCTATTCAAGATACGGCAAGAGTATTGTCTCGTTACTTGGATTGTTTAATTATTCGTACATCAAAACAAAAAGATGTAGAAGACTATGTTAAATATGGTTCAATTCCTATTATTAATGGATTAACAGATTTTTCTCATCCGTGTCAAACGCTTTGTGATTTGATGACGATTAAAGAATATTTTGGAAATATGGAACATTTGAATGTTTGTTTTATTGGAGATGGATCTAATGTGTGTAATTCATTTATTGTAGGTGCCTTAACTATGAATATGAATGTTCGTGTTGCTACGCCTAAAGGATATGAACCGGATAAAAAGGTTTTAGAATTTGCTTCCCAGTTTTCTAATCAATTTAAGCTTGTAAATGATCCTATTCAAGCAATTCAAGATGCTGATGTTGTTATGACAGATACTTGGGCTTCTATGGGATATCAAGATGACATTGCTTGTCGTATAAATGATTTTAAGGGTTTCACAATTAATGATGAATTATTATCTCATGCCAAAGAAGATGTAATGGTACTTCATCCTTTACCGGCTTATCGTGGACAAGAAATCAGTGAAGAAGTTTTTGAAAGTCATGCTAAAGAAATATTTGAAAATGCAGAAAATCGTCTTCATATTCAAAAGGCTATTTTAGTTTTATTATTGAAGGATAAATAAGTAACTTGTGAATTTATTGTTAAGTTGGACAATGCGTGATTAAAGGATTATACTATGTACGAAAAGAGGTATTGATCTATGATCATTGAACAATTAGAACAAAAAATTAAAGGAAAAAATATCAAAATAGTACTTACTGAAGGATGGGATCCTCGTGTACAAAAAGCAGCAATTGAATTAAAGAAAAATGAAATTGTTGAACCAATTTTACTTGGTGAAAAAGAACAAATTGCAGAATGTGCTGCTAAAGAAAACAATGATTTATCTGGTATTATGCAATTAGCACCTTCTGAATTTGAAAAGAAAGAAGAAATGATTACCCGTATGATTGAATTACGTCGTGGTAAATTAGATGAAGCTAAATGTCGTAAATTAATCAATAGTACTAACTATTTTGGAACTATGCTAGTTGAAATGGGTTATGCAGATGGTTTATTAGGTGGAGCAACTTATTCTACTGCTGATACAATTCGTCCTGCATTACAATTAGTAAAAACAGCTCCAGGTAATGCATTAGTATCTTCTTGTTTCTTATTATTACGTGAAGATAGTCAATATATTATGTCTGACTGTGCTGTTAATATTAATCCAAATCCAGATGATTTAGTTGAAATCACTTTACAAACTGCTAAATCAGCTCGTCAATTTGGTATCGAACCAAAAATTGCTTTATTGTCTTATTCATCTTTTGGATCTGCAAAAGGGGATTGTGTTGAAAAAATGGCTGAAGCAACTACTCGTTTAAAACGTATGCCATTAGATTTTGATGTTGATGGAGAAATGCAATTTGACTGTGCTGTTAGCGAAGAAGTTGCTGCATTAAAAGCACCAGATTCAAAAGTTGCTGGACATGCGAATACATTTATTTTCCCTAACCTTTCAAGTGGAAATATTGGATACAAGATTGCATCTCGTTTAGGTGGATATGAAGCAGTTGGACCTTTACTACAAGGATTGAATGCTCCTATCAATGATTTGTCACGTGGATGTACTTGGCAAGAAATTTATAAAATGGCTATTTTAACAGCTGCTCAAAAATTTATGTAATAGAAAAAGTCATTCAGTCTTTGGATTGAATGGCTTTTTATGTTATATTGATTTCATGAAAAAAGAAATATTTCCGTATGATGTAGAAATTGGAACCGTTATGGATTATGTAGAAAATCGGTTCATGCTTGTCATAAAAGATGAATATTGGACAGAAGAGGAGTTGAACTTATTAAAAGGATCAATTGAAGTAAACTTTTGTTACACACAAAATACAGCTATATTTGTTGTAGAAGGTGGAGATATTGATTCAAGCGATTTTTATTTCAATATTCAAGATTGTGACTGGAAAGATGATTTATTATGCTCATCTTTAATTGATATTGAATTATATCTTGTGGATGCTAAAAATGAGGTTTGTTTTAAGAAAAGAAAAACATTAAATCAACAAGATAGTGCAATCATTTTAGATTGTTTGAAACAACAAAATGAAGTGAAATTTATGCCAAATGAATATGAGATTAATGTAGAAGGAATTCAAAATGCATATGATCCATTTGAATTGGTAAAATTCTCTAAAGTGAATATTAAAATGTAGGAGAAAATATGAAAGCTATTATTACTGTAATTGGAAAAGATAAAGTGGGGATTTTAGCGGCTATCGCCAATGAGTGCATGAAAGCAAACATTAATATTCTTGATGTATCACAAACCATTGTTGATGGTTTCTTTACTATGACAATGAGTACGGATTTTGATAATGCGAATAAAGCTATTGCGGATTTTGCGGAATATATGGAAAATTTTGGAAAAGAAAGAAATTTAGTTATTCGTGTTATGCATCAAGATATTTTTGATTCAATGCATAAGGTTTAGGAGAATGCTATGCAAACAAAAGAAATATTAGAAACAATTAAAATGATTGATGAAGAATACTTGGATATTCGTACAATCACAATGGGAATTTCTTTATTAGATTGCATGGATCCAGATATTCATAAGTCATGTGAAAAAATTGAAAATAAAATTTGTACTCTTGCTAAAGATTTAGTAAAAGTAGGAGACGATATTTCTAAGACATATGGAATTCCAGTTGTTAATAAGCGTATAAGTGTTACGCCTATTTCAATGTTAGTAGCATGTAGTGGTGGAAATCCAGTAGAATATGC
>JAQYFP010000028.1 GCA_028723085.1 Erysipelotrichaceae bacterium | reverse complement strand
AATAAAATCAAAACAGGAACAGACAAAAATAAACTGATTAAAATAAAAATTAAGATAGGTAAAACCATTGTTTTCATCAATAAAGACAATAAATCTTTATACAACATTCCTGTATCAGCTCCTAAAGATTTAAGAATCTGTATTTCTTTAGTATGTTGATTTGTCCAATGATAAAGCATATATAAAAGTAATAACACCGCATAACAAACACTGAATCCTGACAACAAAGTAAATGGAAAATTTTGTTTAGCTAAAGGATCGTATGTAAATTCTACATTGGTATTTCGTACTATTTTTCCATCTAAATTCATCTCATCAAGAACGGTATCATATCCCTTTTTCGTATCAAAAAAGATATGCTTTGATATCACTACATTTGATGAATCGTCATATATAAATCCCTTAACTAGATTTTGATTTCCAAGCCAATTTATTGAATAATTATCTAATATTCCACATAAAACATATTCTTCTGTATTTCCATAGTCATCACTCAATAAAATTGGTTGTCCTAAAGTATAATCCAAACCCATTTCATCTAGTTTATACGCTTCAAGCATGATTTCATTTTCTTTTTCAGGATAATGTCCTTTTTTTAAAGTCAAATGATTTAAGTCAAAAAAATCATCTTCTACATATCCAATAGTTCCAACATATTCATCTTGATAATAGGCATTTTCTACTATATTCATCTCTACTTTATTTTCTAGCATCTGATGATTCAAAATTGTCTGTAAGTCATTATCATCTACATTAAAGACAACTGCTTGCCATGAGCCATAAAGCCGTTCATTTTGTTCTTTTTTATTTTCAAATATAAGAACTTGCATATATAAAGAAAACAAAATAATACCTAATGAAGCCGTAAATAATATCAATAACCTTGCCCACAATTTCTTATTCTTACTATAATATCGAAACCTATTCATACGATTTTACCTGTCCATCTTCCATATAAATGATAAAATCTGCATGTTTAGCTAAATCAATATCATGTGTCACAAGAATAATTGTTTGTGAAAATAAAGACTGACACTCCTTCAATAATTGAATTACTTGTTTGGCATTTTCTCTATCTAAGTTACCGGTTGGCTCATCGGCTAAGATAATATTTGGCTTTCCGACAATTGCACGAGCAATCGATACTCGTTGTTGTTGTCCTCCACTTAATTCACAAGGAAACTTGTTTTTTATATCATCAATTTGTAGATACTTCATAACATGATTCACAAAGTCT
This sequence comes from Erysipelotrichaceae bacterium, assembly GCA_028723085.1. Classification (GTDB taxonomy): domain Bacteria; phylum Bacillota_I; class Bacilli_A; order Erysipelotrichales; family Erysipelotrichaceae; genus Floccifex. The sequence continues at coordinate 4,345 of JAQYFP010000028.1, read as the reverse complement.
AAATCCGCTTTTTCATTGTTTAAATCAAAAGGCAGTAATATATTTTCTAATACCGTTTGTTCTTGCAACAAATTAAAAAATTGAAACACAAAACCAATATTTTCTCTACGAAAACGAGCCAATTCTTTTTTATTCATTTTCGTTAGTTCTTGTTGATTCACTAAAACAGAACCACTATCAACTTGAATCAGGCCACCAATCGCATTTAATAACGTCGATTTACCACTTCCGCTTTTCCCAATAATACATGTAAATGCATTTTTTTCAATGGATAAAGAACAATGTTGCAACGCTCTAGTTTCTTTAGTTGTCCCATGATATGTTTTATTTACATCCGTTAAAGTAACAATTGAGTTCATAGGCATTCTCCTTTTTTTAAATTCTATATCATTTAACATTACGCTAATGCTACAATTCAAAGTTTTCTAAAGGATGAATTAATAAAGAAATAGTAAAAATTACTTTTCCATCTTCTTGTTTGACTTGTATTGTTCCAAAATGGTGTTCAATAATATTTGAAGCCATATGTAAACCAATTCCATAGTGTTCTTGATCAATATTAGCACTTTGAAAACGTTCAAATATATTCATTGATTCATCAATATATCCATCATTTTGAATCGCAATCAAAGCTTTATTATGATCTTGTTTTAAGGAAACATATACAATCGAGTGTTCATTGGCATGATCTATTGCATTTTTTAAAATTGTTTCAATAGCCTCCTGTATCCAAAATAAATCAATCGATAAAATAAAACTCTGACAATCATATTCAATCGATATATCTCTTGATTTTGCATAGTCCTTAACATTTAAAATACTTTGTTCCATTCCCTTTTTTAAATCACATACTTGAAAAGAGTAATTTGTTTGATTTTCGGTAATAGTACTTGCCTTTAAAAATTGATTAACTAATTCATTGGTGCGATCCAATTGATTTTCAATTTTATTGATATACTCTCCATTATCTTTATTATCGATTCGATCCAAATTTAAGTAAATTACCGATAAAGAAGATTTTATTTGATGCGCTATATTTTCATATTCATCTTTTTGTTTCTGAAGACTTAACTCCGATGTGATTATTTTATTACGATATAACTGTTCTTTATGTTGGACTGCATTTAGTATAATATCTTCTTCATTTAAGTCTCCATTTTGAATTTTCAAAGCCAATTGTTCTTTTTCTTGTTCTTGTTTATGTATTAAATAAATGATAGTTCCTACTAAATAAAACAAAAGAACAAACAAAGCCAAAAGAAAACTAATCACAAACCAATTATTTAATAATAAAGATAATAAATATAAATAACTAGTATATCCATATCCATCTTCATAAAAAAATTTCAGTGCTTGTTCCCTATTTAAATTTGAAATACCTTGAAATAAATTAGAAACAGGATTATCTAAATAAGCCAGTTCAATCATTAAATCCAAATATTTATGTACGACAAATATAAATAAAACCAGTACAACTAAAATACCAATACCAGAAATTAAAATATATTTTTTTTTCTTATTCATACATGCCACCAATACCCAACATGACGAACCGATTCAACACGTGAACCATACACTCCAAGTCTTCGTCTTAACTCTGATATTCGTACATTTAGTGTCGCATCCGATGTGACTTTTCCCATATTATGAAACAATGCACTACAAATCTCATTTCTACTTACTACTCTAGGATATGATTTAAATAAACATTCTAATATAACCGTATCGGTAATTGTTAACTCAAATTCTTCTTCATTTATGACTAATTTTTTATGTTGTTTATACAAGCATGCATCTTTCAGTTTATAAATTTCATTATATTTTCCTGCTCTTTTTAAAACTGCTTCTATTTTAGCTAACAACACTTTTAATCGAAATGGTTTTTCAATATAATCATCCGCTTGTAACGCAAACCCTTTTAATATGCTTGTTTCTTGGGTATCCGATGAAATAAAAATAATGGGATCATGACTAAATTGACGAATATAACTACAAAGTTCCATTCCACTTCCATCAGGTAATCGATTATCTAACAAGAAACAATCATATGGTTTTTGTATTTCATTATATGCTTGTTTACAGTTGTAACAAATCATTGTTTCATATTGATGTTGTTCTAATATTTCAGAAAGCGTAAGCGCTAATTCTTTATCATCTTCTACAATTAATATTCTCATAATCAATTCTTCCTAGTTCTAAATTGATTTTATTATACATCATTTCTTAGTTATATTTAAAAGTAAAACATTAATTATCAACTATTTACAATATTAACAATATATGTTATATAATAACTAAAGATGATATTAAGAAAAGGAGAATCACAATGAACTATGATACTATAAAGATTGATAAAACAGATGATACATTCGAAATCAATAATATTATTTATTCAAAAGCAGATATTCAATCAATAAAACAATTAAATATTGAAGCTCAATTTATCAATGATGATCATGAATGTCAACATATTGTACTTGATCAATTTGCACAAACTGGTATCTTCACAAATCCTAAATTTTATATTGTTCTTATCATTAAAATAAATAATTGTGACTATAAGATTATGATTTCAAAGAAACCTGTATATTATGGTTCAAATCAGTACATTTCCGATAAAAAAGAAGTTGAAGATATAATAAAGAAATTAAAAGAATAACTGAATATAATTTAGACTCTGTGTATATAACTCAGAGTCTTTTCAATATAAAAAATCCAAAGTCAAAATAACCTTGGATCATTAAAACAATATTGGTGAGGCCGATGAGACTTGAACTCACACGGGATATCCCACTACCCCCTCAAAGTAGCGTGTCTGCCATTCCACCACGGCCTCGTAAAATCAATGATACATCAATTCTAAAAAAAAACAACAGATTTTATCTGCTGTTTCTGATTTTATTCAATTTATATATAGAAGGACGACACACTAATTCAAAGTCTCCTACAAGTTCTTCTACATGTCCAGGGAATCCTTTTTTAAAAGCATAAACACCATAGTTTTCATCTTTCGGATCAAAGTTTCCACTAATACCATAGAAATTATATTTCTTATATCCTAGATCCATTGCTTCATTGATTACATGCCATTGAATCGCATAAGACGCATAGAAATCACGGAATTGTTCATAGGCTCCACTTGTCAAATACACAACTTCATCTTGATCATAGATAAACATACTTGCAGCCATAGGAATAATGGAACCATATTCTTTTTCTAGTGAATCAACTTCTTGTAGTTTTTTAGCATTGATTTCAATTGCTTCATCAATGACTTTCTTTTTCTTATTGAACTTTTTACTATTTGGAACTTCTAATAATTTCTCATTGATTTCGTTTAATTCATTATTATTTTGTTCCTTTTCTTTTAGTAAATAATCACGAAGTAAATTTGTATCTAAGTAAGCCAATTTACATTTCAAAGCACCATTATAAGCCATCATCTGATGCTTGTAGAACTCTTTTCCTCTTGTTCCAAACCCTCTTCGTTCACCGGTTTTTTCCATAATATCAACAAATAAATCCAATTCATCAATACCCAATTCACGAACTTGAAGTTGATATTTTATCGTACGATTAATACTCCAACGCGTTTGTTGATGCAAAGCCTTCCAAAGCGATTCTTTGGTATATTGACTTAAATCCATCGCATACATCCAACGAATTGTTTGCATATTTTGATCATAACCAATACTAAATCCTTTATGATTATATCCTTCATTGATGAATTGTTGTACTATTTTGGCATTTGAAAAACCACCTTCGACAACATTTCCTTCTTGGTCTCTTTGTTGATAGAGAATATATGGATCGACAATTAACTGAACTCCACCTTTTTGTTTGATATATTTTTTTAATTCAGAAGTAAAAGTTGAAAATAATTTTTCATTACTATAATCAATTAAAAACCCACGAGGAGCATAATAATAATGAAATAACTTCATCATAGGATATTTAACTAATAAACACGCACAAAGAACTTCTTGACCTTCTTTTATTCCCACTAATTCACATTCAAGTTGTTCCATTTGTTCTAAGTGATATGTATCAATACTATTTAAAAAATTATTATATGGATGGTGTTGCTGAAACTTTGCATATTCTTCTTCTGTTAATTGTACAAAATTCATAGCTTCATCCTCCTTTCACGTATATATGATAATACACTTAAAAAAAACATAAAGCAAAAAAAAGAAGGCATTTGCCCAATGTCATTAAGTTAAGAAATGACGAACCATCCAGATACTATTTTCTGGATGGTATTTTTATTTGAAGGCACGACGAAAATTGTAGTATTGCTACTACATTTTAAAAAATATATAATATTAGTTGTTAATCATATCGA
>JAQYFP010000027.1 GCA_028723085.1 Erysipelotrichaceae bacterium | reverse complement strand
ATTTAGTTTTTGCGTTTAATTTAAGTTGGTTTTTACGTGTTCCTTCACGGCTGTAGTTGAATCCAAACATTTATTTATCGAATGCCTGAACATCCCCATTTGGATATTATATATTACTACACTAATAATTATTTTTCAAGGCTTTTTGGATTTCTCTTTGAGCATCTTTTTCCTTTTGTGATTCTCGTTTATCATGAAGATTTTTACCCTTGGCAAGAGCTATTTCAATCTTGGCAAGTCCATGATTAATATAAATACGAACTGGAACTACAGTATATCCTTTAATACGCGTTGCTTGATATAGCTTATTAATTTCATTTTTATGAAGTAATAATTTACGATCTCTTACTTCATCGTGATTAAAGCGATTCCCAAATTCATATGGAGAAATATGCATTCCTTTAATATAAGCCTGTCCATTAGAAAAGCTCACAAAACTATCTTTTAACTGTACTTTTCCACGTCTAATACTCTTAATTTCTGTTCCCTTTAATTCTAAACCAGCTTCATATCGATCAAACAATTCATATTCATGTCTTGCCTTACGATTTTCTGCTACATTAATTTGATTTTTCATTCCAATATAACCTCTATTCCCTCTGGATTTCCTAGCACCTCTTTAACATAGTTCACTACATTTTCTTTTGTTGTACCCGATACATAGTGATTCTGTGCCATTTGATCTGTATATTCATGGATTGTCGTTGTTCTAAACTCTGTAAACTGTGAATCAAAATACGTTATCGTTGGAATAAACTTAACATCACTAAATGTTGTTTGTTTCGAATTGAAATCATAGTTTAAAGTGAATTGAGCCATTCCTCCAACCATTCCTTCCATTGTATCTTGAGCACTTAAAAAGTTTCCAAGCGAATAATAAATTAAAGTATCTTGATTTTCTCCATGATAAATTTCACATGGTTCAATCACATGAGGATGCGTTCCAATGACAACTTCTGCACCACATTCATTTAATACCTTGGCATAGTAATCTTGTTCTTCTGTTGTTGTAGTCACATACTCTGTTCCCCAATGCATTGCCACAATTTGAACATCACTGATTTTACTAATGGATTCCATGTCACTACGAATTAAATCTTCATCAATGACATCAATTAACCATGGCATATCACTTGGTTTTTCAAAGCCATTCATTCCATATGTATATCCTAATAAACCTACTTTAATACCATTTAATTCAATTACCGTATATTTATCTCTTTGTTCTTGGCTTGTATGCGTTCCTGTATAAACAATGTCTGGATATGTTTCATCAAGATAATTCATTTCATCTATTAAACCATTGGCACCTGTATCTAAACTATGATTTGAACTTGTCGATAACCAATTAAAACCTGCTTTCGCTACACTATCTAATATTTCTCTAGGAGCATTAAAAACAGGGTAAGAACTCAATCCATAGTCTTCTCCATTACAAATAACTTCTTGATTAATATAAGCTAAATCAGCTTGTTGCACATACGGATTCGTTAATTCATAAATACTATCAAAATTATATCCTTGTTGCGCTTGCATTTGCCAATAATACACAGCACCATGAATTAAATTATCCCCTACACCCATAAAAGTAAAAGAAGATGTTTTTTCTTTGGGTTGTTCTTCTTTTATGATAGTTTCCTTTTCATTTTTACCTTTTTGAATTGTTCGAATGCCAATGGCGCCTAGACAAACCACTAATACAACAGATAATAAACCACAAATAGTCAATAATGCGATACGAGTATAATTTACTTTTCTTTTTTTCATATTCTCTTCTCCGCTTTCATTCTATCATAAAAGAAAAGAAGGATGAAATACATCCTTCTATTCAGCGATTTTTTTGTCGATATCAGCTACTTCGTCTTCTAATTTTTTAATGAAATCTTCTTTATCTGCGATTTGAGCTTCAATGGAACGAATTTGTTCTTCACTTACCAATCCCATTGTATCTTCTTGAAGACGAGCAATTTGGCGTTTTTGATTTTCAATTTGTGATTTCTTATAATCACGAGTTTCTGTCATACGTTTAACCCAATCCAAATGTTTTTGTTCATTGAATTTAGTTAAACCATCAAAATATTGATCATTGACACCACGGAATTCTTTCCAAATTGTATTTTCTTTTTCTTTTCCACAAGAACCAATTTTCTTCCATTCATTAGACAATTCTTTCATTGTTTCTGTGTTTTCTTTAGTAAATTCATTTGTGTTTACGATTTGTTTAGCTTGATTTACTAAAGCCATTTTTTGTTCATAATTGATATCTTGTTTCTTATGAAGATCTTCATAGAAAGCATTACGACGATCATAGAATACTTGACGAGCTGCATTGAAATCATTCCATAAAGCTTGTTCATATTCTTTACCAGCATTTCCAGCTTGTTTCCATTGATCCATTAAATCATTTAATTTTTGGCTTGTTTTCTTCCATTGTTCAGAATCTTGTAAACTCTTAGCTTGTTCAACTAAATTTTCTTTTACTTGACGAGCTGATTCAAATTTTTTATTTAATTCTTCCCAATTTTCACGTTTACGATTATAGAATGTTTGACGAGCATCATTAAATTCTTCCCAAAGCTCATCATCTTTGTCACCAGCACTACCAGCTTGTTTCCATTGATCCATTAAATCATTTAATTTTTGAGTTGTTTTATTCCATTCTGTTGAAACAGACAATTCCTTTGCTTGTTTTACTAAATCCGATTTAACTTCTTGTGCTTTCTTATATAATTCATTACGTTTTTCATATACAACATCTAAAGCCTTTTCAAAACGTTCTCTTAAATCTTCTTCTTGTAAAGATTCATAGAAAGGAATTTTACGCCATCTTTTCTTTAATTGATTTGCTTTACGATTGGCTTCATTCCAATTTTCTTCATCCTTAAGACTTTCAGCTTCTTGAATTAATGCTTCCTTCGCATTGATATCTGCACCTAAGTCTTGTTCTTCGAACATTTCATCGTTATAATCTACTGCCATAATTTCCTCCGCCACACTATAGAATACAATATATTAATATTTTACCTTTTTTTTAAATAAATGTCATTTCTTTTTTTTATGTTTTAATTGTATTTAATTCATAGACATTTGATTTTAATTTATGAACATTTTTCTTGATTAATGATAAAAAGGATGTATAATATAAAACACGTGATGAAAGGAAGAAAAAATATGAAACGAGTTTATAACTTCAGTGCCGGTCCAGCCGTATTACCAGAAAGCGTATTAAAACAAGCAGCCGATGAAATGTTGGACTACAAAGGATGTGGAATGTCCGTAATGGAGATGAGCCATCGATCCAAAATGTTCCAAACCATCATTGATGAAGCACAACAAGATCTTAGAGATCTATTAAATATTCCAGATAACTATAAAGTTTTATTTCTACAAGGAGGAGCCAGTCAACAATTCTCAGCGATTCCTATGAATTTATCTAAAAATGGTGTAGCCGATTATATTATTACAGGACAATGGGCTAAAAAAGCATATCAAGAAGCTAAAAAATATGTAAAAGCCAATGTCATTGCTTCAAGTGAAGACAAAACTTTCTCTTATATTCCTGATTGTTCGGATTTGAATGTATCTGAAGATGCGGATTATGTATACATTTGTTACAACAATACAATCTATGGAACAAAGTTCCCAGAAGTACCTAATACCAAAGGAAAAGTATTAGTAGCCGATATGTCTAGTTGCATTTTATCAGAACCAATTAATGTATCTGATTTTGGTGTTATTTACTTTGGTGTACAAAAAAACGTAGGACCTGCGGGTGTTGTGATTGCCATTATTCGTGAAGACTTAATTCGTGACGATGTATTGAGCTATACACCTACGATGTTGAAATGGAAAACACAAGCCGATGCCAATTCCTTATACAATACTCCACCTTGTTATGGAATCTATATTTGTGGATTGGTATTCAAGTGGATCAAAGCCCAAGGTGGACTTGAAGCTATGAAAGAAATCAATACTAAAAAGGCTAAAATTCTATATGATTTCTTAGATTCATCTAAATTATTTAAAGGAACTGTAGAAAAAGATTCTCGTTCTTTAATGAATGTTCCATTTGTTACTGGAGACAAAGAACTAGATGCTAAGTTTATTGCCGAAGCTAAAGAAGCCGGATTTGAAAACTTGAAAGGACATCGTTCTGTTGGTGGAATGCGTGCTAGTATCTACAATGCGATGCCAATTGAAGGCGTGGAAAAACTCGTTCAATTTATGAAAGAGTTTGAAGAAAGGAATTTATAATGTATAACGTTAAACTATATAATAACATTGCCCAAGAAGGATTAAATCAATTAAATAATAAATACGTAGTCAATGAAGACATTGAACAACCCGATGCGATTTTAGTTCGTAGTGCCAATTTACATGACATTAACTATAATCCTGAATTAAAAGCTATTGCTCGAGCTGGTGCCGGTGTCAACAACATTGATATTGATACATGTACTACCAAGGGAATTGCGGTATTTAATACTCCAGGAGCGAACAGTAATGCCGTTAAGGAATTAGTATTTGCTGGATTACTACTTGCTAGTCGTGACATATATCATGGAATGGAATGGGTTAAACAAGAAGCCAATAATCCTGATTTATCAAAGTTAGTTGAGAAACAAAAGAAACATTATGCCGGTAACGAATTAATGGGTAAATCACTAGGTGTTATTGGATGTGGTGCCATTGGTGTACAAGTTGCGAACTTAGCTCTTCGCTTTGGTATGGAAGTTCATGGCTATGATCCATATATGTCAATTGATGCTGCATGGAACTTATCTCGCTATGTACAACACGAAACTAACATTGAAGACATTTATCGTAAATGTGATTTCATCACTTTACACATCCCAATGAATGATTCAACAAAAAATACAATCAACAAAGAATCAATTGCCCATATGAAAGATGGCGTTAAGATTATTAACTTTGCCCGTGGTGGATTAGTAAATGATCAAGATATGAAAGAAGCTTTAGATTTTGGTAAAGTTGGATTCTATGTTACTGACTTTCCAAGTAATTTATTAGCCTCTCATCCAAAAGTAGCTGCGATTCCTCATTTAGGAGCTTCTACTGAAGAAAGTGAAATTAACTGTGCTGTAAAAGCGTGCCAAGAAATAAAAGATTATTTAGAAAACGGAAACATTACGAATTCTGTCAATTTACCAAATGCTTCAATGCCATTTAATTCTCCTGTTCGTATTTGTATTATCCATAAAAACATCCCTAAGATGATTTCGCAAATCACGAATTGTCTAGTGGATAATGCCAATATTGATAACTTATTAAATAAATCTAAAAAAGACATCGCATATACTATGCTTGATTTAGATACCGAAATCTCACAAGCTACTCTAGATGCCATCGACAATATTGATGGTGTATATCGTGTCCTTCATTATCAAAAATAATATACTATAAAAGAGGATATAACAGTTAAGTGATTTGTCACTTGAAAAGAGTTATATCATCTTTTTCTATGCTTCTATAATTTAAAAAGTACTCTTGATTCATTGTCAGAATCATTTAGAGTACTTTTTGAGCATTATAAAAACAACTTTTTTATAGTTCTAAATTTTTGACGTTTTTTTAGTTTAGAATTTTATTATTTTGTTTGTTTTGATTTCTATAGA
>JAQYFP010000026.1 GCA_028723085.1 Erysipelotrichaceae bacterium | reverse complement strand
AGTGCCACAGCCTTAGGGTCTCTTTTTTGTCTTGCCATTTCATTCATTTCCTTTTTTCTCCTATATCATAGCATAGATAATAATAAAAACCGTGAAGTTGATCCGTACGCTCTCAACTTACACGGTTTATATTACACTCTCTTTAATTGTTAAGATATTACGCTCTCCTCATGCTTATGCCAAAATTAAATCCATTGATACAACCATTGCGAAAAGAATCCCTGGCATTGAAGCTATTTATACATACAAAGACGTACCTAATTCACGTTTTACTTTAGCCGGACAAACGTATCCTGAACTAAGTCCATATGATCGTAAAATTCTTGAAGATACAGTACGCTATGTAGGCGATGAAGTTGCTATTGTTGCTGGTGCCAATGAAGATTGTGTAGACCGTGCTTTAAAAATGATTAAAGTGGAATACGAAGTATTAGAACCTCTTTTAGATTTTACGAAAGCCATTGATAATCCAATTATTGTCCATGATGAAGACGACTATAAAACACTATGTGAAATTGGAAACGATGTAAAACGAAACATTTGCAGCAGCGATGAAAGTGTTGTTGGAAATGTAGATGAAGTATTTAAAACATGTGATGTTGTCTTAGAACGAGAATATCATACCAAAGCCAATGCCCAAGCCATGATGGAAACAATGCGTGCATTCTCTTATATTGATACTTATGGAAGATTAACTATTGTTTCAAGTACGCAAATCCCATTCCATGTGCGTCGTATTGTTAGTACAGCGCTTGAAATACCAAAATCAAAAATCAATGTTGTGAAACCTCGTATTGGAGGAGGATTTGGAGCTAAACAAACGGCTTGTTGTGAAATCTTTACAGCTTTTGTGACATGGATGACAAAGAAACCAAGTAAAATCGTTTATACACGAGAAGAAACATTCATGGCCTCAAATTCAAGACATGAAATGAAACTACGCGTTAAAATGGGTGCTAAAAAAGATGGAACCATTGAAGCCATTGACTTATATACACTATCCAATACCGGAGCTTATGGAGAACATGGACCAACAGTAGTTGGTTTATCCGGACATAAATCATTACCAATTTATAATCACGTAAAAGCCAGTCGTTTTACTAACCATGTTGTCTATTCCAATACAATGCGAGCAGGAGCCTTTAGAGGATATGGAGCAACGCAAGGATGCTTTGCGATTGAATCGTGTGTAAATGAATTAGCCGATGAATTGGGAATGGATCCATGTGAATTAAGACTAAAGAACATCGTTCATGAAGGTGAAGTATTAAGTCAATACTATGGGGAATACTTAAATTCATGTGCCCTTGATCGATGCTTGAAAAAAGCTATGGAAATGATTGACTATAAAAATAAACCATTACGACAAGATATGGGTGATTTTGTACGTGGTATCGGAGTTGCGTGTACAATGCAAGGAAGTGGAATTGCCAATGTCGATATCGGTACGGTTGAAATTAAGCTACAAGACGATGGTTTCTATACATTATCTATTGGAGCAACGGATATGGGACAAGGATGCGATACAGTACTTGCACAAATTGCAGCAGAATGCCTAGACTGTGATGTAGATAATGTTGTCACAAGTAGTGTAGACACCGAACACTCTCCATATGATACAGGTTCTTATGCTTCAGCTACTTCTTATGTAACAGGACAAGCTGTTGTTAAAGCTTGTACACAATTAAAAGAACAAATTTTAACTGAAGCCAAAGCATTATTTGAATGCGAAGACGTTGAATTCAATGGAAAAGAAATTTATACATTGGATCATAAAAAATCAATGAGTTTAGCTGATTTTGCGGATTACTGCTTTGGAGGTGGAAAAGGAAAGGCATTAATCGCAACTGCCTCTCACGTATCACCAACTTCACCACCACCATTTATGGTTGGAATTGCCGAAGTGGATGTTGATAAATTAACAGGAGAAATCAAAGTTCATGACTATGTTGCTTGTGTAGACTGTGGAACTGTTATCAATCCTAACTTAGCTCGTGTACAAGCAGAAGGTGGAATTGGACAAGGAATTGGAATGGCTTTATATGAAGACATTACTTATGATGAAAGAGGAAAAATGCGCAATAACTCTTTCTTCCAATATAAAGTACCAACAAGAATTGATGTTGGAAATGTCCGTGTTGAATTTGAATCAAGTTATGAAGACAATGGTCCATTTGGTGTAAAATCCATTGGTGAGGTTGTTATTAATACACCAAGCCCGGCTATTGCTAGTGCCGTTGCTCATGCCACAGGTGTACAAGTACGTACATTACCAATTACACCAGAAAAAGTGTTATTAAAACATGAAGACTAGTCTGATTATATTGGCATCAGGTTTTAGTTCGCGTTTTCATTCGAACAAACTTCTACATAAAATCAATGATAAAACATTATTTGAAATCACATATGAAAGAAGAAAATTCTTTGATGAAGTGATTGTAGTAACACAATACGAACAAATAAAAGAACTTGCCAAAGAAGCTAAAGTCATTATGAATGATCATCCTGAATATGGACAAGGATATTCTATTTCTTTGGGTATTCAAAAATGTGATAGTGATTATTGTATGTTGATGGTTAGTGACATGCCATATATTAAAGATGAAACGATTGTTAAGATGTTAGAAATAAAAGATGAACAACACGTGGTGATAGGATGTTATCAAGACATTCTATGCAATCCCATGCTCATCCCTAAAAAATATTATTCCTATCTAACAAACTTAAAAAACGATAAAGGAGCAAAACAAGTAATTACGAAGCTTCCTTGTTGTATTGTCAATTTAAGTGAACAAGAGTTTATTGATATTGATGTTAAGTAGAAGGTCAAAAGACCTTCTACTTTTTTTAGATACTATTGATAAAAAAACAAATAATTGTAGAATTAAACTAAAGAAAGGGCAATGCTATGTTAAAAGAAAAGACACAAAACATAATAAGTAATGGAATCATAGTTTTATTAGGTGTATTTCAAATCACTACACTCATATTATTTTTAAATCGTGATCTAATTAAATCATTATCAAATACAATGATATTAAATGTAGAAGCCCCCATAAGTTATTTATTTCGTATTTTATTCTTAGTTTTGATTGTTCAATTATGGATTATTAAATCACAACCATATTTTAAAAAGATTGTTTAAAATATGCACTCTATTTAACGATTCACTTTATCATTCTATTTAGTATCATTCATATCTTTCATTTAGCTTATAATGTATACAACGGCTTTGAAACATTTATCATTTTAATTCCAGTTTTATTTATAATATATGTACTCAAAAGAAATTGAGTGCTCGATCTTTTTATATGTGTTGAATTCAAAATAGTGGCATTGTTCCTATTGAAAAATACTCATAATTAGAAAGATATTTTAACGATTTTTATACCTTACTATTTTATTATGCAACATAAAATAAAAAAACACAAGAATTATATTTTAATAACAAAAATTATATATTTAAAATATACAAAAGTATCAATTGTTGAAAGAGGTGGGAACATGATTTTTATTAATACTTAGGTAAACTTGAATAATAAGAAGGAGGAAAATAGTTATGAAAAAAATATTAATATTCTTTTATACTTTTATTTTAATTATTACTTTTATGACCCCAACTTTTGCTGCCGAGAATACTACGACTTTTTGTGGATATATGCCTTTTGAAACAACAAATAATGAGCCATATTATGTAAGTGAAAATGGCACTATTTTAAAGGAAAAACCATCAAGTGGTACATACGTTGAAGTTCTATATGACTCAAGATGGGATAATACTTTGGTAACTAACGAATCAAGACTTACTGCATATCAATACATTAATATTAATGGAATTGTTTTAAAAAGTTCTCCAAATGGACATTATGCAAACAGTATATACTATACAAAAATTAACGTTGGAATGACTGTTTATTTTGATACAGATACAATGAGAATTACTAAAGTTGCGGATGCAACTGTCTTATATACAAATTGCCCATTACTTACTTCACATAGTGCAGCCACAGTATCAGCTTATGCATCAGGAGGACGTGCTTACGCTAAAGGTACTATTACATATTATGCCCCTTATGTTGAAACATTAACTGGTACTGGTTCTTGGGGGTGGGTATAATGAAAAACAGAATTTTCGATAGTATAATATTTAATCTTGAAAATGACTCATTTGAAATATTAGATGGTACATTAGGAACATATAAAATATCGGATATAAAGAAATGCTCAGTATTAAATGAAGAAGCTAAATTTAGAGGAAAAACAGAACCTTTTTTACATCAAGTATTAGGTGGAGTTTCATTTTTTGCTTTTGGTGAAAATTTAATGTACGTAGGATTAAAACTAGTGACAAAAGATAATAATAAATTAGCAGTCTATATCTCTAAAAAGCCTGTTTCTTTTAATACAGATATATTTTTAAGTGATAAAAAAGAAGCTGAAACTATAAAAAAGATTTTTGATAAAGTAATTAATAAAAGTTAGCTATAGTGAATAGATGATTAGTCGTAAGATTGATCATCTTTTTGATTTTTAAATGAAGTGGATTGTTGAAATAAAGTAATTCTCAATATAAAACTCTATAATTAATTTTTAAATATTGGATAATTAATTAAAACAATTTGTATATGATTAATTTATAACCTTATTGACTTTAAATAGAGTTGTAAGTTTTAATAAAGGTATAAACATAAGACGATGGGAGGTGAAATCATGTGGTCATATAGCAACGTATTAACATAAATATTGTATGGTAAGGAGGTTGAATTTATGTTCTTAAATAAGAAGAAATATTTTATATTTATTTGTTTGTTATTCTAATTTTTATTATGTTAATGTTCCTGTTTTTGCATCAGAAAACACAGAGGTGTCTATTTTCTTTAATGACTATATTGATAAATGTTTTAATAGTCCTGAAAATGTCAAAGTGTTAGAAAATGGAATAGATGTAACGGATTCATTTTTTGATGAATACAGTAATAATTATTTAAATAATAGTCTTAAAGAAATTCAAGAATATCTTTGCGATGATAATGTGCAAATAAGCTATAAAGAATTTGCTAATCAAACAAGAGCCACAGAATCAAAAAGTGTAACCTATCAACATTATAAAGCAGCAACAGATACAACGGGAAAATTCACAAAAGAATGGATTGTTAATATGCAATGTTATATCACATGGGATGCAAATAAATATAAAATTACTAGTTATAATACTCCTATTTTATATTTATCGACTGCGAGTTGGGGAACAAACTGGTCACCATATATTACAAATGTTTCCACAGATGCCCCTGTAGTTAATTCTGATCGGACTGCAGTAACTTTTAGTGCTGGTTACACAATGAAAGGAAGTTATTCTTATTTCAATGGTATTAGTGAAACATATAGTTTTGGAAGCTATCGAATAAGTGATACATTCTATGTTTAAATTGAAATTATTATCTGAAAAAACACAAAACATAATAAGTAATGGAATCATAGTTTTATTAGGTGTATTTCAAATCACAACACTTTTATTATTTTTAAATAGTGATGTCATTAAATCGTTATCTAATACAATGATATTAAATGTAGAAGCTCCAATAAGTTATTTATTTTGTATTTTATTCTTGATTTTGATTGTTCAATTATGGATTATTAAATCACAATCATATTTTAAAAAGATTGTTTTAAAATATGCACTCTATTTAACGATTCATTTTATCATTTTATTTAGTATCATTCATATCTTTGATCTAGCTTATAATGTATACAATGGCTTTGAAACATTTGTGATTCTAATTCCAGTTTTATTTATAATATATATACTCAAAAGGGATTGATTGCTCAATCCTTTTTAATTGTTACAAAGACTTTACACATCCAATTTTGTATTTTTTGAAAAGTAGTGTAATATAAGACAGAAAGGAAAATATGGCTGAGCCATGAAAAGAAGGATATGAAAACAATTTATTTAGCAGGTGGATGTTTCTGGGGAATGCAGAAATTCTTTGACCAATTTGATTTTGTTCAAGAAACAAGAGTAGGATATGCCAATGGATATACGATGAACCCAGAATACAAAGACGTCAAAGCCCAAATTACGGGATATGCCGAAACATTAATGGTTGTATATGAAGATGATTTATCTTCTTTGTTGGATTTCTATTTTGAAGTTATTGATCCAACAAGTGTAAATAAACAAGGAGAAGATGAAGGATCAAGCTATCGTACCGGAATTTATTACATTGATGATAGTGATTTACCAATTATTAATCAAAAAATTGCAGAAATCGCTAAAAAATATGATAAACCCATTGTCGTAGAAGTAGAGCCATTAAAGAATTTCTATGACGCTGAGGAATACCATCAAAAATATTTAGAAAAAAATCCTGGTGGATATTGCCATATTCCATCGTCGTTATTCACAAAATACAAGTAGGTTTCTACTTTGATTTGTCTTTTTTTGCTAAAGTAGATATGGTATATTATTACTAAAGAAATCAATATCTTCGGAGGATCAATAAATGATAAAAAGAATTGGGATATTAACTTCAGGAGGGGATTCACCCGGAATGAATGCCGCTATTCGTGCTGTTACACGTGTAGGAATTAATAGCGGATTAGAAGTTTTTGGAATTTATAATGGATATAAAGGAATGGTTGAAGGATATATTGAACCAT
This sequence comes from Erysipelotrichaceae bacterium, assembly GCA_028723085.1. Lineage (GTDB taxonomy): Bacteria > Bacillota_I > Bacilli_A > Erysipelotrichales > Erysipelotrichaceae > Floccifex. Next base: position 17,133 of record JAQYFP010000026.1, on the reverse strand, counting down.
TAACACGTGATTCTGTATCACAAATTTCCAATCGTGGAGGAACCATTTTAGGATCGGCACGTCTTCCTGAATTTAAAGATGTTGCCGTTCGTGAAAAAGCCATTAAACAATTAAATAAACGAGGAATTGAAGCAGTTGTTGTTATTGGGGGAGATGGATCGTATCGAGGTGCTCTTTCTTTAACAGAAATGGGAATTAATTGTATTGGATTACCAGGAACAATTGACAATGACATCACTTGTACAGATTACACAATTGGATTCTATACAGCCCTTCAAACAATTGTAGAAGCCGTCGATAAATTACGTGACACATCAAATTCACATCACCGTTGTTCTATTATTGAAGTAATGGGAAATCGCTGTGGGGACTTAGCTTTATATGCAGGTATTACATGTGGAGCTGATATCGTTATCACAAAAGATTCTGGATTTGATGAAGCTGATGTGTTAGATCGTTTACGTGAACTTGACACAATTCGTAAGAAAAAACATGCGATTGTTGTCATCAGTGAAAAAATTACTGACGTCGATGAATTTGCGAAAAAAGTATCATTGAATACTGGTTTCTCAGGAAGAGCAACCGTATTAGGACATATTCAACGTGGTGGTTCTCCATGTCCATTTGATCGTTTAATTGCCAGTCAAATGGGAGAAAAAGCCGTAGATTTATTGATGCAAGGAATTGGTGGACAATGTGTTTGTATTCGTGACAATAAAATTGTTGCCTATCCAATTGAAAAAGCATTGAAAATGCCTCCTGAATCAAGAAAACCTCTTACTAATTTATTTGAACGTCTTATCTAAAAAAAGAAGCAGTGGATTTTATTCCACTGCTTTTAATGATTCTACCATTTCTACTTTCTTTAATTTGAATCGCATCACAAAATTAATAATGAAATTAAATACCATTGTAATCAAAAAACTAATCACAAATGAAATAGGTTTAATTGTTCGACCAAACATAATCGTATCCATTTCGGCTAGATTCATAATTAAATGATGTAAACCAATTCCAAATACCAAACCAATTAAAGCACCAATAACCGTTAGAAGTGTACTTTCACGATTCACATAAGCACTCACTTCATTAGGAAGGAATCCTAGTACTTTAATGGTTGCGATTTCTCTGACACGCTCAGAAATATTCACATTACTTAAGTTGTACAATACCACAAAGGCAAGAGCTGCAGCACATCCAACCAATAAAACGACAACCATTGATAATTGGGAAATAATGTCTTTGAAATTGTCTTCTAGATTTGAGTAGAAAGTAACGCTTTTCACGTTATCCAATTTCATTAAATCATTTCCTAATTTCTTTTCAAATTTATTGGTTTGACTCTTTGTTTTAAGAAGACAAACATAATTAGTGTTGGCTTTACTATTCCAACTTTGATACATATCTCTTGTGACATAAATATGATGATCCACGTAGTTTTTATATACACCAGATACTTTACAAGAAATTTCTTTATCGTTGTTGTCTTTAAAAGTAAGGGTATCACCTTTCGATAAATTCATTTTACTAGCCATCTTTTCAGAAATAATGACACCATTATCATCTAGATCCAATACATCATTGGAATGAATATCTTGAAGACGTACATATTTAGAACACTTGTCATAGTCATCGACAATGTGGACGGTAACGGCCATATCTTTGCCATCAAAGTTAGCAGTAGAAGCCATTTGTTCTTCTTTATAATAAGATGAAATACCATCAATTTCATCGATATCTTTAGTATTTGGACCATTTAAAGTAATCGAAGCATTGTATTGATAAATGATACTGTATTGTTGATGGACAATATCGGAAATACTATCATAGATTCCAAAACCACCAACCAGTAAAGCCGAACAACCAGCAATTCCTACAATTGTCATAAACAAACGCTTTTTATAACGGAAGATATTACGAGCTGTTACTTTTTGTAAGAAAGGAAGACGATTCCAAATGAATGGGATACGCTCTAATAAAATTTTCTTACCAGCTTTACCAGCTTTTGGTCGCATTAACTTAGATGGAACTTCTTTTAATTCGGCTTGAATGGATCCAATGGTTGCCAACAAAGTGACACCAATCATGGATAAAGAAGCCATCGCAATTAAACCAGGCTGGAATTTAAAATACATTGTTTCTAGGTTATATAACATATTCCATAGTGTAAAAATAACTTTAGGGAATATATACATTCCTATCGAACAACCTAGAATTGAACCAATTACACCAGCGACTAAAGCATAAATAATGTATTTAGAAGCAATTTGACCTTTAGAATAACCCAAAGCTTTTAAAGTACCAATTTCATTTCTTTGTTCATCTACCATTCTAGACATCGTTGTCATACAAACTAGGGCGGCAACTAAGAAGAAAAATACAGGGAAGACTTTGGCAATTCCATCCATACGATCAGCACAAGCTCCATAGTCACGATAAGAATAATGAGAATTACGATCCAATACAATCCATTCTCCATTTATAGAATCCAATTGTTTTTGAGAATCGGCAATTTGTTTTTCATAGTCTTCTTTGGTTTGTTCTAATTCTTGTTTACCTTGTTCATATTGACTCCGTGCTTCATCTAATTTTGTTTGTGCCTGTAAAAGCTGAGCCATACCATTATCGTATTGTTGTTGGCCTGAAACGAGTTCATTGTAAGCCGCATTTAATTCATTTACAGCACTTTGCAGTAAAGCTTGTTGCGATAACAATTCTTCTTTTTTAGTGCTTGCTTCTTGAATCTGTGCAATGGTTTGATCAATATAAGCGATATTGGAATTACACTCATCAATTTGCGCTTGAATGCTTTCTTTAGAATTATTTGCCAAGGTTTCTACTAAAGTCGCAATTTGATCTCTTTGCGCAATGATTTGTTCATTGGCAAGACCATTATCAATTAACCAATTCAATGTTTGTAAAGTAAGCTGATAAAAATTTAAAGAATCATATGTCTTTAATAATTGTTCAAGCTGTTGAATCGCAGCTTGTAATTGTTCTTTATTGGCTTGTAAAGTTGCCAATGAATTTTCACCTTGTTCAATTTGAGCTAAGGCATTGTTGACTAAATTTAAATCATCATAAACATGTTTATTTTCATTGTACTGAGCCCAACCACTATCTAATTGCGCCTTAGAAGCTAATAAAGTTTGTTTAGAAGCATTGATTTGTTGTTGACCTTGATTAATTTGTGCCTGGGCATCATCTAATTTTGCTTGCCCTTTATTTAATTCATCATAAAGCTTGGCCTTTGCTTCATTTAGTTTATCTTGTTGCGATTGAATACGAGCATCGATTTGTTCTGGACCCAAGGCTTCAATATCTTCTAGAACAGGATTTACTAAATCAAAATATTCATCGGTGTAACTATCTAATTGTTCACAACCATCAACGGCTACATCAATTTCAGTATAATAATCAGCTAAGATATTGCTATCTTTTACATAGATGAAACTACTGACTTTTCCAGAACCAATAGATGAACTACCTAATTCATAAGACAAATAATTGGGATTGTAACAAGTTCCGACGATTTTAAAAGATTGATTTTTTAATGTTTTGGATAATTCATCTTCATCGTTTAAATACAAATCAATGGTATCTCCAATTTCAAAACCACCATATAATTCACTTGTCGTACTGGCCGCTTGAATTAAACATTCATTTTCATTTTTAGGCATTCGTCCATCAACTAAGCGAATTTGATTTAATTCTTGATTATCTTGATAAGACAATACTTTAATAACTAATTCACTGGCTTCTCTTTGACAAAGTGTATCAATGGAAAAAGTAGGTTGAACAGATTTTACATGTTCAAGCTTAGCTATTTGTTCAACATCATCGTCATATAGACCCAATGTTGAATATACTTGAATATCTTGGACATGATAAGAATCAAAATATTGATCAGCACTATATTTCATATCAGGGGCACTTGCTTTGATTCCTGCAAAGAATGCAGTACCTATAGCAACAATCAATAATATGGAAAGAAAACGACCAATGGAGTGTTTTATTTCCAAGAAGATATTTTTAATAAATGTTTTAGGCATTAGTATTCAATCCTATCTACATCCATTGGATTATCATTTAACGTGATACTATCAATGTGACCACTTTTAACTTTAATAACTTTATCTCCCATAGGACAAAGTGCTAAGTTATGCGTGATAACAATTACGGTTTTGTTTTGTTTTTTACAAGCATCTTGTAATACTTTTAAAACTTGTTTTCCTGTTTGATAGTCTAAAGCCCCTGTTGGTTCATCACATAATAATAATTTAGGATTTTTAGCCAATGCTCTGGCAATGGCCACACGTTGTTGTTCACCACCTGATAATTGGCTAGGAAAGTTTTGAGAACGTTCACTTAATCCAACCGATGCGATTGTTTCATCGATATCAAGGGCATCTTTACAAATTTGACATGCCAATTCCACATTTTCTCTAAGTGTTAAGTTTTGTACTAAATTATAAAATTGAAAGACAAATCCTACATCATAACGACGATAAAGAGTCATTTCTTTTTCTGAATACTTACTAACTTCTTTACCATCGACAAAGATTTGTCCATCACTAACTGTATCCATTCCTCCTAATAAATTTAGTATCGTACTTTTTCCAGCTCCAGATTCCCCACAAATAATGACGAATTCTCCTTTGGATATTGAAAAAGAAACACCATCTAACGCATGGATTTGAACTTCTCCCATCGTATATGTTTTTCTAACATTTTTAAATTCAATAAAGTTTTCCATATATAAAGTATAGCTCAAAAAAGAAGCTATTTCTATGGTGGACATGGACAGATTAAAAGGATTGTAACCCCTTTAAAATGAAAGTGATATCTTGTCATAATTTTAATTAAGAGTGTATAATTAAAAAATGGAGGTTATTTATGAAAATAAAAGTAATCACTGATAGTGGAAGTTGTTTAAATGAACAACAAGCAAAAGAAAACAATATAGAATTTTTACCTCTTCAAGTTTCTATCGATGAACATGTATTTTTAGATGGAATTAACTTAACAACCGAGGAATTATATGATTATTTAGATAAGGGATACATGCCACAAACAAGCATGCCACCCCTTGGAATGATTGAAGAAATGTTTGATCGATTCCAAAAAGAAGAAGTAACAGATGTCGTCTTAATTACTTTATCCAATGGATTATCATCAACTAATACAACCATTCAAGCCAGTGCTAAATGGCATAATATCAAAGTACATACGTTAGATATTTATACGACACTAGCTGTTGAAAACTATTTAGCTCTTAGTGCTTCTAAATTAGTAAGTCAAAACGTACAAGTCGATGAAATCATTCGACGTTTACAAGAAGCTGTGAATCATTCAAAAGGTTTCTTAATGCCAGAAAATTTAGATCATCTAGCACGTGGAGGACGATTATCACCAGCAGCAGCTAAGCTAGCCGGTTTATTAAAAATTGTTCCTATTCTAGAAGTATCAAAAGATACGGAAGGAAAAGTAGGTGGCAAAAGCGATAAAGTCCGCACAATGACAAAAGCCATTAAAAAAGTTGTGGATAGTGTATGTAAAGAAGCCAATCCAGAAGATTATGAAGTCTTCGTCCTTGATTCAAGAGCAAGCGAACAAGCTCAAACAGCTCAAGATTTATTTGAAAAAGAAGGATATATTGTACATCGTATGGACATTGGCGCTGTTATAGCAGCACATACTGGTAATAGAGCCGTTGGAATTCAATTTGTGAAAAAAGTAAAAGGAGTCTAGAAGATGAAAGTAGCATTTGTGACAGATACAGGAACAGGATTATCACCTGAACAATGGCAAGAAGAAGGCATTTATTGTTTGCCTCTTCAATTAGAGTGTGATGGCATTTCTTATGATGAGTATGTCAATATTCATCAGGCGGATGTAATTGAAAAATTACACGAGAAAAAAATATTCAGAACTTCACTTCCTAAATTAGGATACATTGAAGATTGTTTTGAACAAATTAAAGAACAAGGATATGACACTGTATTTGCGGTACCAATTTGTAAAGGATTATCAGGCTGTTTTGATGCCATGGAAATGGTTGCTCGTCAATTGGATTTACAATTCATTGGTGTAGATTGTTATGTCACAGCTGTTGTACAATCACAAATGATACGAAAAGCTAAGGCTATGTATGAACAAGGAATCGATTTAGATACAATTGTGGAAAGTATTCAAAGAATTGCGGATTCAGCTGATACCATTTTAATGTTCCGTGACTTAGAACATATGAAGCGAGGAGGACGTTTAACGCCTGCGGCTGCTACATTAGCAGGTTTATTAAAAATTGTACCTATTTGTCATATTAATAAAGAAACAAATGGAAAAGTGGATACATTAGCGAAGGTTCGTACATGGAAAAAAGCGCAAGAAAAAGTAATTGATCATGTCATTGAAAAAGGAATGAATGCATCGTATACATTTATTTTAGCGCATGTTGATTGTTTAGATGAAGCCATTGCCTATAAAGATAAAATTGAACAAAGAATTGAAAATGCCCATGTTAAAATTATTGATTTAGTTACAGCCGTGGGAATTCATACAGGACTAGGATGTCTGGCTCTACAAGTATTTAAAGAATGAGAAAAGTAAAGCTTTTCTCTTTTTTTTGCGTCGTTTTTTGATAATATAGAAACATGACAAAAAAATATAAAGGAATTTTATTTATTACATGTTCAGCATTTTGTTTCGCATTGATGAACGTATTTGTGAAATTAGCCGGTGATTTACCATCGATTCAAAAAAGTTTCTTTCGTAATTTAGTCGCATGTTTATTTGCTCTTATCTTAATTATTAAAGATAAAGAAAAACTATCTTATAAAAAAGAAAACATTCCTTTGTTGCTTCTAAGAAGTACATTAGGAACAATTGGAATTCTATGTAATTTCTATGCCGTTGATCACTTAGTTTTATCCGATGCCTCAATGTTGAATAAACTATCACCATTCTTTGTGGTCTTATTTTCTTATGTATTCCTAAAAGAAAAAGCATCACTATTTGAATTGGGATGTGTTGGCGTTGCCTTTCTAGGAAGTTTATTTGTGATTCGACCTAGTTTTGATTTTGCGCAAATGATGCCAGCTATTATTGGATTAATTGGCGCTATTGGAGCTGGAAGTGCCTATACATGTGTAAGAGCTCTATCACTAAGAAATGAAAAAGGAGTGAAAATCGTATTTTTCTTTAGTGCATTTTCATGCATCGTAACACTACCATATTTATTATTTAATTATCATCCTATGACATTTGCACAACTCATTTGTCTGTTATGTGCAGGACTTGCAGCCGCTGGAGGACAATTCTCTATTACAGCTGCTTATGCCAATGCCCCTGCGAAAGATATTTCAGCTTTTGATTATTCACAAGTTATTTTCTCAGCTATCTTTAGTTACTTTATCTTTGGACAAATGCCTTCTTCTTATAGTTTTATAGGATATATCATTATTATTTGTACTGGTGTTGTTTTGTTTTTGAAACAACGACAAAAGGCATAAAAAAAGCGATTTGGATCGCTTTTTTTTAATCCATTTTAGAAACTTTATTAAATAAGAAATAACCAATGATAAACATGACTGAAATCGCAGCTACACCATAATTTTGATGACCTGTAAGCTGAGTGATGAAACCAATTAAGAATGTTCCTAAAAAACTAGCACCTTTTCCACAAACATCAAATAATCCAAAGTATTCACCACTTGATTCATCGGGAATAATCTTGGCAAAATAAGAACGAGATAAAGCTTGAATTCCACCTTGGAAACAACCAACCGCAAAAGCTAATAACCAGAATTCCCATTGTTGATCTAATTGAATCGCAAATACGGCAATACAGAAATAAGCAATGATGGCAATTTTAATTAATTTATCACTTGAGAATTTCTTTGATAATTTGGCAAATGTAAGACTTGCTGGGAAGGCAACAACTTGTGTCATTAATAAAGCAAGTAGTAAACCAGTTGTATCTAATCCTAAACTTGTACCATAGGCTGTACTCATATCAATAATGGTATAAACACCGTCAATATAGAAGAAGAACGCAAGTAAGAATAAGAATATTTTTTTATCTTTCTTCGCATTTTTTAAAGAATGCCATAAACGCCCTAAAGACTGAGAAACGACACGATCTTGTTTTTCAATATAAGATTTTTGTTTATAAGAACCAGCTAGAGGAATAGTAAAGGCAATCCACCAAATCGCATTTAATAAAAAGGCAATCATCATAGCCGTTGAAGTTGATAAACCAATTTTATCACCCATTAAAACTAAGACTAAACTGATAATAAAAGGAACACAACTTCCAATGTAACCAAGAGCATATCCAACCGAAGAAACATGATCCATTCTTTCGTCTGTAGTAACATCATTTAACATCGAATCATAGAAAACCAATGATAAACTAAAGAATACTTTGGCACATACATATAATAGTAAGAAAATTTTCCAGTTACCTGGAATCCAGAAAGCAGCTAGTCCTAAAGCCCCTAATATAGCAGACGATACAAAGTATTTTTTCTTTTTATCTTTATAGTCTGCTAATGTACCTAAAATAGGACCTGCAAAGGCAACAATGATTGTGGCAATACTTGTCGCATAGGACCAATATGTTAAGTAGTCGCTTTCAGCTACTCCAGCAGCCGATGAAATAGAATTGAAATAAATCGGAATAATGGTTGAACAAAGCAAGATAAAAGCAGAGTTTCCAATGTCATATATAATCCACTTTATTTCTAATGACGTTAGTTTGTCTTTCATATATAACCTCTTTTCTAACACTTCCATCATATCATGAAAATAAGATGGTTATGTAATTATTTTGAAAACGAAAGTAAAATTAATGATTTGATATACAAATTATTAACTATGGTAAAATAAATAGCAAAGAACTTGATTTTTTTTGAAAAAAAGTATAAAAAAGAATAATGTCGAGGAGAAAAAAATGAAATACAAAATTGGGTTTGATATAGGAAGTACAACAATTAAAGCAGTTGTAATCGATGAAAACAATCAAATTTGTTATAAGAGCTATGAAAGACACATGGCTCAAGTTCGTCAAAAAGCATTAGATAAATTATATGAATTAAAAGAATATACAAAAGAACCATTTCAATTTGCGATAAGTGGTTCAGGTGCACTGGGATTATGTGAACAAGGAAATCTTCCTTTTGTACAAGAAGTATTTGCTTCTTCACAAGCTGTGCATACTTTCTATCCTGAAACTGATTGTGCAATCGAATTAGGAGGAGAAGACGCTAAGATTTTATTTTTTAAAGGAAGTATTGAACAAAGAATGAATTCCACTTGTGCAGGTGGAACCGGAGCTTTTATTGATCAAATGGCTTCTTTATTAGATATGACACTTGAAGAAATGAATGAAGCCAGTCTTCATTATAATCGTTTATATCCAATCGCATCACGTTGTGGTGTGTTTGCCAAAACAGATATTCAACCTTTAATTAATCAAGGAGTTGATCATGCTGATTTATGTGCTTCTATTTTTCAAGCTGTAGTGGACCAAACTATTACTTCACTAGCACAAGGAAGAAAAATAGAAGGAAATATATTATTTTTAGGAGGACCTTTATATTTTCTAGAAGGACTTCGTAATCGCTTTAAAGAAACTCTAAAAATGAGTGATGATCAAATTACTTGTCCAGAAACTGCAATTAATTTTGTTGCCTTAGGAACGGCACTATGTGCTAAAGAAGAATATACATTTGAACAATTAGAAGAAAAACTAGTGAATTTAGTAAATTCACCTGTTCATTTAGAAGAATCAGAACCTTTGTTTGAAACCGAAAAAGACTATGAAGAATTTATGACACGTCATAAATCTCATGATGCTAAGTATGCTCCTTTAAAAGGATATGACAAAAAAGCATATTTAGGAATTGATTCAGGCTCAACGACAACTAAGTTAGTTTTATTAAGTGAAAATCAAGAAATTTTATATCAATCGTATTCATCGAATAAAGGAAATCCATTGGATGTTGTGTTAGAAGAATTAAAAACCATCTATCAAACAAATCCAGACATTCAAATTTATGGAGCCTATGCGACAGGATACGGCGAAGAATTAATGCGTCATGCGTTCCATTTAGATGGTGGGATAGTTGAAACAATGGCTCATTATACAGCTGCAAAAGCATTTAATCCGGATGTAGATTATATTTTAGACATTGGTGGACAAGACATTAAGTGTTTTAAAATTCGTGATGGACACATTGATGACATTGTTTTAAATGAAGCTTGTTCATCGGGGTGTGGATCGTTTATTGAAACATTTGCCAAATCACTAGGATACGATGCCCAAGAATTTGCACAATTAGGATTAAAATCAAAACACCCTGTGGATTTAGGAACACGTTGTACTGTATTCATGAATTCAGGTGTTAAACAAGCACAAAAAAATGGTATGACTGTTGAAGATATTTCAGCTGGTTTATGTAAATCGGTTGTGAAAAATGCGTTATATAAAGTTATTCGTGCTAAAAATAAAGACGATATTGGGAAGAATATTGTTGTTCAAGGAGGAACATTTCAAAATGATTCTGTTTTAAGAAGCTTTGAAATGGAACTTCAAAGAGAAGTAATTCGTCCTAGTATTGCACATTTAATGGGAGCTTATGGAGCTGCTTTATATGCCCAAGATTTATGTCATGAAAAAAGTTCAATATTAACATATGAACAATTATGTAATTTTACTCATGAATCTAAATCAATCGCATGTCAAGGATGTACAAATCATTGTTCCTTAACTATTAATACATTCTCCGACGGTTCTAAATTAGTAGCTGGAAATAAATGCGATAAGATGATTAAGACAAATAAAGCGAAAGTAGAGTTACCTGATTTATATAAAGAAAAAACACAGATGTTAAAGGATGTTAAAAATCGCTACAAACACGATAAGAAAATAGGAATGCCTTTGGTATTAAATAACTATGACTTACTTCCTTTCTGGTCAGCATTCTTTGATGAATTAGGATATGAAATTGTATGGTCTACACCTTCTACTAAACAAATGTATCATGAAGGACAACAATCCATTCCAAGTGATACTGCTTGTTTTCCAGCTAAGGTAGTACATGGTCACATTGAACAATTAATTAATAAAGTGGATACGATTTTCTATCCTTGCATGACATACAATGTAGACGAAAAACAATCCGATAATCACTATAACTGTCCATTAGTAGCATATTATCCAGAAGTAGTACAAGCAAATATTGACTTAAAAGGAACTAAATTTATTTATCCTTATTTGAGTTTTGATGATATTAATAGCTGTGCCAATGCTTTAGTTTTACACTTCAAAAAAGCAGGTATTAATTTTAAGAAGAAACAAGTTGTTAAGGCTTTAGAAAAAGGAAAAGAAGCTTATCTTGAATTTAGAGAAACGTTAGTTCAAAAACATAAGGAAGCGGTACAATTTGCGCGTGAAAATAATTATCCAATTATTGTATTGTGTGGACGTCCATATCACTTAGATCCACTGATCAACCATCAAATGAATCAATTGTTGACACAATTAGGATTTGTAGTTGTCAGTGAAGAAAGTGTACCAAGACAAGAACAACAAAAAGTGAATGTATTAAATCAATGGACATACCATGCTCGTTTATATCAAGCTGCTAAATATGTTTGTGAAAACGATGACATGAATTTAGTACAATTAGTAAGTTTTGGATGTGGAATTGATGCCATTACAACCGATGAAGTAAGAGATATTTTACGTAAAAAAGATAAATTCTATACGCAAATTAAGATTGATGAAATCGATAATTTAGGAGCCGCTCGTATTCGTTTACGTTCACTGAAAGAAGCAATTGCTCAAAAGGAGGTAAGATAAATGGAATACGCAAGATTTAAAAAAGGAATGCGTGAAGATCATTTAATCTTAGTGCCTTCTATGTTACCCATTCACTTTAAATTATTGACACCTATTTTTAAAATGAGCGGATATAACGTCGAAGTATTAACGAATACAAGCCAACAAGTGAAAGAAGAAGGATTATCTCACGTTCATAATGATACGTGTTATCCTGCACTACTTGTAGTGGGACAATTTATTGATGCTTTAAAAAGTGGAAAATATGATTTAGATCATGTTTGTTTAGCGATGACTCAAACAGGTGGAGGATGTCGTGCCAGCAATTACATTTCCTTGATTCGTAAAGCTTTGGAAATGGAAGGATGGGCGCAAAGAGTTCCTTGTTTATCGGTTAATATGTCTGGTCTTGAAGAAGATAGTGGACTCGAAATTACGGTTCCTATGGTTCTTCATATTGTGTATGGTATGTTGTATGGGGATGCTTTGATGTGGTTAAGAAATCAAGTAAAACCATATGAATTAAATGAAGGCGATACAGATAAGGCAATTGATGAAATTGTAGCGGATTTAATTGTTTTATTTGAAAAAGGCGGATATCAAAAATCAAAGAAAATCTATCGTGATATGATTGCCCGTTTAAAAGCGGTTCCACAAGATCGTACTAAGAAGAAAATTCGAGTTGGAATTGTGGGTGAAATTTATATGAAATATTCACCATTAGGAAATGGAAACCTAGAAGATTATTTAATTGAAGAAGGTTTTGAACCGGTTTTATCAGGAGTCATGGATTTTGCGCTTTATTGCGTAGAAAACGGTATTATTGATTATGAATATTATCATATGCACAAGAATACAAAATGGGTTTATACAATAGTAAAAGATGTAATTATGCGTATGCAGAAGACATTTAGAAACATTGTTCAAGAAGATGGAACATTTTATCCACCAGATGATTTTGAAGAAGTTATTCATAATGGAAAGCCATTTATTAATCCAGGAGTAAAAATGGGAGAAGGATGGTTGTTGACAAGTGAAGTAGTGACTTTGATTAAATCAGGTGTAAACAATGTCATTAGTGCTCAGCCATTTGGTTGTTTGCCAAATCATATCGTGGCTAAGGGAATGGTTCGTAAGATTAAAGAACAGTACCCAAATGCGAATATTGTACCAATTGATTATGATCCAAGTGCATCAAAAGTAAATCAAGAAAATCGTATTCGCCTAATGATGGCCAATGCGAAATTAATGAGTGAAATGAGTGAAAAATAATTCATTTCACTCTTTACTTTTATCGAGTAAAATGATAAAGTGTATAGGCAAGTTTGTGCTTGCTCTCTGTTTCTAGTTAATAGAAACCGAAGTCCAAAGGGAGGTGTACACATGAAAAAATACGAAATCATGTACATTGTTAAAGCATCTTTAGATGAAGCTCAATTTGAAAAAGTTAAAACTCGTTTACACGCTACAATCGTAGACAACGGGGGAAGCATTGACTCATTCGATGACTGGGGAATCAAAGACTTTGCTTATGAAATCAATCACATGAAAAAAGGACATTATGTAGTTATTAATGCAACTGCAAACAACGAAGGTATTTTCGAATTCCAACGTTTAGCTCGTATCAATAACGATGTTGTTCGTGTTATGGTTGTTAAAACAGAAAGTGAAAAATAGTCGAGGGATTCTATGATTAATCGTGTAGTGTTAGTAGGAAGATTGACTCGTGATCCTGAATTAAGAAAGACGCCATCTGGAGCAAGTGTATGTTCATATACTTTGGCTGTGTCTAGAAATCGTAGCGCACAACCTGGTCAACCAGAAGCGGATTTTATCAATTGTGTAACTTGGAATCGCCAAGCGGAAACGATGGCTCAATATTTACACAAAGGTTCATTAATTGGGGTTGAAGGTCGTATTCAGACTCGTAGTTATGATAATCAACAAGGACAAAGAGTATATGTTACGGAAGTGTTAACGGATTCTGTTCAATTCTTAGAATCAAAGAAATCTTCTGATTCTAGTTATCAACAACAACGTCCAGCACAACCTAATAATGCTTATAGTTCAATGAATTCTTATGCTGAACCAAGCTATACAGATGATGGATTTGGTTCATTTGATTCGAATGACGCACTAGATATCGCTAGTGATGATTTACCATTCTAGAAAGGATTAAGACAATGGCATTTAAAAAACAACGCATGGGGCGTAAAAAAGTTTGTTACTTTACAAAAAATAAAATTAAAGAAATCGACTACAAAGATGTTGAATTGTTAAAACGTTTCATCAACGCTAATGGAAAAATTATTCCTAGACGTGTAACTGGAACTCGTGCTAAATATCAAAGAATGTTAGCTACAGCAATTAAACGTGCTCGTCAAATGGCATTATTACCATATGTAGTAGACTAAGAATCTCAGAAGAGATTCTTTTTTTATGGAAATCAAACAGATGTATGTTGAATACAGAATATTAATTAGGATTACCTGCTTTGTATAGAGTAGGTAATTTTTTATGTTTGAAATAGAACAATTGTGCAGACTTTTATTTTTCCATTTTTTATGATATAAAGATTGATATGAATACAAAACAATTAACACGAGGTGCGATGGTTTGTGCCATCTATGGAGCACTATTATTTATTAACCAACAAACAGCTTTAAGCATTGAAACAATTGTTCCCTGGATTTTTGTTTTTCCAGTATTGATTTATACAGCCCAGTCTGGTCCAAAATTAGGAATGATTGTCGCAATTGCCATGGCTTTAATGACAATGTTGTTAGGAGGATTTACAACCTGGTTTTATAGCTGGACATCGATTTTAATGGGATGGCTATATGGAACGGGAATTTATAAAAAATGGAGCAATGTCATGAATCTTGTGGTTACGATGATTATTAATATCATCAGTACAGCTCTTATTGTATTGGTATGGGCAAGTTTATTTGGAATGGATTTATCACAAGACTTTGCGATGTTCCATAAATTGATTCCTTTTATTGATTTTAGAGTATTTGCTTGTATCTTTATTGTTTTAATGGGAGGGTTACAAGCTTTATGTATCCATACTGTGGCATTGTTGGTATGTATTAAAATGCGAATTGAAATTCGTCCTATGAAGCCAATTAACCAAATGAATAGTCCTAAATGGCTTGCGTATGTGTCTATGCTTATTTGGTATATTTATTTTTTCGGACAACACAATGTGAATTTATCACAATTGATGGTTGATGCGATTCAAATTATCTGGTTCTGTGATTTTGGGTTGCTGGTATATTTTGGAATCGTATATTTATTAGATATCTGTGTACGACATAATAAAAGAAAACGATCATTTTTTGTCATTTTATTAGGTTTTGTACCTGTTGTGAATTTTCTATGGGCGTTATTAGGAGAATTAGATTGTCTTTTACAATTAAGAGAAGCAAAATCAGAGGTTCAATATGAAGAAGTTTGAGAAATGGGCAAAAATATTTTTGGGAGCGGCTGTCGTTTCCATTGCTTTGTTTATTTATTTTATTCTATGTAAACAATGGCTATATGCAGCTTTATTCTGCATAGCAGCTATTTTATTAAGTATTCCTTTTGTGAATTTATGGAAAGATATTGAACAATATGGAGTTAAAACCGAAGTTGATATTTCTCGTGTACTTGGAAAAGAAGCCAAGGATGCGTTGAGTTTTGGAAACATCGGTATGATTACCTATGATGATGACTACGTTGTTACCTGGTGTTCTCCTTTTTTTGCGGAACACGGTATCGATATTGTGAATAAAAAAGTCACATCATGGATTGAAAACATTCGTACTTTATTTGATGAAGAAGTGGATGAAGTGATTGGTCGTTATCAAAATAGTATTTTTGAAATTACGCGTAAAGAAGACTCACGTTTATTGTATGTCAAAGATATTACTGAATTTTATGAACTACAACAAAAATACATCAATGAAGATGTAGTTGTAGGAATGATGCAGTTGGATAATTATCTTGAATATCAACAATATGAAAACGAAGAAATAATTGCGAATATTAATACTCATTTAAGAGCACCATTGGTATCATGGGCTAAAGAAAATGGGATGTTTATTCGTCGAATTCGTTCAGATCGTTTTATTTTAATATTGAATCAAGAAATATTACGAAAAGTACGTGCTAAGAATTTTAGTATTTTACAATTGATTCGTGATAAATCAATGGCATTAAATACATCGATTACTTTGTCTATGGCATTTGCCTATGGAACAAGTGACTATCCTAAATTAGATGATATGTTAAATGAATTGATTGAATTATGCCAAAGTAGAGGTGGAGACCAAGTTGCGATTCGTTGTATGGGAGAATCGGTACAATATATTGGAGGCCACTCAGAAGCAGGATCTGCACGTTCGAAAGTTCGTGCTCGTATAATGGCTCAGTCTATCCAACAAGCTATTTCGGATTCAAAGACTATTTATATTGCCGGCCATGTTCATACGGATTTTGACTGTATGGGAGCGGCTTTAAGTATTTCGAACTGGGCAACAGCACTTAATAAAAATGCTTATATTGTTTTAGATGGAGTGGAACGTGATCAACAATTGCAGATGACCATGAATCACTACATGACTACCTTAAATGAAAGACATATATTTATTAGTCCAAGCCAAGCACAAGATCGTATCAATTATAATGAAGATTTACTTGTTTTAGTGGATCATGCCACAAGCTCATTATCATCTTGTAAAGATTTTATTGAACAATGCAAACGTATCATTGTCATTGACCATCACCGTCGCAATGAAAGCTTTGTGAAGAATACAATGTTGAGTTATGTTGAAAGTACTGCAAGTTCAACTTGTGAATTGATTGTGGAATTACTACAAAATATTTCTAATCATATTCCCATTTATGAAGCGGAAGCTACGATTATGTACTTAGGAATTATTGTGGATACCAATCGCTTTAAAATGCATACGGATTCTCGTACATTTGAAGCCTGTTCAGCTTTACGTACTTGGGGTGCTAACTCACAAGTGGCCGAACAAGCACTTAAAGAAGATTATGGACATTTCTTATTAAAACAAGAAATGTTGATTAATGCGAAAGCATATTTAAATATGTTCATGATTGCACAGACAGATACCATGGTAAATCAAACACTAGCATCACAAGTATCTGATTCGTTATTACTTGTTAAGGGATGTCGTGCCTCATTTACCCTTGTTATGTCTGAAATGGACCCAGATACCGTTTCAATCAGTGCCAGGGGCGATGGTACAGTAAATGTGCAAAGAATTATGGAAAAA
>JAQYFP010000025.1 GCA_028723085.1 Erysipelotrichaceae bacterium | reverse complement strand
GGTAATAGATATGAAAGTTTATCAGATTATCTTTGTAATTGTGTAGGAGTTTCACAACCAAAGAATGTCTGTGCTTGTGCTATGGATTTAGCGAAATATAATGATATGACTATGGCTGAGTTATTTGAAAAGTATGAGTAGGAAAGGCAATTAAAATCAAAATTTTATCAATGGAAATAGGAGGTCAGAATATTGAATTGTATAGATAATGAGTGCAAACATTTATATTCATATATTGGAGAATATTATTGTGAATTAACAAAGAAAGAAGTTCCTGATGATATTGATGTAACTCAATGTGATAGTTTCGTACAAGCTCGTACTTGTATAAATTGTGTTCATTCAGTACAAACAATATATGAGACTGGAACGATTGATGATATTGAGTATCGGTGTCCATTTCAAGATAGAAAATTAATATATGATGATGTAAATGCGTATTATCGACACTTTTCTGATGTTCCAGAATGTAATGTTGATAAATTTGAAAGTATATAGAACAGAATTTTCATCTGTGTTTTGAAAGGAGAATATATGGAAGATAGACAATTTCCAGTACATAGTTTTCATAAAAAATATATGAAAAGTATTCCATGGGCAATGATTAAACCACACGAAGAACAAGCTATGAAGAATCATTGTGGACAAGATTTAGAAACTCTTGCAAAACGTGGTGGTTGTGATTTATATGAAATTTTCTTTATCTTAGAAGACAAATCATATGATAGTTACTTGACCAAAATACATGAGATAGAAGATTTTAAGTATGCCATTGAAGAAAAAATAAAGGAGTTTAAACGTATGGATGGTGGAGATTTTAGAAAAGCAGTAATTGATGCAACAAAATATTTGGCGTTCTTTGAGAAAGATGTATGTACTTTTCACGAACCTATTGAGGTTGAATGGGGAATGAATGGAAATAAGAAAAAGGTAATACCTACAATTTGTTTTATGGAAGCATATGATGAGGAGTAGCTTAATGTTACTCCCATGAAACCGAAATTTCATCTGTAAATAAAGAACATTTGGCGATGTTTAACAGATAATAAATAGTACATATATACAGATTCGTAACAATTCCAAGTGAAAAAGAGAAGTAAATAGTGTAACCCAAAGAAATACTATTTTTATCTTTACCTTGCAAAATCCTTTATTTACAAGGCGTGTACACGCATATTAACCGGTATTACTTGTTATTTCCTTTCTCAAAATTTTTAAAATGCCTAATTTTCTAAGGTATTTGCAACTACCTTAAAAATAGTAATTTATTTAAGGCTCAAAGCTTAGACGAGTTATTAAAAACTTGTCCAGTAAATCAGATTATTGGTGACAATTTAGTTAGGGCATGGTCAAAAATAAACAGTCCAAAATATAAAAAGATTGTTTGTTCAATATCAGGTGGTTCAGACAGTGATGTAATGCTTGATATTGTTTGGAGATGCGATAAGGATAACAAAGTCGAATATGTATGGTTTGATACTGGTTTGGAATATCAAGCAACAAAAGACCATTTGAAATATTTGGAGAATAAATATGGTATAAAGATAATTCCATACAAGGCAATTAAGCCAATACCAACAACTTGTAGACAATATGGACAACCATTCTTATCAAAACATGTCAGTGAAATGATTAGACGTTTACAGCGATACAATTTTAAGTTTAAAGACAAATGTTTTGAAGAATTATATAAAGAGTATCCAAAATGTAAATCTGCACTTGAATGGTGGTGTAATTTAAAAAAATCTCCAGCATTTAATATTAAACAGAATAAATGGTTAAAAGAATTTTTAATTGAATCTCCACCAACTTTTGCAATCTCAAATTTATGTTGTAAATATGCAAAGAAAGATGTGGCACATAAACTTTTAAAAGAAAATGATTATGATTTACAAATTGTTGGTGTAAGAAAAGCAGAGGGTGGTGTTAGAGCAACTGCTTATAAATCTTGTTTTGATGAAAATGGTAGTGGATACGATAATTACCGTCCTTTATTCTGGTATAAAGATTCTGATAAGCAAGAATATGATGAACATTATGAAATTGTACATAGCAAATGTTATACAGAATATGGATTTAAACGTACAGGATGTGCATGTTGTCCTTTTGGAAGAGAATGTGAGGACGAATTAAAAGCTGTAAATATTTTTGAACCTAAATTGTTTAAGGCAGTAAATAATATTTTTGGTGATAGTTATGAATATACTCGCAAATACAGAGAGTTTTATAAGGAGAAAGAAGAAGAGTTAAAGAGCAAGAAGTAAGTTTTATATGGAGAATAAATAGATGGATAGGTACACATACAAAGACGAATTATACAAAAGATTAGAAATAGCATTTCCTGATTTGAACATTTGGAAGATTAAGAGGATTGCAGAAGACATTATAAACGATAAGTCTAATGATCCATCAATTGTTCATAAGCGAGGAATAAAAAGAACTATTGTAGAATCGTGGGATTGTGAATTTAACAGATAAAAGCGAAGTTCTATCGCTAAATTTGAAACAAAAAGAGAATATATAGTTAGGAGGAAATGAGGTTTGGATATCCGTTAAATGTACATTTACTCCTGATAGAGATTGAAAGAAAAGTACATAAAGAGTCCACTCAACTATGTTGGTGGCAAATATAAGTTATTAAAAGAAATTTTACCGCTTTTTCCAAATGACATTGACGTATTTGTTGATTTATTTGGTGGTGGATTTAACGTAGGAATTAACACAACTGCAAATAAGGTTGTATATAACGATTTAGAAAATCATGTAGTTGAATTATTAAAATATCTTAAAGACAATGATACAGATAAACTTTTATCAGAAATTGATTCATTGATAGAGAAGTATAAGTTGTCAAAAGAAAATGCAGAAGGCTTTAGTCAGTTAAGAGAATATTATAACGAAGAGAACAATAGCCCTATCGTTTTCTACACA
>JAQYFP010000024.1 GCA_028723085.1 Erysipelotrichaceae bacterium | reverse complement strand
TATATTCAGGTTTCAATACACTATAGTCAATATAGCGAGCCAATTGTTCTTGACTCATATCTTGTGCTTTCATATGTTTTCCTCACTTTATATTGTCATCATATCACAAAAAAAGAGAATCACATCTATTGATTTATGATTCTCAATTTATTATTTAATTTAGTATAAACACGCTCGATCATCCATTGTTCATTTGAACAAGTCAAAACATCTTCTAAAGAAAACCATCGCACATCTTTATTCTCACAAGGATTACACTGAAGTTTTTGCGATTCACTTGCTTGTAGTAAATAAGTTATATTTAAATGAAGGTGACTAGAAACATATTGATTATTTTTTAAATGTCCATCAACTGTTAGTACCTCAATAGAAAATATTTCATTTCTTAAGGGTTCAACCGATTTCAATCCACTTTCTTCTTTAACTTCTTTAATTGCGACTTCTAGACAATTTTCATTGCCATCGTTATGACCACC
Source organism: Erysipelotrichaceae bacterium (assembly GCA_028723085.1). GTDB lineage: Bacteria > Bacillota_I > Bacilli_A > Erysipelotrichales > Erysipelotrichaceae > Floccifex. The sequence goes on along the minus strand of JAQYFP010000024.1, from coordinate 6,338 downwards.
TAGCCATGCCCATGAATCATAAATATTGTGATAAGCCATTAAAACTTTATTCCTATGTTCATTCACAACCCAGGCACTGCTAGTAATATGACACAATTCATTTGTTCTATAAAAAATATCATTTTGATTTTTTAAACAAGACAATATAATTTTCTTGTCTTTTTGTTCTTGTTCATTGTATGGCTCATAAAGCGATAATTCACTTACTAAATCCATATTAACCAACAGTTACCTTTTCTTGTGGAAGCTTAGAATATGATTTAACTTTTGAAACTGTCGCATAAATGAAAGTTAATCCTCCTACTCTTCCTAAATACATCAAAATAATCAAAATAATATGACTTGCACTTGATAAAGAAGCTGTAATTCCCATTGACAAACCAACAGTACCCACAGCCGATGCACTTTCAAACAGGCAATCTAATATTGGTAAATTTTCAATAACACTGATTGCGATTCCACCTGTTAAAAATAAAAATAAATACATCATAAAAATCGCAAGAGCATTTAGTACAATTTCATCAATAATACGACGTTTAAAGACGCTAACATCATGTCGTTTAAAGAAAATCGCAAAACTAGCTAAAACAACGATTGAAAATGTTGTGACTTTCATTCCTCCAGCAGTCGAGCCTGTTGCCCCTCCAATAAGCATCATAATGATCATAATCAAACGACTCGCTTCACTCATTCCATTAAAGTCGACAGTATTAAATCCTGCTGTACGAAGCGTTACAGATTGAAACATGGAAACCCAAAATCGTTGTCCAACTGTTAAATCTTTAAATTCATGGAAAAAGAAAAATAAAAAAGGAGCAACCAATAATATCGCTGTTGTCGTTAAAACAAGTTTTGATTGTAACGAATATTTTGAAAATTTAAACTTATGACTTTGAAAGTCTCTCCATGTGATAAAGCCAATTCCACCAATTATAATTAACAAACAAATCACAATGTTTATTAATGGATTGTATGCATACATGCTTAATGAAGAAGGCGTATTAGGTGTAGAAATTATATCAAACCCCGCATTACAGAAAGCCGATACAGAATGGAAAAGAGCATACCATATTCCTTTTAAAACACCATAATCAGGAATAAACTGAAAACAAAGTAGGATCATTCCAATGAATTCAATCACAAAGATACCTTTCACAAAAAATTTAGAATATCGAATAATTCCACCTACATATGGAGCCGATACAGATTCTTGCATTAAAGAACGTGAGGTAATTCCTATTTTTTTGCCAGATACAATCCCAATTAATATAGCCAATGTGATAACTCCCATACCACCAATTTGAATCAAGCACATGATGACAAAGTGTCCAAACATTGTCCATGCCGTTGCTGTATTATTAACTACCAATCCAGTAACACATGTTGCACTTGTAGCAGTAAATAGTGCATCCAGAAATGAAACACCGTTTGTTGAAGAAATAGGAAGCATCAATAACAGCGTTCCTGTTAAAATCACAAAAAGAAATCCAAAAATAATGATTCTTGAAGCTGTCAGCGACTTCTTAAATTTTAGCAATTTACTCATTTTAAAACCTCTGAATAAACACGAAGAGCATTTTTGTAAAATATCTTTTCAACTTCTTCGTTAGTAAAATTCGCATCGTATAGCGCTTGTTCTAGTAATGGCATTTGCGATGCATCCCCAATTTCACATTCACAATTGATGCCGTCAAAATCTGTTCCTAAAGCGATAACATCAATTCCAGCTAAATCTTTAATATATTTAATTTGGTCTACCATAGCTTCAATTCGACTTGGTCCATTAGGTTTATCATGAAGTTCAAGGAAATCACCACAGAAATTCAATCCCATTACTCCTCCTCTTTCTTTCAAAGCTAAAATCATATCATCTGATAAATTACGAGCAACCGGACACATAGCTCGTGCATTGGAATGAGATGCGACGAATGGTTTAGTAGTATGATCGTATACATCCCAGAATCCCGCATCATTTAAATGTGAAACATCAATAATCATTCCTAGTTTTTCCATTTCAGCTATATATTCCATTCCAAATGGCGTTAATCCATTAACACTGTCTACTCTTTGAAGTAAATTAGGTACATTCGAATCTAAAAAATCAGGGTTCATCAATAAATTAGGATATCCAATTCCATTTTCATAATTCCATGTTAAGGCAATCATACGAACACCCATACGATAATAATTTCTTAGCATTGCTAAATCATTAAAAACAACACCACCATCTTCAAGTGTTAATAAAGATGAAATTTTACCTTCTTTTTCATTTTTTAAAATATCTTCATAACAATATACAGGTGCAATGTATTGACTATTTTGTTCAAGCATTCGACAATACATATCATATAATCGCATCGTTTCGTGTTCTGCTATTTCATTTTTCTTTTGATCTGTGAATAAAGCAAAATTTTGAAGAAGATAATTTCCTTTCTTCATTTTTTCAATATCAATTGAACATTTATTTTTATAAAGTGAAACATTTTCGTGACGATCTTCTGAATCAAGTAAAGATAGAATCGTATCACAATGCATATCTAAAACTTTCATATAAATTCTCCTCGTCATACATTGTAGCATTAAAAAAAAAGAGTTCAATTGCTGAACTCTATTTTACTAATAATTCACAGATTTTTCTTGAATATGAAATTGGATCACTAATCGCAAATCCTTCAATTAAACAAGCTTGGCTATATAATACATCAGCCACTTCTTTAACTTTATCTTTGTCTGTTTCATATAAACTCTTTAATTTTTCGAAAATTGGATGATTTGGATTAATTTCCAAAATACGTTCTGCTTTAATTGGCATAGGATTGTCTGGCATATTGTTAAATACACGTTCCATTTCAAATGACACACCTTCACCTGCACTTAAACATACTGGATCATCAATCAATCGAGAAGATAAACGAACTTCTGATACTTCTGGTAAACTTTCTTTCATAAAGTCTAATAATTCTTTATTTTCTTCTGAAGTTTTATTTAATGCTTCTTTTTCTTCATCAGAATCTAAGTCTAAGTCACCTTGAGCTGCGTTCTTAAATCCTTTTTCGCGATAATTCATTAATGATTGCATTACGAATTCATCAACGTTTTCTGTTAAATATAAAACTTCATATCCTTTTGATTTTAGTGTTTGTACAACTGGCAATTTATCCATTAACTCTAAATCTGTACCCGATACATAATAAATATCTTTTTGGTCTTCTTTCATACGTTGTACATATTCATTTAAAGTTACTAATTTATTTTCATTTGATGAATGGAACAATAATAAGTCTTGTAGCTTATCTTTATCTCTTCCATAATTGTTGTAGCAACCAAATTTCAAGTTAATACCAAAGTTATTCCAGAAAATTTCATATTGATCACGTTCTTTTGTTAACATATTTGTTAATTCAGATAAAATTTTCTTTTCAATACGTCCAGCAATTACTTTTAATTGATGATCGTGTTGCAACAATTCACGCGAAATGTTTAATGATAAATCTTGTGAATCAACTAACCCTTTCACAAAGCGTAAATAATCTGGTAATAATTCTTCAGCATGATCCATAATGAATACACCACGGCAATATAATTGTAATCCACGTTTATAATCCGCATTATAAAATCCTTGTGGAACGCGACTTGGAATATACAACAAAGCATTAAAGCTTACGTTTCCTTCTACATTAAAGTGAATTGTTCTAAAAGGATCAGAGTAATCATAGAAATGATCTTTATAAAATTGATTGTATTCTTCTTGTGTAATTTGTGATTTATTACGTTTCCATAATGGAACCATTGAATTTAAGACTTGATCTTCTTGAATTGTTTCATATTCTGGATTTTCACTATCCTCAGTTCCTTCTTTCATTTTTGTTGTTTCAACTAACATGTGAATTGGATAACGAATGTAATCTGAATATTTCTTAATTAAATCTTTAATCTTATAAGTTTCTAAATATTGAGAATAATCATCTTGGTCTGTATCCTCTTTTAATGACAATACAATTGTTGTTCCATGTGTATCTCTTTGACCTGGATTAATTTCATATCCATTTACACCATCACTTGTCCATTGACATGCATCAAATCCATCTTTCTTAGATGTAACCGTAATTTCTTTAGCGACCATGAAAGCCGAATAGAATCCAACACCAAATTGACCAATGATATCAATATCTTCATCGTTCTTTTCTTGTTTTTCTAATTCTTCTTTAAAAGCTAATGAACCAGATTGAGCAATTGTTCCTAAATTGTCATCTAAATCTTGTTCATTCATACCAATACCTGTATCAGAAATTGTAATTGTACGATCTTCTTTATTTAAGTCAATTCGAATTCCTAATTCATTTGAATCAACGTGTCCTTCATTTGTGAAATAATATTTATCAATCGCATCTGAAGCATTTGAAATCAATTCACGTAAGAAAATTTCTTTGTGAGTATAAATTGAATTAATCATCAAATCTAAAATACGCTTTGATTCTGTCTTAAATTCCTTTTGTGCCATATATATCAGCTCCTTTGAAAATAAAAAAATTAGCACTCTTTTATATTACGTGCTAATTTTATCACCACTGTTTGGCACTGTCAACTTATAAGTGCTAAGTTTTTTTATTTCGTATTAACCTCACTTAAAATCAATTCTGGATTTCTATCCATTATGCTCTTAATTGTATACATACTATTAAATAAAATTAAATAATTTCCTCTAAAGTCCTGTAACAACTTCGCATCTAATGAAATTTTTAATGACTTAATATCAATTTCTTCATTTTGAATCCAACGAACATATTGATAAGGAAGTGGTTCTCTAACAATTTCAACATTGTATTCTTGTTTTAATCGATGTTCCAATACCTCAAATTGAAGCACACCAACAACTCCAACATATACTTTTTCAACTCCGGTAGAAGGTTCTTGATAAATTTGAATAGCTCCTTCTTGAGCAATTTGAGTAACACCCTTTACGAATTGTTTTCGCTTCAACGTATCTTTTTGAATTACCAATTCAAAATGCTCTGGCGCAAAAGTTGGAATGCTGTCGTATTTAATTTTCATTTTAGGATCACATACGGTATCTCCAATAGAGAAAATACCTGGATCAAATACCCCAATGATATCTCCTGCATACGCTTCATCAATGACCTCACGTTCTTGGGCCATCATTTGTTGAGGTTGTGATAATTTCATGGTTTTATTTCTTTGAACATGATATACGCTCATGTCTTTATCAAATTTACCTGAACAAATTCTCATAAACGCAATACGATCACGATGGTTTTTATTCATATTTGCTTGAATTTTAAACACAAAAGCACTGAATCCTGAATTAACTGGATCGACAATTTCATCTTGGGCTTTTCTTGCCAATGGTGATGGTGTCATTTCAAGGAAATTTTGAAGAAATGGTTCAACTCCAAAGTTTGTTAATGCAGACCCAAAAAACACAGGTGTTAATTGTCCATGATGCACTTGATCTAAATCAAATTCATAACTTGCTCCATCTAATAATTCTACATCTTCAATCAATTGATCCGTTAATTCTTCTCCTAATAAAGCATATAATTGTTCAGGATCATCTAATGAAACTTCAATTTTCTCTGCTTTACGTTTTCCTCTTTCACTGTTGTCAAAAGCTAAAATATGTTTTTTATTACGATCATATACCCCTTTAAAACGATTTCCTGAACCAATTGGCCAGTTAACCGGATATGTACCAATTCCAAATTCTGTTTCTAATTCTTCCATTAAATCAAATGGATTCTTAGCTTCACGGTCCATTTTATTGATAAAAGTAAAAATAGGAATGTGTCTCATCGCACATACTTTAAACAATTTACGTGTTTGAGGTTCAATTCCTCGACTCGCATCAATAACCATAACCGCACTATCAGCGGCCATTAAAGTACGATATGTATCTTCAGAAAAGTCCTGGTGTCCTGGAGTATCCAAAATATTGATACAATAATTATTGTATTCAAACTGCATAACGGAGCTAGTAACAGAAATCCCTCTTTGTTTTTCAATTTCCATCCAGTCACTTACAGCATGTTTTGAATTTTTCTTTCCTTTTACGGCCCCAGCTAATTGAATAGCTCCACCATATAATAGAAACTTTTCTGTTAAAGTTGTTTTTCCGGCATCCGGGTGAGAAATAATCGCAAATGTTCTTCTTCTATTAATTTCTTGTTCTAAGTTCATAGTATTCCTGGTATATTCTAATTGACTCATCTAATAGTCATTTAGAATATACTTTTACTTTCTATCAACACTTTTAAACCGCGGTTGATAACGGTAATTGTTATTTGTATGATTGAAATATGTGAACGTGGATTTGTATTATT
>JAQYFP010000023.1 GCA_028723085.1 Erysipelotrichaceae bacterium | reverse complement strand
TTTTTCCGATTTTATTCGGAATCTTTAAAATCCATTTTGACATTAATGGATAAATATCTTTAATCCATAACACACCTAAAATACCCCAGAACACGGAATACATTAAACAAATACGTCCATTTAAATTAAAGGGCATAGCACTATAGTCCCAGGAAGTTGATCCAAACATCAATTCTTGAAAATACGAACAAAGATATTCCACAACCGATCCAACAATAAATCCACCTACAAATGATAAACCATTGCCTCTATTACGGTATTTATAAAGGAAAACTGAAAGGAAGATAGCACCGAGTCCATATACAATATTGAATGGTCCAATAACGGTACAAGTTCTAGATTCAATGTATCCATATTTCACGAAACAAAACATCATTTCGATAATAACCCCAAGAAAAGAACCAATAATCATAATTAATAAAATCTTATATAAATTGATTCCCTTGGCAAAGTGATTGGAAATCGATTCTACATAATCAATTTCCGTATTACTAGGAAGATTTCCTTTAATGTCTTTATTACGAGCCTTTAATTCATCTTTCATTTCTTCTGTTGTCTTTAAGGCTACATTGATGTTTTCTATTCCACGATTTAAAGAATCAAGTTCATCATTAATTTGATTATTTAAATTGGGAATGTTTTCTCCTATTTCTTGTTTCGCCATTTGAATATATAAATCTTCTTGATGTTCTTGTTGGGAAATAACTGCATTTAATAACTCAAGACTCTTTGTTTCAATTTTTGTTTTATTATTTTTCATGAAAGTATTGTACAATAAAGTAGGAATAGGAGGCAAATGTTATGATAAACCACAATCCTATAAACGAAGGAATCCAAGAATATAAAAACCATATGGGAGCTGTTTTAATTGATGTTCGAACACAAGAAGAATATCAAGATGGACATATTGAAAATGCGATTAATATACCAGTGCAAGAAATTGAAAAAATTAAGGATACCATACTTGATGTATCGACACCTATTTATTCTTATTGTTTAAGCGGACAAAGAAGCTTTAAAGCCTGTTTTAAACTAAAAGAAATGGGCTATACTAATGTCAAAAACATTGGCGGAATCAATATGTATAAAGGACCCATTGTATGAGTACAATACTAGATTATTTATCATGGCGTGGTGATTTAACACTTGAGCAAGATGAATTCAATGAAATCGATGCCTTGATTTTAGCTCGTCTTTCATATCTACCATTTGATGATATTGTTCCATGTTCTTTTTTAGAAAAAATAACGATAAAAGAAGCTGTTGAAACATTATTAACACAAGAAGATTATGTTTCTAAACTCACATGGAAATACGACCAAGATTTATTGATTGCACTAAAAGATTCTAGACGATTTAATTCAATGTATCTTTCAGGTTATTTAAATGAAATTGATTCCGACCAACAAAAACAATTCTGTGCCATTACCATTACTTTTTCAAAGAATAAACACTATGTTTCGTTTCGTGGAACCGATCGCACTTTAGTAGGATGGAAAGAAGATTTTAATATGAGCTTCATGGATATTGTTCCTAGTCAACAATCTAGTAAAGACTATCTACAAAGAGCTATTTCTTCTTTACGGGGACGATATATTATCGGTGGACATTCTAAAGGTGGAAACTTAGCTATGTATGCTTCAATTAAGGTTTTAAAGAAATACCAAAGTAAAATTGATTTTGTGTATAACTTTGATGGACCAGGCTTTGAACTAAGTTTCTTTGAATCCAATGGTTATTTAAATATGAAAGATAAAATATGTACATATTTACCAGAAAGCTCCATTGTAGGGATGTTGTTAGAACATAAAGAACATTTCATTGTTGTTCAAAGTGACAACAATGGCATCATGCAACATGATATTTATTCATGGCAATTAATGAATAAAGCGTTTATTAAAAAGGAACAACTATCAAAGGAAAGCCAAATTATCAATGAATCCATTAAAGAATGGACACAAAGTGTAGATGAAGCGGGTCGTAAACAATTTATCGATACTATTTACACGTTATTATCAGAAACAGATGTGAATACAGTAGAAGAATTTTTATCGTATAAAAATATTATGAAAATTGTATCTTCTTTAAAGAATGTGAATGAAGAAGATAAAAAACATGTAATGGATTTATTGGTTTCACTTGTTAAGATTTTATCTAAGAATTTTGTTTCCTAAAAATGAAAGAGCTTTATTTTATGAATTCAAAAATTTTATTTTTTGTTTTTGATAAATAATGAACAAATTTATATAAATCATTTGAAAATGATATATAGTTAAGACACGAATAAGATTCGTATTGATTTGTATATAATGAAATGAACTTCTTTTTAATCAACACGCATAACCCAAGTTCAAATCATATCCTCCATATACAAGTCTTTGAGATGCAGTGCATCTCTTTTTTTTTTAACATACTATGAAACAATTTTCATAGTATGTTAATGTTATTTACAGTGTATGAAAAATAATGTGTAAATTTATGAAAATAATACTTGAAAACTGCTTTCAAAAAGCTTATTATTTACCCATATTAAAAAAGACAAAGAAAAGAGAGGAACGTATTTATGAAAAAATTAATTTCTTTGATCGTTACAGCTCTTATGTCTCTTTCCCTTGCTGCATGTGGAAGTAGTTCAGAAAACACTTACGTGTATTCAAGTGAATTAGATATTAAGAACTTAGATTCTACCGATGCCGATGATGGATGTTCATTTACTGCTTTACATGCCGTTATTGATGGATTAATGACATTGGATGCAGATGGAAATGTAACAACTGGTGTTGCGGAAAAATCAGAAGTAAGTGACGATGGATTAACTCATACTTATACAATTCGTGATGATGCGAAATGGGCCAATGGGGATGATGTTACCGCTAATGATTTCGTTTACGCTTGGAAACGTATTTTCAAAAATGTAGGAAACTACTATTACATGTTTGGAACAGGTATTGCTTCAATTGAAGGTGCAACTGAAATGTGTGACAAACTTGATAATGGTGAAGAATTGACAGACGCTGATTTTGATGCGATGGCAGTTAAAGCAGTTGATGATAAAACATTAGAAGTTAAAACAACTGTCCCTGTACAATTCTTTGATGAATTAATGACATTCCCTTGTTTCTATCCAATCAATGAAGCATTCTGTGAAGAACAAGGTGATCAATATGGTAAATCAGCTGATACTATTTTAGGAAATGGTGCTTTCGTTATGACAAACTGGGAACCAGGAAGTGTAGCTGAATTCGAAAAGAGTGATTCGTACTACAATGCAGATACAGTTAAAGTTGATAACGTTGTTATGAAACTTGTACAAGATCCTGCTACAGCTGCTGCTTCTTATGAAAACGGTGAAACAGATTTCGCAGCAATCAACTCTGATTTAGTTGATAAATACAGTTCAGAAGATTACTACAAAATTGTAAATGATGGATATTTATTCTACTTATCAATCAACTTTGAAAATGAAGATTTAGCTAATTTAAATGTTCGTAAAGCTTTATCATTAGCAATCAATCGTGATGACTTATGTGAAAATGTATTAAAAGATGGTTCACAAGTTGCTCGTGGATTCATTCCAACTGGTTTATCATTAAGTCCAAGTGGAACTGATTTCCGTGATGATTCTAAAGACTATACTTCATATGATGTAAGTGCTGCTCAAGAAGCATTGGATGCTGGTTTAAAAGAATTAGGTAAATCAGAAATTACTTTACGTTTATTATATGGTACAGATGAATCGCCAATGGATATTATGGCAACATATCTACAAAACGCATTCTCTGAATTAGATGGATTAAATATTGAAATGGTCGCAACTACTAAACAAGATCGTATCTACAACAAACAAAAGAACGGTGACTTCGATATTGCTTGTACTCGTTGGGGACCTGACTATGCGGATCCTACTACATACTTAACATTAGCTATCACTGGTAATAGTAATAACTATGGTCATTATGAAAGTGCAGATTACGATGCATTAATGGATAAAGTAGCTGTTGAAACCGATGCTCAAACTCGTTGGGATTACATGATTCAAGCTGAAGAAATCTTAATGAACGATCTAGGATATATTCCAGTATTTGAAAAAGGTACTGCTACTCTTCAAAATCCAAATGTATCAGGATTAATTATTCGTCCTGTTGGTGTTCCATACACATTCCAATACGTAGAAATTAAGTAAAAAATTGTATAGGCACAACTTAGCTTGTGCCTATATTTATATTGAAAGAGAGGGAGAATACAATGAGTAAATCCACATTAAAATATATTGGAAAACGATTACTAATTTCTATTGCGACTTTATTCATTATTTTAGTTGTGTTATTCCTGATGGTTAAATTTTTACCAGGATCGCCAATTAATAATGAAAAACTATCGGCAGGGGCACGTGCAGCCATTGAAGCAAAATATGGATTGGATAAACCCATTCCTGTGCAATTTGTGTATTATGTGAAATCAATGTTGACAGGAGACTTTGGTGTTTCATACAACATGTATAAAGACATGAAAGTTGCGACATTGGTTGGAAAAGCCGCTAAGATTTCATTTATGTATGGAATTATCGCGGTTATCATTGGAACAATCATTGGTATGGCTTTAGGTGTGTTTGCCGCTTTACATAAAAATACAATTTGGGATACCTTAGCTACTGCTTTATCGGTATTAGGTGTTTCCATTCCGTCATTTGTATTCGCAATGTTGATTTTAATTGTTTTCGCGTCAAAACTAAAAATACTACCAACCGGATATAGCTCAAGAAACGCTATTGTTTCTTCTATTATGCCAATTAGTGCTTTATCTGTTGGGGTTATTGCCAATGTAGCTCGATTCACAAGAACCGAAATGGTCTCAGTATTGAATTCAGAATATATGACCTTGGCCAAAGCCAAAGGATTGGATCGTAAAACTTTAATTATGAAACACGCTTTACGTAATTCATTGATACCGGTTATTACCATTTTAGGACCAATCTTAGTAAACTTGATGACCGGTACTATGGTTGTCGAAAAAATATGTTCGGTACCAGGACTTGGAAAATTATTAGTTAATTCCATTACATCAAATGACATTAATATTATCTTAGCTTGTAGCTTCTTATATGCTGCTATGTACATTATTATGATGTTGATTATTGATGTGTCTTATGGAATTATCGATCCACGTATTCGATTAGGAAAGGATGAGTAAAATGGAAGAACTAAATATTGAATTCTTAGCCGATGATTTTGAATTCGTCGGTGATAAACAAGATATTACCATTGACCAAGTATTACCATCGAAACCAGCGTGGAAAGATGCCATTGATCGTTTCTGTAAAAATAAAGGAGCGGTTATTGGTCTAATTTGTATTGCGATTATTATTTTGTTTGCGATATTTGCACCCATGATTTCTAAATGGGAATTCGATGATATCAATACTGCTTTAGCTAATATTAAACCATGTGCACAACACATCTTTGGAACCGATTCCTATGGACGTGATTTATTTGTTCGTACATGGAAAGGAACACGTATTTCTTTATTCATTGCCTGTGTTGCCATTGTCATCGATGTTGTAGTGGGTATGATTTATGGATTGATTTCCGGATACTTTGGAGGAAAAGTCGATGCCATTATGCAACGATTCCAAGAAATTGTGAACTCCATTCCAACATTAGTTGTTTTAACTTTATTATTAATGGTTATGAAATCAAGTTTATTCACCATTATCGTGGCATTATCATTTACAGAATGGATTGGAATGAGCCGTATTACACGTGCCCAAGTATTAAAAATTAAAGAAGAAGAATTCGTATTAGCTTCTCGTACCCTTGGCGCAAGCAGTTTCTTTATTATTTTCAAAGAAATTTTACCAAATATTTATTCACAATTAATCATCATGGTTATGATGTCCATCCCTAATGCGATTTTCTACGAAGCGTATTTATCGTTTGTTGGATTGGGATTGCCAATTCCAGCTGCTTCTCTAGGAACATTGATTAACGATGGCTTCGATAAAATTACAGTATATCCATATCAAATGGTTATTCCTGTAGTTGTATTTTCCATTTTAATGTTAAGCTTTAACTTAGTCGGAGATGGACTAAGAGATGCTTTAGATCCAACGATGAAGGAGATGTAAAATATGATTCAAAATGGCGAAACTTTACTACACATTAAAGACTTACACATTTCCTTCAAAACCGATGGAGGACAATTAAAAGCCATTCGTGGCGTGGATTTAAAATTAAAAAAAGGAGAAACTGTTGCGATTGTTGGTGAATCCGGTTCTGGTAAATCCGTTACAACCAAAGCCATTATGGGTATTTTGGCAAGCAATGGCCACATTGATTCTGGTTCCATTAAATATCGTTGGACAGATGAAGAAACAAATGAAGACAAAGAAGTGGATTTAGTAACTTGTGGAGAAGACTTCCTTCAAAAAGAAATTCGTGGTCGTAAAATTGCGATGGTATTCCAAGATCCTATGACTTCTTTAAATCCAACTATGACCATTGGAAATCAAATTATGGAACCTATGATTCATCACTATCATATGTCTAAACAAGAAGCCTATGATCGTGCCGTAGAATTATTAAAAGAAGTAGGAATCACGGATGCTGAAAAGCGAATGAAAAACTATCCACATCAATTATCAGGGGGAATGCGACAAAGAATCGTTATTGCCATTGCACTATCGTGTGATCCATATGTATTGATTTGTGATGAACCTACTACGGCTCTTGATGTAACCATTCAAGCCAAAATCCTTGAATTAATTCAAGACATTCAAAAGAAAAAAGAATTATCTGTTATTTATATCACCCATGACTTAGGCGTTGTTGCCAAAGTTGCCGACTATGTCAATGTCATGTATGCCGGTAAAATTGTGGAAACTGGAACCGTTGATGAAATTTTCTATGATCCTCGTCATCCATATACATGGGGACTTTTATCAAGTATGCCAGATTTAAATACTGAAGATGATGAATTGTATACAATTCCAGGTACACCACCAAACTTAATTCATGAAGTCAAAGGCGATGCCTTTGCCCCAAGAAATAAATATGCCTTAAACATTGATTTACGAATGGAGCCACCGGTATTCAATGTAGAAGGATCGAAAACCCATAAAGTTGCCTCTTGGTTAATGCATCCCAATGCTCCTAAAGTGGAAATGCCAATCGAATTGAAAAAACGATTAGAAAAGATGAAGGAGGAAAGCAAAAATGTCTGAGCCAATCCTTGTCGTAGAACACTTAAAACAATATTTTAAAATTAATCGAAACTATACAGTAAGAGCTGTAGATGATATTTCGTTTAATATTTATCCAGGCGAAACCTATGGATTAGTTGGGGAATCAGGTTCAGGAAAATCCACAACAGGACGAAGCATTATTCGTTTATATAAACCAACTTCAGGAAAAATCATTTTTAATGGACATGATATTTCCGATAAGATGGATAAACAAACAACCAAAGAACTTCGTACCAATATGCAGATGATTTTCCAAGATCCAATGGCTTGTTTAAACCCAAGAAAAAAGGTTGTTGATATCATTGGAGAAGGATTAGATATTCATAAAAACTATTCATCTATTGAAGAACGAAATGAAAAAGTATATGAAATGTTGGAACTAGTTGGTTTATCAAGAGAATTTGCCTCACGATATCCACATCAATTCTCAGGAGGACAACGCCAAAGAATTGGAATTGCTCGTGCCTTAATTATGAATCCAGATTTAATCATTGCCGATGAAGCCATTAGTGCCTTGGACGTTTCCATTCAAGCTCAAGTTGTTAATTTAATGAAAAAAATTCAAAAAGAAACAGGTGTATCCATTTTATTTATCGCCCATGACCTTTCAATGGTTCGTTACATCAGTGATCGCATTGGGGTACTACATTTAGGACACTTAGTGGAAGCTGGAACAAGTGATGAAATTTTCAATAATCCTTTGCACCCATACACAAAATCCTTGTTGTCAGCGATTCCTCAACCAAATCCTAAAGTAGAAAAACAACGTAAATCGTATACATATGACTATAATACAAGTGGTATTGACTATCACAAAGGAACTGAACACTATGTATCAGATACGCATTATGTTTTGGCAACAGATGAAGAATTTGCACAATGGAGTAAATAGAAGTTGGTTTTTTAATCAGCTTCTTTTATTATTAAATGGGTGATAAAAATGAAATATAAAATATTCACATATGATAGTTTTCAAATCGATGAATTTGAAAATAAATTAAATGATTTATCAAAACAGGGAATCAATCCTATTGAAATAAACTACATTTCAAAATTTAATCAAGATCATAAACATTATTTCTATAAAATCGATGTATTAAAAGGCAATAAGATGCAAGCCCGTAAACAATTAATGGACCTTTATGATTCGTATTCCTATCGTTATATAGGAAAAAGAGGAAGATTGATTTTCTTTCAAGGCGATCAAAAGAAGTATCCCAAACAAAGAGATGATAAAATTAAAGACTATTTAAATAATCAATTATTATCGATTTCAATTTTATTATTTATTGTAGGTTTATTTTTATGTCTATGTATTCCTTATTTATTTAGCCATGACTTATCGCACTATCAAACCAATGGACAAATTCTGTTATATTGGATTCCTTTTATGATAGGGATTTCTATCTTTTTATTTGGTTTTATTAAGCTTATGCACTTTGTTCAATATAAAGCCAATAAGAAAAGACAAAAATCATTCTTAAGTACCATTGCCTTAGGATTATTAATCCTTTCGATTCTTTGTTTACCAATAGGATGTGCACTTGATTGGTTTTCACGAACAAAAACACAAGTTGATTGTATGACATTATCTGATTTCAATAAACAATCCACAGTTCAAACAATGTCACAAGCCCATAGTATGGTTGTGGATACCAAAACATGTGTTGATTCCAATGATGAAGATATTTTATTTCAAACAATATATGAAGTTCATAATGATGTAGATGATTATTATGATGTTTTTGTACAAAGTCATCGAACAGAAGAATATCAAAAATTAGATAATGGTTATTTATATACAAGTGATATTAAAAATGATAGTTTAATCTTAAAAATTGATAATAAAATCATTGATATTACGGCCACTTTTGATTTAGAACCTTACATTGAACAAATTAATTTATTTTATGACTAGAAAAGAAAATCACTTCTTTTCTTTTTTTCTTTTTCTGTTAAAATAGAAAACCGTGAAAAGGAGAAAAAATGGAATCATTCACTGAATATAAATATATAGACTTAGAAATTAATGAAGTATTAAAAAGAGGAATCTTAGCTATGGGTTATGAAAAATTAACGCCTATTCAAGCAAAAGCCATTCCTTTAATTTTAGATGGAATCGATATCACTGGACAAGCTCAAACAGGAACGGGAAAAACCGCTGCCTTTGGGATTCCAATGTTAGAAAAAATCGATGCCGAGAATAAAAACGTACAAGCTCTGATTTTAGCGCCTACAAGAGAATTGGCTATGCAGATTGCCGAAGAACTTAGAAATTATTCAAAATATATGCAAGGAATTCGTATCTTACCTATCTATGGAGGACAAAGTATTGACCAACAAATTAAAGCCTTAAAAGGAGCTCAAATTGTTGTAGGAACACCAGGACGTGTGATTGATCACTTAAAGCGTCGTACGTTAAAGTGTAAACAAATTCAAATGGTTGTATTAGATGAAGCCGATGAAATGTTGAATATGGGATTTAGAGAAGACATTGAAGTTATTTTAAATGCCATTGATCATCCTCATCAAACATGCTTGTTTTCGGCAACGATGCCTAAACCAATTTTAGATATTTCTAAAAACTATCAAAATTATCCAGAATTTATAAAAGTCACTTCATCGCAATTAACGATTGCAAATGTCACGCAATATTATTATGCGATTAAAAAAGAATATAAATATGAAGCCTTAAAACGCTTATTAAGACATTATCGCTATTCGCGTTGTGTCATTTTCTGTAATACTAAGACAATGGTTGATGAATTAAGTGATAAGCTACAAAGAGATGGCTTTAATGCCAATGGACTTCATGGTGATTTAAACCAGAAACAAAGAGATTTTGTGATGTCACAATTTCGAAACAATGAAATTGATCTTTTCATTTGTACGGACATTGCTGCACGTGGAATTGATGTGGATAATGTAGAAGCGGTTATTAACTATGATGTTCCTAGTGAAATTGAATACTATGTACATCGTATTGGAAGAACGGGAAGAGCTGGAAAAGAAGGCGTTTCACATACTTTATGTACAAGCAAAGAATTTAGACGTCTTCGTCAAATTGAAAATCTTTGTCATGTGAAGATGATTGAAAAAGAAATCCCAAGCGCTGAAGAAATTAAAAAGAATCATCAAAAAGAAGTATTGAATAAGATACTAGAAACATGTGAAAACGAAAAAATAGATGAAAATATATCAGTAGTTTATAAATACTGTAAAACACATCGGTTATCCATTGAAGAATTTGCCTTGGCAAGTTTTAAGTTATTATTGGGAAATGATGAACAGGAATTGGATATTGATTTACCGAAACAAGAAAAGAAAAAAAAGAAGAAACACAAAAAATAAAAACAGCCGAGGCTGTTTTTATTTTATTTTTAGAGAAGAGAGAAATTATGAAGAATTTTATTATTAATTCTTGGTAAAAGGTATTTCCTTTTACGGTTATATGATAATAAAAAATTACGAAAAGAATATAAAAACACTATGTAAAATTATGTGAGATTTAGATTGGATTTTGGGAATAATGGTATAATACATTAGAAAATTAATACACCAATGTTGATAAAAAACACCAATCGAAGCACATTTTATTTTATATTGTACAACATTGGTGTTTTAATTTTATTGAACTAACACATCTCTGTATGGATAAAAGTATATTGGTT
>JAQYFP010000022.1 GCA_028723085.1 Erysipelotrichaceae bacterium | reverse complement strand
AATAACAATTAACGCAGTCCTCAAGAACTTGCAACTGAACTGACCGCACTTGTAACAGTTCAAATAATAACAATTAACGCAGTCCTCAAGAACACGACATCATCAGTGTCTGATACAGTGTGGGTTCAAATAATAACAATTAACGCAGTCCTCAAGAACGTACTTGGAATATAAACCGTAACTTTTCCTGTTCAAATAATAACAATTAACGCAGTCCTCAAGAACCTATGTCAACATTATATCACTATTTTTGCTTAATTTAAGCCAAATTCTGAGCTTTTGTGTCTTCTGGAATTATTAAAAAAGTTGAATTTTTATCTTCAAATAGTCTATATAATTCAATATTTTTTTGTGTTTGATAGATTAAATTCCTACTGAAAAATGAATGAAATATATATGTCAAGCAATGAATATCTTTTTGGTTAATTTTTACTGTTTCTAAAAATTCTTTATTGGAAAGTTTTATAATTGGAACATTTTCTATGTTAGATAGAGTTAGTGATTCATTATCGAGGAAGAAATAGTTCTTTTCATTCGTATTTGAATTGATCCAACTTAATGTTTTATCATCAATAGGAAAATCAATGTAAACTATATTATTTTCACTTCGATTTGTATAAAGTAATAAATTATATAAAATAATATATTTTTCCGGTTCACTTAATTGTTCTGTATCTATACTAAACATTTGAAGTATGCTTGTAATATCAAAATTTTCCAATTCAACATCAATTGTATTATCTAGTCCACGAGATAATATTTTTCTTAAAGTAAACAGTCCTTTATCTGTTAAAAGTTCATAGAATCCTGTTCGTATCATTTCTATAGATTGAAAATATTCTTGATTTTCGCTTATAATTTCTGATACTTCAGAATTCATTAAAGTCTTTCCTTTAAAGACAAAGTTACTTTCAATATCCTTTTCAAAAGGAATATAAATAAAATTAAATTCTTTAATTGTGATTACTTCATCTTCTTCATCTTTTATTATAGCTTTATTCTTTTTCTTGTTTGTAAAGTAGTTTTCCAAGCAATCAATTAAATCTTTTTTATAATCGGATGTCACTAAAATATTTGTCTGATATTTTAATGGAAGAAGATAAACATTATCAGTTGCCGTACTTTTAATCTTCATCGTTTAATCCTCCAATTACTAATGTTCGATCTGTTGTTGTTACAGATTCTTGTAGACTATGTTTATTATTAAGATTGATGATATTTTGATATTGGTTTTCTGATACAATTAAATATCGAATATCTCCTTCAATAGGAGCATTCATTGAAATTCGTTTTGATTCTGTTTTTGCTGAATCTTTATTAATACATAATTTGGAATACACAGAATATTGAATACGGATAAAGCCTTCATTTTTTAAAAATTTGATAAATTGGCGATATGATTTCTGTTGCATTTTGGTCTCTACTGGCAAATCAAAAATAAGAATAATCCGCACAAATCTAATCGTCTCCATTAAATATAATTCCTTCTTTTAGATTTATTTTCGGAATTTCATTTGTTTTTTCATTTAAAAAGCCAATATAAGAATCAATTATGTCTTCAATCGCATCGCTTAATCGATACCATTTTCCATCTACATTAATTTTACATTGTAGTAATTCAATTAATTGTGTTTTATGAATCGATTTAAATTTATCTTCAATATTAAAATATACCCAAATATCAACTATAGCCCTAAATGGTTCTATAAAATCATAGGTTAAATTAAAGGCATTTCCTTCTCCAATATGATGAATTCCTAATTGTGTAACTAATCCCCTAGATACAATGCACTTTGAAATATAACTAGCAATTATTTTATATCCATAATTCAGTGCAAAATTGACAACATTTGAATCATCTCTATGAAATTCATTTCCAAATAAAGTTCTAAAATAAAGTCGTGCACTAGCACTTTCTCTATTTGTTTGATCATCGTTATACACAGAATTACGATATTCTTTCAATGTTTCTTGTACCGCCTTATCTTTTTGAAGATAATTCAATGCATCTTCTTCTGTTTCTATCTTTTGTTCAATGATCATTTTCCACAGTCTTTTCTTTCGTGTTATTTTCCAATTGATTTGTTTGTTTAATTGTTTAAATGCCAATGAATGGCCATTAAACCCTTGGAATACTCCAATAGGATCATTATGGCTATCACAAATAACGACATTTATATTATGTTCAATTAACTTCGATAATAAAGGAATTGTAATCACAACGCGATCATGTGAAAAAATAACTGTATCTATATCACATAAAGCAACAGTATGATATTCATTTCCGATTGTTAATTTCATTCGATTTTCACTTAATGACACTTTACACTCAGAACCGATTATTATTGTTTTCCAGCCCATATTAAAAAAATAAGGTAGCACAATGCTACCTCTGATAGTTTTCGAATTAATCTTATTCTTTCGAACCGCATTAACTCTTATTATTTGAACAACTACACTATATCACTTCTGGACAAATTCGCCAAGAAAATTGTTCTTTTTTTATTGTTGTGAATGCATTCTCGTGATATTTTGGGCCTTCAATCATTATCGTTCCTTGTTCATTGCATGTATAGCGAATACCCAATGGTGTACATTTAATTTTTACATATTGAGAATCATCGTCAAATGTCGAATTATTTGCGACTGGCATATATTGACCAACAATTGTAGGCGGTGTGCAAGGTCTATTAACAATCAAATTTAAATACTGCATTTTTTCAATAAATAAATCCAATGCCTTTTCACCTTTCAAAATATCTCTAATTGCTTTTTCATACCTATTTTCGTCTTCAATTACCATTAAATTATCAATACAATACTCAATTAATTCATTTATATTAACATCATCAAATAATACTTGATTTTGATTTTTATTAGAAAAATCTTTGATATTAAATTGTTCTACAAGATTTCTTTTTATGATTATGAAATCCGCATAAATATCGTTATATGCAAAATTATAAATATGTTTTAATTCCATTTTTAAATTCACAATACTTCCAACATTAAATTTTTGTATCACGCAGTTTTTAGTATCATAAATCAAATCATTTCTAAATCCTCTGAATTTGAAATAATAAGTTTTAATATTACCATTTTCATCTAATAACTCAGGCACTTTGTAATGTTTTTTTATTAATGTTTTGTACTGTTCTTGATTAATATTACCTTTATCATCAATTATTACTTTTGGAATATGAATCGCAACATGTTTCTTTCTGCCTTTTTTATCAGTATATTTATAGAAATCTACAGCCACACAATTTATACTATTAAACGCTTTTTTATCATCATTTACTCCAAGAATAGAAAGTACATCTTTTTCCTTATTTATTTCTTTTGGCGAATAAATTGTCGCATTAAAATAAGCTCCTTTATAGTTTTTATTCACTTTCAATGAATAAAGTGGTGTTGTGTTTTTGATTGTGTTCAATAAAGAATCTGAATCTTTCATATGATGTCCAAATGTTTTAAAGTACATATAGCGAATCCAAGATAAATTGTCTCTCGTTTCATTTCTTTCTTGTTCTTTTAGATTTCGAATTGTTTCTTGATATATTTCCATACTACCTTTTTGTTTATATTCTGCAATCTTATCTTTAGATTGTTGAATCTTATACATAGAATCAATTCGTTTTTGATATCCTTTTGAAGCTCGTCCTTTATCATAATAAGGATAATATGTTCTTAGTATTTGATCTGCTAATACCAATGTAGCTGCATCTAAAGCATGGTGTTGATCTCCGATATCACGATTTTTACGAATATAGAAAGCTTTTTTATATAAATCCGTAAATGAAGATTTTAGAGCCACGATATCGGTTTGGTATCCATTAACTTTATTAAATGCGCGCAAGATAGACATAAATTCACGAATAATGTAACGTGTATCTACTAAATTACGATTTACAAAACCCTCTACTTCGTCCATATTCTTTAGTAATAAACGATTTCGTTTATCTTCCGAAATCAATTCCATCTTAAATAATTCATTAACTCGTTTTTCATAGTCACTAACAGTGATTAACTCATTACTGTTAATTTCATATGCACCATCCTCAATATACATTAATGGAACTCGATTGTTTTTCAATGAATTATATCTTCTATTGATTAACATCTTGTTGTCCATGGAATTATCACCAAAACCTCTTGGTAAGATATGATCAATTTCATAATTCTGAAGATTATGAATATCAATTTTTTCACCAGAAATCATGTCACGACCATCTTGTCTAATATATAATTCAATTTTTTGTTTATTCTTTGTTAAGTAAGATGCAATTGTATCCCAATCTTCTAAATAATTTCTATGATTTTTAGTTTGTTTTAAAATATCATTGTAGCAATCTTCCATTTTATTGTAATGTTTTGCTTTAACTTCACCAGTTTGAGAATTATCTTTCAAATCTCTAGCTGTTTCAACGACAACTCTACTAGGAACTCCATACATCTTTATAACGGCATTGTATAGTTTTAAACATTCATTTAAAGAACGAATAACACCTCTAGATACTGGAATTACAGGTTTCCCATCATCTAATAATAAATCAATTCCAAGACATTCTCCATTTTTGAATTTTTGTTCATATTTATTAGCTGTAAAATCTATTGGATTTCCTTGCATATCCACCGCATTGGTAATAATGGTCATTTGTTCATTAACTTGTTTTGTATCTTTAGGATTATCTTCAAATAACTTTTCTAAAATAGACAGTCCACATTGATCAATTGGTGTATCTAAAAGGAATTTTTTAGAGAACGCAAAGAAACTCTTTGATTTCAATTTAGATAATTTATTAGAAACTTCTTTCGAATATCCTAGTTTAATGAAATGATCTTTTTTTGAATCTTCTTCATCAAATAAATTGATATCAAGAATAATTCTTTCCAACTCATCTATTTTTTTGCTGTCTGAGAATATTTCTGTTATAGAATTTAACTTTAATTCCGGCAATATATTAACAATTGAAAAATAAAGTGTATATTCTAATTTGAATTTTTGTACGGTTCCTTTATTTAATGTTCCAACTGATTGCAAATTCAAACACTCAGCTACATCTTTGTAACTGATTTTTCCTTTTGTTTGTAGGAATAATTCATCAAATAACTTAAATTTATCATTGGCAGTTAAAAAGTAGTCATCACCATTTTCATCTTTACACTTTAAAATATTTAATTCGTTAACAAGACCAAACGTTTCTGCAATAAATGATCCTTTCGGTAAAGCAAATTCTTCTGGAAGATAAGTACAATGAGAAATCATTCGTTTCTTCCACTCTTCTATTGTTTTACTTTCATCTACACAACCTTTACTGTAGTTGTAACTATATTTAAAGTTTCCTGTTTTAGTAACCCATCCATTTCGAGCTTCTTTTCCTAATGGACCTACATAATAAGGTATACGTGATTTAATGATATCCAAACAAATATCAATAAATTCATTAGTGATTTGAGGATTGTACTCTTGTTGTTTCTTTAAAATAGCACGAGCTTCTTTCACATATAGACCATTAGGGAATTTATTTTCAATGTTCTTTACAGCTCTGATTCGATCTGGATGTTTGGCATTTACCGAAATCATTCGCGACTGCATTACTTTCTTTTCTTTTTCAAAATCAGGATCATTAATATCTTTCTTATGATAAATTTCTTTAACTTCTTCTAATAGCGCTACATCCTTTTGACAAATATATTTATATTCATGTAAAATGGCAGCTACATTTTTAATATCATAAAGTTCAATACATCCTTCTAAGAATTCATTCAATTCATCTTTCTTTAGTAATTCAATAATATTTACTTTTTTAGTATTATCTTTTAATTGAACCGATTCACTAATTAAATTTAAATCAGCTTTATTATTACAAATTAAAAGACATATTTCTTGTAACGCTTTATCAAATTCATCACTTGTTGTGAATGTATTGTTTTTAATTTCTTTTTTAATGGTATTAGCTTTAATTGTTTGTTCAAAAATAGGTTTTAAAACTAGCTTTTCAAATTCTTCTTTATCTTGAAACTGAACAAATTCTTCTGTTAATTCATAGAATTTTTCACTAAATACATCAAAAGAAATCGTATCCGTATCTTCAAAATTTACTGATTCCAATAAGAAGTGTCCCCTTGTTTTACATATATTATATAAAGCAATTAATAGTTCACGATTTGTTAATTGTTCACTCAATCCACGATTTCTCAAATGATAAACTGTTTCATCTTTAATTTCGTTATTATAACGAAAAGAAAGATAGTTTGAATTAATGCTTCCATCATCATTAAATCCATCTTCTTTATTAATAAAACCAAAATCAATAAAGGCTTGAATCATTTGGCGTTTACGCCAATTTTTATGGCGCATATTTCTTCTTGCTGATCTGTGATTTCGTGCTTCTGATGCCTGTTGTGCTTCATCAAACATTGATACTCCCATATCAATCATTTTTTGATTATCTTGATTAAAAAGCATCCATCCAATAGAAGCAATCCCAATGTCTAATCCTAAAACATAATTATTATTCATGATATCCTCCGTTTTTGAATGTGTATATTATCTATATTATATAACAAATCCTATCTTCCTTTATTGACTCCTTTTGACATCTATCTTGTCGTTTAAAACATGTACTACATAAATAATTATAAATTAATCAAACACAAAATGTGAAAAATCAAATAAATCCCCTAATGTATCTTTTTCCACTTTCTGTACTTCTATTACCGTTCCAAATGTTTCTAAACACTTTTTATCATCTCTCAACAAAGCTAATAATTGTGCTGTGTTTCTGGCATCATCTAGTGCATCATGCCAATTTCCTTCTAATTCAATATGAGCATAGTCCAAGGCATCTTTTAAAGAACATTGATGGTCGATGAATAATTTATGATCAAATTCATTTTGAAAATCAACCCATTGACTAATGACATATTCTTCAAAATCATCAAATTCATATTCTTTATAAGACGCTTCCATTAAAACTTGATTTAAATCACTTTCTGACCACGCTAATACCTCCACTTCATCATTCAAGTTTTTAATCCAGTTCATAAAAGAATACAAAGCTTCATTAAATACTGGTGCATTTTGTACCATTTCCGTTGAGATTCCTGTTAAAGATTCATAAAAAGGTTCAATTATATCATTCCACTGTGGTTTTACTAAAGTTGAAAAACTTCCCATCATTTGATATTGGTCATCTAATACAACAGCACCAATTTGAATAATTTCCATTCTACATACATCACAATTGGATGCATTCATTTCTAAATCAATTACTATATGTTTCATGGCTATATTAACTCATTTTAATTGACACTATCACTGTCATAAACAAAAAAAAACGATACTTTCGTATCGCTAATTTGATTGACTACAAGCCTGGCATACATGATAAACAAGTACACTATTTGTGATAGAACCAATTCCTTTAGGAACAGGTGTTATGTTTTCTACAATCGGTTCAACTTCTTCAAATAAAACATCTCCACATAACTTTTGTTTTGTTTCATTGAAATTGATTCCTACATCAATAACCGTTTGTCCTTGTCTAAAATAAGAAGCACCCATAGATTCCATTTGTCCTGTTGCTACCACAACTATGTCTGCTCTTTGACAAGCTTCTTCTAAATTTTTGGTTTTGGTATGACATAAAGTAACAGTGGCATTCTTTGATGTCATCATCATCGCAAGTGGTTTACCTACAACTAAGCTACGACCAACAATAGTAACATTTTTAGAAGTGACATCTATATTATAGTAATCTAAACACTCCATAACGGCTTGAGCTGTACAAGGTGCAAATCCTTTATTGGTATTTGTGAATACCCCTGCTAATGAGCCATCTGTACATCCATCGACATCTTTTTCAGGAGCAATCGCATTACGTGCTCGTTCGTTGTCTAAATTTTTAGGTAAAGGTCGAAACATCAATATTCCATGAACGGTTTTATCTTGATTTAATTCATCAATAGATGCATAAAAAGTATCTACATCCACATCCAATGGAAATACTACATTCTTAATGGTTACACCCATTTTTTCACAGCGTTTTGTAAGACCTCTTTCATAAGATAAATCACTTGGATTTTCTCCTACGCGAACAATTGCCAACACTGGTGTTTTATCTTGAATAAGGGCAAGACTTCTTTCTTCAATGGCCTTGGCAACTTCATTTCCATATAAAATCATAGTTAAATCCTTTCTAAAACCGAATTATAAATTAACAGTGCTTTTTGAGAATATTCATCAACTAGTTCATTGACTTGTTTCTCTAAATTCAAAGCATAGTCTTTATCTTTCATTAATCTTGTATTCACTAATACATTTATATATGCCCCTTTTAAAGCACCATGAGCAAGTGCTGCACCTGTTGCGGCATCCGAAATCGCAAGTTTAGAACCAATGGTTCCATATACTTCTAATACATCAATTACTTCGCATACATCTTTGACAATCTCAAAAGGAGCATTGGCAGCTTGTTTTAAACACTGTTCCAATATTTGTTCCCGATTAGAATTGGTCTTATCAATGCCATAAGCCTTTGATAAAGGCTCAAAAGCTTGGGCATCTTTTTGAATATCTTTTAATAAACGAATACGAAGTTGTTCTGATTTTTCTAGACAAACAAGAATTTCTTCTTGTACATCAACATATTTTTTCTTATTTACCGTTAAATTCCCAACCATAGAACCCAAAGAAGCAGCTAAAGCACCGACCAAAGCACTTGTGCCTCCTCCTCCAGGTGTTGGTGAATTACTTGATAATACTTTTGTGTAGTTTTCTATATCCATCATATCTATAAACCTAATATCGCAAACGAAATCTTAGAAAATACACCTATCATAGTATTTTCTAAATTCATAATTGGAGCTGAAATAATTCCACTCATCAACACAAAAACGAACACAAGTGAAATCATTGGACTTCCTTGAATCACTTTAAAATATTTTTCATCGTCTAAAAAGTAGAAAAATACTTTTGATCCATCTAAAGGTGGAATAGGAATACAGTTAAAGATTCCTAATCCCATTGATAAATATGCCGTTTGGGCAAGTAAATCAATAATAAATGATCCTAGAGAGGCATACGCAAATCCCGGAAGGAACGCTAATATCACATAATATAAAAATACACAGACAAACGATAAAATAAAATTCATTACTGGACCGGCAAAAGCCGTCCACATCATTCCACTTTTAGGATCTTTATAATATCTTGGATCTACACTTACTGGTTTTCCCCATCCAAAACCAAAGGCAAATAAACACAATAACCCCATCCAATCAATGTGAGCCAAAGGATTTATTGTCAAACGATTATGGCAAGACTGACTTCTGTCTCCTAAACAATAAGAAGCTAAGGCATGTGCAAATTCATGTAAAGTAAAAGCTAGAAGTAACGCTAGTAAGCGAATAAGCATTGAACGAATATTAAACATTAAATCTAAAGTGCATTACATCCCCGTCTTGGGCAACGTAATCTTTTCCTTCTAAGCGCAAGCGACCCGCTTCTTTAATCGCTTGTTCTGAACCCAATTCATCAATGTCTTCAAAACGATAAACTTCAGCACGAATGAATCCACGTTTGAAATCCGTATGAATGACTCCAGCACAGTCAGGAGCTTTCATTCCTTTTTTGAATGTCCAAGCACGGCATTCATCTTCTCCAGCTGTTAAGAATGTACATAAATCCAATACAGAATAAGCACTCTTAATTAATAAATCCAATCCTGAATAAGGAACACCTAATTCTTCTAAGAATGCATCTTTTTCTTCTTTATCTAAACCAGATAATTCTTCTTCCATTTTGGCACAAAGAGGAATGACTTGGCTGTTGTCTTTTTGAGCGAATTCTTTCACACGGTTATAATATTCCACAGCATCTGGGTCCATAACCCCTTCTTCATCTAGATTCGCAACATAAATAACGGGTTTAGCTGTTAATAAATTGTAGCTTTTTACTAAAGCTAATTCATCTTCATTCATTTCTAATGAACGAACTGGTTTTTCATCTTCTAACCATGGTTGAATACGATCCAATAGTGCAAGTTCAGCCAATGAATCTTTATCTTTATTAGTTTTCGCTTTTCTTTCGATTTTACTACGACGGTTTTCAATTGTTTGAAGGTCTGCAAAAATCAATTCTAAGTTAATGATTTCAATATCACGAATTGGATCAATTTAATCTTCGACGTGTGTAATATTGGCATCATCAAAACAACGAACCACATGACAAATCGCATCTGTTAAACGAATATTGGACAAGAATTGGTTTCCTAATCCTTCTCCTTTACTCGCTCCTTTTACTAAACCAGCGATATCCGTAAATTCAAATGTTGTATAGATTGTTTTTTTAGGATTGAAGATTTCTTTTAAACGATCGACTCTACGATCAGGTACTTCTACAACTCCTACATTGGGTTGAATTGTCGCAAATGGATAGTTTGCAGCTTCCACTTGTGATTTTGTAATCGCATTAAATAAAGTTGATTTTCCTACATTTGGTAATCCTACTATTCCAGCAGTTAGTGACATTATTCTTCTCCTTTAGCTATAACCTTTTTTAATTTCTTTTCGAATTTAACACGAGGCATTAATACACTCGCTCCACATCCTAAACATTTAATTCGTATATCGGCTCCCATACGAATAATCTTCCATTGTGTTGATTTATGACACGGATGTTCTTTTTTCATTTCAACAATATCATTTAAACCATATTCCTTATCCATATCTACTCCTATAAATTTTCACTATCTAAAACAATGGTAATTGGACCATCATTACATAAATCAATTTTCATATCCGCTCCAAAGACTCCTGTTTGAACAGGTACAAACTTTGATAAAGCTTCATTGAAATAATCATATAAAGGACTTGAAATTGATGGCTTAGCTGCTTCAATAAAACTAGGACGATTTCCTTTTTTACAATTGGCATATAACGTAAATTGTGAAATTGATAAAACAGATCCACCTACATCTTGAATAGATAAATTCATTTTTTCATTTTCGTCCATAAAAATACGTAACTTCACAATTTTCGCAATCATTTTATCCACAATTTCTTTTGAATCTTGTTCATTGAAGCCAACTAAAATACAATACCCCTTTTCAATTGAAGAAACAAGTTCTCCATCAATTGTACAACTCGCATTTTTAACTAATTGAATCACAGCACGCATTATTTTTCCTCCAATAAACAAACACACATTGAAACCATTCCTTGTTCCTGTCCAACAAAACCAAGTTTTTCTCCTCTAGTTGCTTTGATAGAAACTTTAGAAATATCACAATGAAGAGAATGAGCAATATTTTCGCGCATTTGCGAAATGTAAGGAGCCATTTTAGGTTTTTCTGCTAAAATAGTCGCATCCACATTTCCAATCACATATCCCTTTTCATTCATTAATTCATAAACATGTTCTAACAATAAGATACTTGAAATTCCTTTGTATTTCGGATCGGTATCCGGAAAATGTTTTCCTAAATCCCCTAGTGCCAAAGCCCCTAATATGCTCTCCGCAATGGCATGAACCAAAACATCGGCATCCGAGTGTCCATCTAATCCTTGAAAATGATCAATTTTAACCCCACCAAGAATTAAGTCTCTTCCTTCTTTTAAAGGATGAATATCAACGGCTTGTCCTATTCTCATTTAACCCATACCACCTTTGAAGTACGTGGTTTCATTTCAACTTCAACATCACTGTAGCCTAAAATACAGTTTCCTATTCCAACATATGTGTCATCAAATCCCCATTGGCGAAGCATTTCTCTTCCTTCCATAGAATCAAATACTTCTCTGGCGCGATGAATCCAACATGAACTTACACCTAAAGCATGAGCAGCATTCATTAAATTTCCCATTGCCAAGGCTCCATCGTATTCATAAGTAGAACCTACTTTCGTATCTACTAAAACTACTATCACAGCTTGCGCTCCATAAAATGGATCAGCCGTTGAATTCATAACCGCGGCATTTAATTTTGATAATTTTTGAATTGTTTCTTCATCTTGAATCACAACAAAACCAGTTTCCTGGCGATTCATTCCTGTAGGAGCACATTGTCCTGCATATACTATTTTTTCTAAAAGTTCATCACTCACTTTAGTATCATTATATTTTTTTATACTACGACGAGTAATTAAATTTTGATAAGCATCCATTTTTTAGTCCTCCTTTGACTTTATCTATTATAACAAAAAAGTCTAGCTTGACACTAGACTTTATAGGAATTAACGTACGACTTGAATAAATTGAGGAGCTCCACCATCAATATAAACAGAAGAAATAATAGTCTTAGGACCAGATGAAGTCATGTAATTTCCATGAACTGCCATCCCATTTCCGATATAAATCGCAATGTGATCCACTCCACGACCACCATTATAATAATAAACTAAGTTACCAGCTTGTGGAGTATCTGTATAGTAACCATATTGACCAACATATTGATCAGGCCATAATTGATAAGCATCTTGTACACCCGCACCCGCTAAAGCTTGTTGTACGACTTGTGTACACCATTGACCATCCGTAACACCGACTAATGATAATGCCGCATCCACAATACGACTATTTAAATCCGCATATGGATCTGTTACAGGTTCTTGAACTTCAGGTTCAGTTGGTGTAACAGGAATAGAAGGTGTTTCTGGTTCTGTTTGTTCTGGAACGCTTGGTGTTTCTGGAACAACTGGAGTTTCAGGTTCTGGAGTTGTTTCTGGTTCAACCGGAGTTTCAGGAACACTTGGTACTTCTGGTTCTGTTTGTTCTGGAACAACTGGAGTTTCAGGCTCTGGAGTTGTTTCTGGTTCAACTGGAGTCTCAGGAACACTTGGTGTTTCTGGTGCTTCAGGAACTTCTGGAGTTTCAGGCTCTACTGGTGTTTCAGGTTCAACAGGAGTTTCTGGAACATCAGGTGTTTCTGGTTGTTCAACTTCAGCTGTATTTTGTTCTTCTTTCACAACATTTGAAACTTCAACAGGAGTTTCTTCTTTTACTTGTGCTGTGACAGTTTCTGTCATTTCTACATTTACAGTAGCGACTACAGCTTCTTTCGTTACTTGTTCATCAACCGTTCCATCTTCCTCAGAAAAATAGTAAGATTTTCCTTCGATTTCTTCCCAACCTTTAGCTACTGTCGCATCTTCTTTAACATATTTTTCTCCATGCCATCCTGGATTTGTTTCCATCGCATATACCGTTGCGACTACTGGGAAACAACTAGCCACACATAACACGGAAGCAACTTTCTTTCCATTATTTTCTATTAAACTCACAATAATCTTCCCCCTTTTCAGACTATCAGTTATCTATAATGTACCACATTAATAAAAATAATACAAATAATTTAATTTTTTTATCCCTTGTAAGTACAAAAGACAAAATTTCATTAATAGAAAAATCGCAAAAAGACAAAAAATAATATCAAATCCCCCACTCTTTTGCACAATAGCTCATCAGAAACCAAATTAAAAAATAAAAATTAACACCGCTTTTCAAACTCTAAAACAATACTATATAAATCATCTGGTAAATAATCCTTACATCTATCACTCAATTGTGGATCAATTCCATAATACGCTTGTGCAATACTACCAGCTATAGCACCAAGTGTATCACAATCTCCTCCTAGCGAAATCGTTGTACGCAATACATCCTCAAAACTATCTCCTTCTAGAAAACCTGTAATAGCTTCAGGAACAGATTCCATACAAGTTTCTACGTGATAATAACTAGGACGAATTTGTTCAATTGTTCGTGATAAATCACATTGATATTTTGACTCAATATATTCTTTAATTTCTTGTTTTGAATGATGTGTTCGTGCTAAATAAATCGCACTTGCGACCGCCTGGGCTCCCTTAATTCCTTCTGGATGATTATGCGTTACTTCAGCTGATAATTTTGCGGCATGTTCAACATCTTCTAAATTATCATACAACCAAGCTACACTACTAACCCGCATCGCACTACCATTGCCTAAGCTATTATAAGGTTGAGAATTTTCTTGTTTTAACCATCGATAAAATCGAACTCCATAACCCGCTAAAGGATATTTATTCCCATAATATTTCAAGCATTCAATAATATTTTTTCTAATTTGATCATCATCTGCCTGTTCATCAATTGATTTCATAAATGCCTTAGCTATAGCACATGTCATTACTGAATCATCTGTATAATTTGATTCTCTTGAAAACAATGGAAAATCCTTTGTCTTATTTCCTCGATCAAATTCATATGGAGACCCAATAATATCTCCTAAAATAGCACCTCTCATTATTTTCCCCTCTTTTCTATTCTTTCTTTCCAACTCTTATCTAGTTTTTTATTTTTTCTTACATTTCCAATCGCATCATTTAATACATCGTAATTTAAACTTGTCCCAACTGCATCGCTTCTATATCCTGTGGCAAAATCTGCATCAATACCAAAACGATTGGCTTCTTGAATCGCATCGATATTTGCTCCTAAAAACAGAAAATCCCAGCCCTTTTCTTTTTGTTTATCGATTAAACGATGAATCTTATTATATGAATACTCTTTACTCGCATTTTCCATTCCATCGGTTGTGATAATCACCAAAACTTTATCCGCTTTACTTGATTCAACATGATGAATAGAAAAACCAATGGCATCTAATAAAGCCGTACACCCTCTTACATAATATTCTTTTTCTGTAATAGGATTTATTTTTTCAATTAATTCCCGATCATGTAACAATTCAATCTCATTATCAAATAAAACCGTTGAAACAATGGCCTGACCATCTTCCTTTTTTTGTTTATCAATTAATGAATTAAACCCATTAATCGTTTCTTTTTCAAGTCCATGCATTGAACCCGAACGATCCAATACAAATACAATTTCTGTCAACATAATAAGTAACATCCTTTGTTTAGCTATACTATATAGAAATCCAAACAAAGAATGGTCGCTTCAAAAGCGACAAATAAAGTTATGCTCCAATTAAAGGTAAATCAAATGAAAACAACACTTCATTCAATTCATAAATATCATAATTATGATTTTCAATAAAATATTCTATGACAATATCAAACTTAGAACTATGCGTCAAAGCATAACCAGCTTTTCCAATCAACTCTTTAGTCTGATCCAAATTCAATTCCAAACTCAGCGCAAAGGCAATACAGGTTACCTTACTTGGCTGATAATTTTTATTATTTTTTATTTTCGAAAACAAACGACGATCCACATTGGCTTTTTTATACACATCCGAATCCTTTAAATTTCTTTCATCAATCATACGAATTAAACACTCTGAAAACGTTTCATCTAATTCTTCCATTAAATGATCTAAACTTCGTGCACTACCAGCGAATGGAAATAAATTCATTTCTCGTGAATAAATATTACGTGATTCATAAAAATGTTCATCCACATATTTATCATCCACATAACTCTTTACTGAATGAAATAACTTCTCAGAACACAAATAAGACTTTTTATCATAAACAACTAAATAAATCATACAATCGTGTTTCAATAAAAAATCACTAAAACATTCAATTGCACATTGCATCGCAATTTCTTTAGGAAAACCGCGATTTCCACTTGATAATAAAGGAAAGGCCACCGATTTACATTTATATTTTAATACAAGTTGTAACGCACTTTGATAACTCTTTTTTAATAAATCAATGTCTTGTGAATGATTGTTCCAATTCGGTGAAACAACATGAATGATATACTTCGCATTTAAATTATATCCTTTTGTGATTTTGGCTTGACCACAGACAATATCTCCAATCTTCTTTCTATCATTCCATAATTCTTTTCCAGCTTCTTCATATATATGACTATCAACTCCAGGACCAATAATAGGCTTAGAACTCGCTGTATTGACAATGACATCGACTTCCATTTTCGTAATATCATTTCTAACAATTTCAAATGGCATATGCTTCCTCCATTTGTATTTTACTCCCAATTGTGTTATCTTTCTATGTGAAAGGTCGTGAGAACATGAGAATGCATAGATAAACTAATTATTAAACAATAAAAAAAAAGGAGAAGACTATGCTTACATGTTCAAACTTAAAAATATCACTACAAAATGGTCGGACTCTTGTACCGACTTTTAATTTTTCTTTATCCCATGGGGAAAAACTTGCGATTATTTCCGAAGAAGGAAATGGCAAATCAACTTTATTAAAAGTATTATGCGGAATCGATTGTGATTATGTCAAAGTAGAAGGAACCATTTATAATACTGAAACCATTTCTTATTTACCGCAGTCTATGCCTAGTATTTGGAATGATGCTACTCCTCTTGATTTTCTATTAAAAGAAAACATCGAAGATGAAATAGAAGACTATAATTTATGTATTGAAATTGATAATTTATGTAAAGAAATGAATGTTGATTCTCATTTTATTTATTCAAATCAATGTATTTCCACACTAAGTGGTGGTGAAAAAGTTAAACTACAATTAGTTAAAATGAAAATGAAACCCGCTTCTTTGTATTGTTTAGATGAACCCACAAATGACCTAGACATGAATACACTCATTTGGTTAGAACAATGGATTCGTTCCACCAAAGAAAGTATCATCTATATTTCCCATGATACAACTTTATTAAAAAATACATCAACGCGCATTCTTCATTTAGAACAACGTAACAAAAAGACAAAACCTGTCATCACTTTATTTTCAGGGAACTATAGTGACTACATCCAACAAAGAGAACAATCAAGAAAAAAAGATATTCAGCTTTCTTCAAATGAAAAGAAAGCTTATCTTAAACAAAAACAAAAATTAAATGATTTACACAATAAAGTTCAAAGTGACTTACGCTCTGTTTCAAGGCAAAGACCACATGAAGCTAAAGTACTAAAAAATAAAATGAAAACCATTAAATCGAGTCAAAGTCATTTAGAACAAAGTTCATACTTAAAATTAGATTCATATGAAGAAGAAATTAATATTTTCTTTGATCAATCACATTTACCAAAGACAAAAGAAATTATTGAATACACAAATAAATCCATTCAAATTGAAGATAAAACACTAATCAATCCGTTTTCCTTATCAATTTATGGACAAGATAAAATATGTATTACTGGAAATAATGGATGCGGTAAATCACTATTAGTAAAAGATATGTATCAACAATTAAAGAATCGCAAAGACATCGTTTTGGGTTATATGCCACAAAATTATAGTGACTTCTTTCAAGCTCATGATACACCTATTACATTTCTACAACGATTTAATTTTGATATCACTTCCATTCAAAGTATATTAGGTAGTTTAAAAATCATTGAAAATGAAATGAATCAAAATATTTTCAATTGTTCGCTTGGACAACAAGCCAAAATATACTTTGCGTATTTAATTCTTAAAAAAAGCAATGTTTTATTATTAGATGAACCCACTCGTAATATATCTCCTTTATCGATCCCTGTATGGATTCAAGCTTTAAATGATTTTGAAGGATGTATTATATGTGTTAGTCATGATCGTTACTTCATTAAAAAAGTATTTAATACTCAAATCATAATTGAAAACAATAACTTAAAAAGTCAATCGCTATGATTGACTTTCTTTAAATATTTGACTCATTATATAATTCGAAGGCTTTTCAATTTCAATCCATGCCATTGGTTCGTATTTATTCGTAATAATTCCTGTCACAAATACTTTTCCATTAATTGTATAACGACGATCTCCTAATACATAGGCTTTGGCATAGAAATACTGATTCTTTTGATTTAGTTTCATCATTAATACAATGTCTGTTCCTATTTTAGGTTCTTGTTCATTTATTAAATGCCATTGTTTGTTTTGAACCATTTCAATAAACAAAGCATTTAATTCATCTTCTGAAAAAGTTTGTTGTTCATTAAGCTGAACAATTTTTTTCATTCCTAAATCCATTTCACGATTAATGAAAGATTCAATGTCATTGGTAAAAGGAACAACTTGAATATTATTTTTTCGAAGCACAATTAATTTTTCTAGTTTACGATGAATAGATGTTTCCAATTCAATTAAATCAGGATAATAAATAGGAGGAAGTTCTTTTTTATCTAAAATCCATTTCCCCATTAGTAAAGGTCTTAATACCATTAAACAACTCTTCACACCAGCCGTTTCATAATTCATTATTTTCTTATAATTTGATCTAGCCATAGAAATATAGTGAAGAGCCAGTGATCGAAGTGAAAATCCTTTTTTTAATAATAATTGTCGAATCGCATTAAAAGATGCGTCTTCATAATAAATGACTGGACTATTTAACCATTCATATAGAGACGGATTATTTTTAGAAAGTAAGCGCAATACTTTTTTAATATCCCATCCCACAATATCATATTGTTCATCTCGAATTGTGATTTCCTCTTTTTGATTAAATATATTTAAATACGAATTCACAGGTAGTGCATAAATAAAGCGAACATCATAATCACTTTCTTGGTTGTAAAGTCCATATGCTCGTGAACCCGATTCACAAACATATAAAATACGAATTCCTTCAATTTTAGTTAGTTTATTCATTATTTCGGTAGTATTTCCGATATCTTTGATCTGCATATTGTTTTAAAGCCCCTTCTTCATTTTCTATCTGACCTAATAATACTTTTGTTTGTAGCTCTCTTAAAATTTTTCCAATATTTTTGGGCTCAACATCTTTTGAAACAAAGTAATCGCCCTTAATTTTAATGTTTTTTTTCTTAGCCAATTGAATAATTTCCTTTTCCTTTTTATCATAGTCTTCTAAACGATTTAAATAAATAGGATTTTGTGCAGAAATATCTGCTTTTCGTAATAAAAATAATTGTTCAATATCTAAGTCATATTTCAATATTCTTCTTGTCCACGCTTTAGTAGAAAAATATAAATTAAATTCATGGTTTAAAATCAATGTATTGACTTTATTTGTCGTTTTATGATCTATTTTTAATCTTTTCGCAATTTTCATAAACATCTGACTTGAAATTTTATCGTGTCCATAAAAGTGATCTATTCCATTCTTAGTTGTCTTACACTTAACTTTTCCTATATCATGAAATAAAGCAGCGAGTCTTAGTTCCAATACAGGTGGTGTGTGTTTGGTTGTTTCAATGATGTGTTTAAATATATTATATATATGGTAAGGATTATTTTGTACTATTTCACAGTTTAATTCTGGTAAAAACACAAAAAATATGTCTTTGTATTCTTCTATTTTTCCTGGATTCAACAATAGTATTTTATAAAACTCTTCTCGAATTCTTTCTGTTTTAATTGTTTTTAGTAAATCTTTGTATTCTGTAATATCATCAACGATTTCAAAATCTAGTTCACATGAAAAACGAATGGCTCTTAATATACGACAAGGGTCTTGTGTAAAACATTCATTTGATATAGTTTTTATCTTTTTATTTTGAATGTCTTTTTGTCCTTGATAAGGATCAATGATATTTCCGTTTATATCCATAGCGATGGCATTCATTGTAAAATCACGATGCGATAAATCTTCTAGAATAGTGTTTCCTTTCATTGTCGATAATTCAATGTTTTGATCATTTAAAAAGATAATTTCACGGTTATCGTTTTTCATTATTTTTTTATCAGGAAATAATTGTTCTAAAGGAACATCGGTACATAAATCATAATCGGATATGGGTAAATTTAGAATTGTATTACGAATAGCTCCGCCAACTAAATAGACATTCCCTTTTGTTGAGATATATTCCATTGTTTTGTATACATGTTCAGGTAATTTCATAAAATGATTATAAAAAAAAGAGCCAAGCTATTCAACCTGACTCATCTTATTATTCTTATTTAAAATATCTTTCTAATAAACCTTTTAATGCTTTTCCATGACGAGCTTCATCACGAGCCATTTCATGTACTGTATCATGAATAGCATCTAAGTTATTTTGTTTAGCCACTTTAGCTAATTCAACTTTACCAGCAGTTGCACCAAATTCGCAATCAACACGCCATGCTAAGTTTTTCTTAGTAGAATCTGTCATATTTGGTTCTAAATCAGATCCTAATAATTCTGCAAATTTAGATGCATGTTCTGCTTCTTCATAAGCTGCTTTTTCCCAGTATAATCCAATTTCAGGATATCCTTCACGATGAGCAATACGTGCCATGCATAAGTACATACCTACTTCTGAACATTCACCTTCAAAGTTTGCTTTTAATTGATCATAAATATATTTTTTATCTTCATCAGAGATATCTGGATTATTTTTTACTGTTTTTTCATATACACCGAATTCATGTTCAGCTGCTAATTTCATATCTCCTTTTACTTCTTCAAACATATTTGCTGGAACTTTACATACTGGACATTTGAAATCTTCTGGTAAGAATTCTCCTTCATATACATATCCACATACTTTACATACCCATTTTGACATATTTTTTGTCCTCCTTTATTTAACTGTCTTCATTATATATTTTTTAGAATTAGTTTTCATCTAAAATGCTCAAAAAATTTGTAAAAATTTTGTATGAGATTCTTTTCAATTTTTAGTGTTAAAATTCGAGCATTTCATATTACTTCACTATATATTTATAATTATCTCCTGATTGTTTAAACCAAGCTGGTACATACTCTCCAATGGCTTCATCTAGATAAGTTAACATGTATTCCATACCACTTTCTTCCAAGTTAAAGTGTCCCATATTCAATGCCACTCTATTTTTTTGAAGCATTCCACTATCACGAATATATTCCGCATATGTAAAGTCAATTAATTCCATTGTCAATAAACAATCGATATCGCTTTTATCTGTTTTTTCAATTGCTTCTTTGGCATCCCCAAAAACATGGAATAAAACAGCCGCTTTTTTAATTTTAGCATGCTCATTTCCCATTAATTTAATTCCATTTAAATTACATGTATCAATTAATTGTTTTGCCAAATCTTGAGGATCTACTTCTTGATTGAATTCATAAGCAGTTGAACAAACAAGTGAATCATCAAAAGAATTAATCGGATTATCAATTAAATGATCCCATCCCATTTTCTTAGCCAATCCCACAAAAATACCGTCTGTATAATCCCCATTATATGGAATTCCTGAGTGAATATAGTCATGATTTCGCCATACAACAATATTATTATCTTCCAATAGTTTTTTCTTTTCTAAATAAACTTCATTTTGACTTTCTTCCAACCAATCTCTATGATCACCGTGATTCCAAAATAAGGCTTCATGACAAATAATGAAATTAGCTCCTTTTTCAATGGTGTAACGAATCACATCCACATTGGCCCAACATGTTGTAACAATTCCTGTACATTCTTGGTCCGGATTTCCAAATAAAACTTGGTCTCTACTTGTTGTGTCATCAATAGTTCCATATCCTTTATGATATTTTTTGATGTTTTCAATCATCGTATTAATTTTCATTATTCATCCTCCTCATCTATTTCATTATTTAAAGTATTCACGTATACAATTTGATTTTTACACTCATTTACAATTTTTTCAATATCCAAACATAACTATTTCTTATATTGTGAAATTTATCTCAATTAGTGTCGGTAAAATATTTTTATGTTATGATATATGGACTTGAGAAGGAGGTATTATGCAGAAGAAGAAAAGTTATTATTCCCATATATTATATATTGCCATACCTATGATTATTCAAAATTTAATTACGAATTTTGTAAGTATGCTCGATAATATTATGGTTGGCCAAATTGGAACATGCCAAATGAGTGGTGTTTCAATCGTTAACCAGTTTATATTCGTATTCAACATCAGTATCTTTGGAGCTATTTCAGGAGCTGGTATCTTTGGATGTCAATTCTTTGGAAAACAAAACCATGAAGGACAGAAACATACATTCCGATTCCGATTATTGTTTGCTTCCTTAATTTGTATTCTTGGATTGTGTATTTTCATTTTCTTTGGAGACAATCTTATTCAGTTATTCTTGTCAAAAGATGATTCCCCTGAATTAATTGCACAAACCCTACACTATGGACAAGAATATTTATCTATTATTATTTATAGTTTGATTCCCTTTGCGATTGGACAAGTTTATTGCAGTGTTATTCGTGAATGCCAAGAAACTAAAATTCCAATGTATGCAGCTTTATCCGCTTTATTTTTTAACTTATTTTTAGATTATTCCTTAATCTTTGGGAAATTTGGATTCCCACAATTAGGAGTAGCTGGAGCGGCTGTAGCTACCGTTATTGCCAAAATTATTGAAGCATTCGTAATGATTATTTGGGCTCATACACATATTGAAAGAAATAAATATTTAGTAGGAGCTTATCGTCATTTATTCCATATTCCATCTGATTTATGTAAACAAATGATTTTAAAAAGTATCCCTTTACTAATGAATGAATTTTTATGGTCATTTGGAATGAGTGTGATTGCACAGTGTTATTCTGTTCGCGGACTAGAAGTTGTTGCTGCACGAAACATTGCCAGTACGTTAACAAACTTATTTGGTGTTGTCTATATTCAATTTGGATCAGCAGCTGGTATTTTAGTTGGAAATAAACTTGGAGCCGGATTATTTGATGAAGCCATTGATGATGCCAATCATTTAATGCCATTTGTTTGTTTCGTGACCGCAATTGTAGCTTTAATAATGGTTCCCGTAGGAATAGCTTTTCCTAAAATCTATCAAACCACTGCAACAATTAAAGCATTGGCTTCTTTCATCATCATTGTACAAGCCATTGCGATGCCATTCTGGTCCTATGCCAATTCTTCCTATTTCATTTTACGAAGTGGTGGAAAAATTGGAATTACCATTTTATTTGATAGTGGATTCACTTGGTTGATTGTTATCCCATTATCATTTATCTTAACTCGCTTTACAAACCTTTCCATTGAAATGATTGTGGTATTAATCACAATAGCGGATGGACTCAAAGCCATTACTGGTTATTTCTTAGTTAAAAGTAAAATGTGGGTTAACAACATTGTTAATTAATTCATATTGAAAAAACATCGTCTAAAGTTACTAGACGATGTTTTTTTATAATGAATCAATAGCTTCTTGTATTTGTTCCTTTGTTGCCAATCCCGATTGAAAAGCAGTGGCTCCTCCACAAGCTGTTCCTAATTTTAACGCATAATCATAGTCTTTCGTTTGTATAAACCCAGCAATAAATCCAGCTACCATTGAATCTCCAGCTCCTACCGAATTCACTACTTTACCTTTACAAATGCCTTGTTTATGAATTGTTCCTTTTTCATCTACTAAAATAGCTCCGTCTTTTGCCATGGATACTAAAACATTTTTAGCTCCCATTTCTTGTAGTTTTTTAGCACATTCAATAATTTGATTTTCATTTTCAAATTGAATACTAAAGATTTCTTGTAATTCTAAATTATTGGGTTTAATCAAAAATGGATGATAAGATAATGTTTTCATCAGTAAATCTTTTTCTGAATCAATGACAAAATTAACTCCTTCATTTAAATTTTCAATAACTCTTTGATATGCATCGGCTTTTAAACAAGAAGGAATATTTCCTGATAATATCAATAAATCTCCTTGTTTTAATTGTTTTACTTTATTCAATAAACAATCAAAGTCTTCTTGACAAATAATTGGACCCATCCCATTTATTTCCGTTTCTTCATCGGATTTCATTTTGACATTAATACGCGTCATTCCTTGTTTAACTTCAATAAAATCTGTGGCAATTCCAAGTTGTTCTAAACCATTTTCTAGTGCTTTTCCGGTAAAATCAGCAATAAATCCCAATGCCGTACTTTTAATATCAAGTTCATTCAAGATACAAGAAACATTGATTCCTTTTCCACCATATACTATTTTTTCACTTTTATTGCGATTAATTTGTCCTGTTTTAAAATGATCAACTTGAATCACATAATCTAAAGCAGGATTAAATGTTACAGTATAAATCATATGTATCACCTCACTCTTATTTAAATATATTTAATTTTTATTTTCAATAAATTGAGCGAAACACTCATTTTAATTGATTGTTTTATAGCTCAGTTGATTGAAATAAAATCACTTTAAAAAGAAATTAATTATTTGTTTTTCCTAATGTAAATGTAATAATGTTATAATCAATGTAAATAACGGAGGAAAAAAGAATAATGTTTTTTAAAGAAATGAATAACCCTGTATATAGAGTTGAAGATTCGACTTTATATATGAATTCAAACACAAAAACTGATTTTATTAATAGTGCAGTATCAAAGTCAAAAGTAAGTACAGCAGCTTATTTATTTCAAGAAGTAACTGGCGACTTTACAATTAAGGCAAAAGTTTCTCATGAGTTCTTAGGAGTATATGATGCATGTGGAATGATGGCTTATGAAGATAATGATTTGTGGGCTAAATGTGCTTTTGAACTTACTAATTTTGGAACACATACAATTGTTTCAGTTATCACAAATAAAACATCTGATGATGCAAATGGAGTAAATTTAGAAGGAAATGAAGTCTGGCTTCAATTGGCTCGCAAAGGAGATACTTTTGCTATTCATTATGGAATTGAAGAAAACAAATTATTTAAAGTAAGAGTTTTCTCTTTACCTATGAAACAAACTATTAAAGTAGGATTTGTTACGCAATCTCCAAATGCAGAAGGTAGTGAAAT
Source organism: Erysipelotrichaceae bacterium (assembly GCA_028723085.1). GTDB lineage: Bacteria > Bacillota_I > Bacilli_A > Erysipelotrichales > Erysipelotrichaceae > Floccifex. Next base: position 305 of record JAQYFP010000022.1, on the reverse strand, counting down.
GAAGTTTGAACATTTTTCTTTGGTTAATAAAGCTCCAGAAAACATTCGTACGGGAATCTAAATAAATCTATAATTAAGAAACCATGGCAATATCGTAATGATATGCCATTTTTTAGTTTTACTGACTAAATTGAGTGAAACACTCATTTTAACGAATTATTTTAGGTATAATACATTAGAAAATTAATACACCAATGTTGATAAAAAACACCAATCGAAGCACATTTTATTTTATATTGTACAACATTGGTGTTTTAATTTTATTGAACTAACACATCTCTGTATGGATAAAAGTATATTGGTTC
>JAQYFP010000021.1 GCA_028723085.1 Erysipelotrichaceae bacterium | reverse complement strand
TGCAATTGTAGAATATATAGATTATTATAATAATCAAAGAATAGTAACAAAATTAAAAGGATTAACTCCTGCACAATACAGAAGCCAATCCTTAGCATCAGCTTAAAAATTAATTTGTCCAAATTATTGGGTTCGGTTCATTTTAGAGCTTTTATCTTATATTCCCATTTCCATGAATAATATATTTATACGTAGTTAATTCTTTTAATCCCATAGGACCACGGGCATGTAGCTTTTGTGTCGATATTCCCATTTCACATCCTAACCCAAATTCATTGCCATCGGTAAACCGCGTGGAAGCATTGACATATACAGCAGCACTATCAATTAAATCGACAAACAATTGTGCATGTTTCGCATTATTTGTTACTATGCTTTCTGAATGATGCGTGGAATGTTTTTGAATATGAGCAATAGCTTCTTGTACATTGTCCACTACTTTAACAGCTAGAATATAATCAAGAAATTCCGTATCAAAATCTTCTGAACTTGCAGGAATTCCGTCTATTATTTTTAAAGCTTTTTCATCTAATCTTAACTCCACTTGCGGAATTCTTTTCTTTAATTTAGGAAGAAATTGTGGCGCAATGTTTTTAGCAACTAATAAAGTTTCTTGGGCATTATATACCGATGGACGACTTGTTTTCGCATTTTCGACAATATTTAAAGCCATTTCGATATCACAGTCCTCATCTACATATACACTACAAATACCAGTTCCTGTTTCAATACATGGGACTTTGGCATTTTCAACACATGATTGAATTAAGCCTTTTCCTCCTCTTGGAATTAATAAATCAATGTATCCGATGCCATTCATTAATTCATAGGCACTTGTTCGAGTTGTATCTTCAATTAATTGAATCATGTTTGGATCACAATTTGCTTGTGCTAATCCTTTTTGTAAAGCTGAGACAATCGCAAAAGCAGAATGCCAAGCTTCTTTTTCTGTTCTTAAAATACAGACATTCCCACTTTTAATCGCAAGACTCGCTGCATCACTTGTCACATTGGGTCTACTTTCATAAATGATGGCAATCACACCTAAAGGAACACTTTTCTTTTGAATCAATAAACCATTTCGTTTTACTTCATCTAAGATAATTCCTGTTGGGTCTTCTAATTCCATTACTTCTAAAATACCATTGGCCATAGCTTGAATTCTTTGTTCATTTAATTCAAGGCGATCTAATTTTGTAGACGTAAATGTATCTTTTACTTGGTCCACATCCATTTGATTGGCTTGTATAATTTCATTAGTGTGTTTTATTAAAGACTGAGCCATAAAATAAAGTGCCTTATTTTTTTCTTGTGTTGAAAGATGAATTGAATTAGAGACTCTTTTGGCTTCTTGCATAATTTCTAAAGTTGTCATACCTTAACTCCTTTAAATAAAGTACCCACTTCTTTATGATTCATAATGTCATACAAAATATTAGGATCTTTCCCATTGGCAATTATCATATTACATCCAGCTTGTGTCACAATTTGAGCTGCTTGAAGTTTAGTAATCATTCCACCGGTTCCTACTTTAGAATGTGAATTCGAAGCTAATACTAAAATCGATTCATCAATGGAATTCACAACCGAAATTAATTGGGCGTCACTGTTTTTAGTTGGATCGGATGTATAGAGTCCATCTATATCCGATAAAATAATATATAATTGAGCATTTAAACTTTTGGCAACAACAGCTCCTAGTGTATCATTATCACCAATTTCAATTTCACTTGTACTAATTGTATCGTTTTCATTAATAATCGGTATACAATTGAAATTCAATAATTTTTCTATCGTATTAATGCAGTTTTCTTTTCTTTGTTCGATGTCTTCTTTAGTGACAAGAATTTGTCCTATCGTATGATTGTATCGTGAAAATAATTGATCATATGTATACATTAATTCACTTTGTCCAATCGAAGCAATGGCTTGTTTCTCGCAAAGAGAATCTGGTTTTTCCTTTAATCCGAGTTTTCCTAATCCCATAGCAATGGCTCCACTTGAAACAAAAATAATTTCATGGCCTTCGTTTTTAATGTCGCTTAACACTTTACATAGACTTTCAATTCTACGAATGTTTAATAAACCTGTTGATGGATACGTTAATGTACTAGAGCCCACTTTTACTACTACTCTCATATTTTTCACCTACTTTTGTCCATTCTATCATAAATTAGTGTAAAATTAATACGAAACGAGGGATATTATGTATACAGATTCACATTGTCATATTACCGATGATTCACTTTATTCTCGTATTGATGAAGTAATGGATCATATTAAAGAAGAAAAGATTACTAGTTTAATGGTTATTTGTTGTAAAGAAATTGATTTTAAAAGAGCTTTGGTTTTAAAGGAACAATATCCTTTTATTCGTATTGCCTTTGGATGGTATCCTGGGGATGCTTTAGAAATTGAAGAACAAAATTATCAGTTATTAATTGATCGTATTGATTCCCTTGATTGTATTGGTGAAATTGGTTTGGATTATTATTGGGATGATTCTTTTAAAGATAAACAAAAAGAAGTATTTATTCGTCAGATTCAAATTGCGAATGAATTTAATAAACCCATTGCGATTCATATGCGTGATGCGACAAAAGATACATTAGATATACTTAGAGAATATAGTCAAACTAAAATTATTTTCCATTGTTTTTCAGGAAGCGTTGAAACGATGAAAGAGTGTTTAAAAATGAATTCGCTTATTTCTTTTGCGGGTCCTATCACATATAAAAATGCACGTCAGGCTTTAGAGTGTGTTGAACAATGTCCTATGAATCGTATTTTAACAGAAACAGATTCACCTTATTTAACTCCTGTTCCTTTTCGTGGTAAACAAAATGAGCCCAAGAATGTTTCATTGGTCGCAAAAAAAATCTGTGAAATAAAACAAGTTGATGAACTTACTTTATGTTCACAGATTGAAAATAACTTTAATTTATTTTTTTAGTAGTTTTTGGTATTCGTTACCAATATAAATTGTATCTTGATCTATCACAATTGGTCGTTTTACTAACATACCATTTTGTGCTAACAAAGAAATCAATTGTTCTTGAGAACAAGTTGATTTCTTTTCTTTTATGTTTAGTTCACGATACAATTTACCGTGTGTATTAAACAAAGAATCTAACTTTACACCTTTTGAAATCCATTCTTTGATTTCATCTTCTGTTGGATTGTCTTTAACAATGTCACGATATTCAACTTCGTATTCTTCACTTAATAATTTATAGGCTTTAATGCAAGTTGAACAACGTGGATATCCAATAAATGTCATCATTATTCTTGGTGATGTGCTAAAGCTGTATTTAAAGCAGTTGATAAAGATGTATTATCTTCAACAGCACGAATTAAAGCAGCCATTAATGGAGCAACAGAAATTACTTTCATTTCTGGATATAATCTTTGGTGTTCGTGTTGATCAATTGTATCTGTACAAATGAATTCAGCTAATCCACTATTTGATAATCTTTCAATAGCTGGTCCTGATAAAATTCCATGTGAACAAACGGCATAAACTTCTTTTGCGCCTTTTTCTTTCAACATTTTGATACCAGAAACCAATGTTCCCGCTGTATCAACCATATCATCGATAATAACAGCTGTACGACCTTCAACTTCTCCTAATAATCCCATAGCTTCAGCTACATTTGGTCTAGGACGACGTTTGTCGATGATTGCGATTGGAGCATCTAATTCTAGTGCTAAATTACGAGCACGAACTGTACCACCATGGTCTGGTGAAACAACCGTAATGTCTTCGATGTTTTTATGTTTTAAGTAATTCGCAATTAATTTTAATGCTGAGATATCATCAGCAGGGATATCGAAGAATCCTTGTTCTTGTGTTGCGTGTAAATCAACTGTAACGACGCGATCCGCTCCAGCTGTTTCTAATAAGCTCGCAACTAATTTTGATGTAATTGGTTGACGAGGTTTCGCTTTACGATCTTGTCTTGAATAACCAAAATAAGGAATAATACAGTTAATTGTTGATGCACTTGCACGTTTACAAGCATCAATCGCAATTAATAATTCCATTAAATTGTCATTAACAGGTGCGTTTGTACTTTGTACAAAGTAAACATGTTTTCCACGAACAGATTCATCTAATTCAACTAAGATTTCTCCATCCGCAAAGTGATTTACTCTACATTTTCCTAATTCGATTCCTAATTCTCTACAGATTCCCTGTGCCAAGCCTTTACTTGATGTTAAAGCAAATACAATTGTATCTTTCATTTGATTTTTTCTCCCACTCATACTTTTTATTTAAACATTTTTAATGTTCAAACCATTTCCATTTTTGAATTCAAAAGGACCTACTTTTTGATTCTTTTGAACTACGCTATTCACAACTTTACTGTTGTCAATGCATGCTCCATCTTCAATGATGGAATCTTGAATTGTTGAATTTCCATAAATAGTCACATGATTTCCAATGACTGTTTTTCCTGTGATTTCAACATTTGGATAAATCACAACATCGTGTCCAATCACAACGTCTTTACCGATCATTGTGCGTTTTGAATCGATAATCTGAACGCCTTCTTTCATCCAATTGGTATTAATACGATTTGTCATCCATTCATAAGCTTTATGTAATTCTACACAGTCATTGATTCCCATGACTTCATCACGATTTTCAATGACAATTCCGTTAACTTTCTTTCCTTGTGAAGCAAGAATTTTAACCATATCTGTTAGATAATATTCGTTTTGTTTGTTGTTTGGTTGTAGTAAATGAAGATTTTTAAATAAATCCTTGTTATTAAAACAATACATTCCCGCATTAATTTCACAAATTAATTTTTGGTCTTCATTACAATCTTTTGCTTCTACAATTGCTTGTACATCTCCATTTTCATCACGAACAATTCGTCCATAATGAGCCCCGTCTTCTAAAACCGAAGTTAATAATGTACAAGAAGCATTTTCATTGGCTTTAAATAAGTTTTCCAATGTTTCGGGTTGAATACAAGGACCATCTCCATTAATAATTACAGTTTGTCCTTGTTCATTTTCTAATTGTTTACACTGCATAACAGCATGTCCTGTTCCAAGTTGTGGCATCTGCATCGCAAATTCACAATCAGGATATGCATCCATAATACTTTGTGCTTGATATCCTACCACGATCGCAATTCGATTTACGTGAACCGCACGAAGGGCATCGATAATATATCCCAGCATAGGTCGATCAATAATCGGATGCATTAGCTTACTTGTTTCCGATTTCATTCTTGTTCCTTTACCTGCTGCTAAAACAATCGCATTTCGCATATTGTTACTCTCCTTTTACTTATACATTCTATCAATTTTTACATAGATTTTAAACACGAAAAAGATAGTAATATTTACTATCTTAATCTAAATCATTGTATTGTTGTTGATATAACTCAATTTTACTTTGAATTTCATCAATTACACTTTGACAATTATTTACCTCTTGTTGAGCCGCATCCATATCCGCTTTGGCATTGTTCATATTCGTTGTCGCATTATTTAAATTTGCTTGCGCTCCAGAAAGACTAGTCGTGGCATTGTTGTAATCCGATTGTAAAGAATCCATATTAGCCTTAGCTGCTTCTACATCTTTCCAAATCGCATCACGTGTTTCTTGATCGGCATAATCTGTATTTAAATAATCTGTATAACGTGTGTTATATGCATTTTCATATGATTGATAAGTTGAAATGATATTGTTGTAATCATTTACTTCTGCTTCATACTTAGATACATCACTAACAGCTTTATTGTAAGTTTGTGTTGCGTTGTCTAATTCATCTTGAGCATCTTCTAAATCTGATTTAGCGCTTCTTAAATCACTCTTTAAATCATTGATTTTATCTTTTAAATCCGCTTTCTTTTGCGCGGTTTCAGTATTGTTGTTTTTAGAATTTTCTTTTTCTTTACTAATAGCACTCGCTAATAATTCATCAAAAGTCTTTCCTGTTTTTTCTTCAAATGTTTTATTCACATCTTCTTTTTGAGATTTCGTTAACTTATTGTATTTTGATTCTAAATCAATGATTCCCATTTTTTCATCGTCACTATACCAATTATAATCTTGAACCCAATTAATAATTTCATCATAGTATTCTTGTTGTTGTTCAGAGCTGATGTTGCCTCCGGTAAAGTTTTGAACAACTTTCACAACTCCAAAAATTAAAAGAATCGCAAGTAAAACACCTAAAACCGAAGCTACAATTACACCAATTGTTTTACCATTGTTCTTAGACTTTTTCGAACTTCCGTTTTGTGACGATTTTACTATTTTCTTTAAACGAAAATCATCTTCTTCATCATCTTCTACTTTTTCCTTTACAACTTTTTTTCTAGTTAATTGAGGACCTTTTTGATCATCTAATAACGATTGAATTTCATCATCATCAATCACAACTGTACCTGAAACACTACTTTGAGAATCCATTTGTTTTGGATCAAAAGCCATTGTTCCTGATAAATTAACGGGTTGTGTATCTTGTTTTTTATCTTGAGCACCTAAAACAATACGCGTATCTCCTTGTTGCTCTGAAGCAAAAGAAGGAATTTCAGCTTCTTTCTTTTCTTCATGACGATTAACGCGACTTTTTTTAGACTCTGCAAAAGCATCCATCTTTTGTTTTAATGTTTCATCTTCATAAGAATCCAAGATTCTAGAAATTTCATCTTGTTCTGTTTCTTTTCTCATAATCATCACCTGCTTTTATATTCTATCAAAACTTCTTTTGTTTTTCCATAGACTTTGATGCAATCCATTCAGGATGGGCTGATAATAAAAATACCACATCTGGGTGCAATAATACAATACCACGATGCATAGTATGTCCACTTGTAATCACATCATCAAATAATAGTTTCTTTTTTTGATCCATTGGATACATTAATTTCAATTGAATCACTTCTTCTATTTCTTTTCGATTTGAACTACTTGATTGTTTTATATCATTTGTTTTATAAAAAGGAGAATATACAAAATAATTACTTAATAACTTAATATTTGGCTCAAAGCCACGTTTCATTCGTCTTTCATTACTTGATGGCATAACACAAATAGAATGATTTTTAACTATTTTTTTAAATATATCTTGATAGTCTTTTAAGAATACTGGGGCTAAGGCAATATCGTTTTGTTCTTTGTATTGAAACAACAAACGTTCTAAGAATTCATTGTATTCATATAAAACATAATACCATATACCATCAATTAAATACGCTTTACGATGAATGATGAATTGGCTTTTACAATTAGGACAAATACATTCTTCATCAAATAATAATTCATTGATTGTATTTATTTTTTCATTGCATATCAGGCATCTTGATTCATTTGTTTTAATTGCTTGATGCAGTTTTTGATGGCATCGCTGTATGTTGAACATAAACAAATTCCTTTCCCTTCTGGTGAAGTAAAACTTCTTCCAATTCGACCAAATATTTGAATTAGACTACTACATGTGAAAACACTGTGATTGGCTTGATACACAAATACATATACATCTGGAATCGTAATTCCTCTTTCTAATAATGTAGTACTAATTAAACATCGAAATGATTTGTTATGGAATTCTTGTAATACTTGGTCTTTATTTACAAATTGAGAATGAACATAGGCATTGGATACAAATGGTTTTAATAAATAGTGCATTGTAATACAGTCTTGAATAGTGGGAACGAATAATAAGATTTGATGGGATTTATATTTATTTAAGTAATATATAATTAATATAAATTGTATAAATTTAGAACAAACAAATACTTTAGGAATAGGTAAAGGATGTCCATGTGGTCTTTGAAATAACGTTACAACTTCACTTTTATGTAATAAAGTTTCATCAGGAGTAGCACTTAAATATAGTTTTTGTCCAATGCAAGAAAGCGAAGCAATGGTTTCTAGTACTTCATTTCCTATATAAGGAAAGGCATCCACTTCATCCATAATTAATAAATCAAAACAATAGGGGTAGCGATACAACTGGTGCATTGTACACACAATGATGTCACCGTCAATTTCATCGGTATATCCTTGGGCCACACAAATAACATGTAAAGATGGAAATACACTTTGTAGTCTCTCTTTTAGTTCAAGAACCACTTGTCTTCGACTAATCGCAAAACAAACTTTCTTTCCTTCTTTTAAATAAGCACAAATGCTTTCATATGTGATTTCCGTTTTACCAGCTCCTGTACAGGCATATAAGAACACATCTTTTCCTTGTTTTAATAGCGTACAAACTTTATGTGATGTTTCTTTTTGTTTAGGAGTTAGGGGATACTTTAATTTTGGACTTGTATTAATCATCTTTTTCGATAGTGTTACTTTTTTGATAGGCGTATTGGCATCAAGTCTAGAAAACATAATGCATTTTCGACAGTAATAAACACCTGAGTCATAATAGAATAATGTAGGGTCGGTATTGTTGCATCTAAAACATTTCATATTTATATATTCGTAAAAATTTTAAAAAACGCAAAAAAAAGAAGCTAATTAAAAAATATTAGCTTCTTTTAAGCGTTTACTTGCTTCGTATATAGCTTGTTCATCTTGCACAAGGGCAATACGAACATAACGATTTCCTTGTTGACCAAAAGCTTGTCCTGGTGTGACAACAACACCGGCTTTGTTTAATAGATCTTTTGTGAATGTCATTGAATCTACATAGTTATCTGGAATTTTAGCCCACATAAACATTGTAGCTGGACTTGATGGAACATTCCATCCTGCTTCATTAAAAGCTTTAACCAGTGTATCTCTTCTTTTTTGATAAGCTAAACATGTTTCTTTAATGTTTTCTTTTCCTTCTTTTAATGCTTTAATGGCTCCGTATTGAATTGGTTTGAAAATACCATAGTCCATATTTGATTTTAAAGTATCAAAAGCTTGTACAACTTCATGGTTACCTACAACAACTCCAAGTCTTGCTCCTGCCATTCCAAATGTCTTCGAAAAAGAATTTAATTCAATTCCAACTTCTTTAGCTCCTGGATACGATAAAAAACTTTTTCCTTCTTTGCCATCAAATACTAATTCACTATAGGCATTGTCATGTAAAACAATAATGTCGTATTTCTTCGCAAATTGAATTAATTCTTTATAAAATGAATCAGGTGCAGTAGCACAGGTAGGATTGTTTGGATAAGAAACAATCATCATTTTCGCTTTACGAGCAATTTCTTCATCGATTTTATCAAATTGAATTAAATAATCATTTTCCTCTAACAATGGCATATAATGCACATCAGCTCCAGCAATTTTAGGTCCATCACTAAAAATAGGATAGTAAGGATCAGGTACTAAGACAATATCTCCTGGATCACATACTGACATTGGTAAAATACTAAGTGCTTGTTGAGATCCTGATACACAAAGCATTTCGTTGTATTCTAAATCAACGTGATATCTTTGTGCATACCATTCTTCAATAGCTTCTTTCATTTCGTCCATATCAGTAATGGCATATTTCCAATTTTCAGCATCATCCATTTTTTCTTTTATTTCATCAATAATAAAAGATGCAGGTGGAATATTAGGAGAACCAATTGAAAAATCAATCACGTCATTTCCTGTTTGTGCAATATAATCTTCCTTCATTTTTTTAATTTCCGTAAAAATAGAAGTACCAAATGCTTCCATACGCTTTGTTTGAATCATATATCCTCCAACTATTTAAAAAGGTGTCTTTACGACACCTAGTTTTATAAAAAATATTTTTTTTATTTGTTGTTAAATCCGTATTTCTTGTTAAATTTTTCAATACGTCCTTGAGCAGCCGCGAAACGTTGACGTCCAGTAAAGAATGGGTGGCAGTTACTACAAGTATCTACACGCAATTCATCACCTTTGATTGTGCTTCCAGTTTCGAATTCAGCTCCACATGAAGTACAGATGCATTTAACAGTGTGATAATTAGGATGAATTCCTTTTTTCATACTATTTTCCTCCTTCCGCCTTAGACTCTTAGAGCCCAAAGTAAGTGCTATCAAATTTTAGCATTCAATCCTATAAATATCAAGATAATAATCATAAAAATTTGTTATAATAGAAGCTATGAAAGCACTACAACACCTTAAAACAATTACACATCATAAATTAAAAGTAACTTGGCTATGTTTTCGTTGTCATTTATTCAAACAAGGAATACTTCATGATTTAAGTAAGTACTCCTACATTGAATTAAAAACCGGTTTTACTTATTATCAAGGATATCGTTCTCCTATCGATGCTGAAAAAGAAGAAAAAGGATATTCTTTAGGTTGGCTTCATCATAAAGGAAGAAACAAGCATCATTGGGAGTATTGGTTAGATTTTGGAAAAGATGGAATCTACGCTTGTAAAATGCCAGCCAATTATGTCGTAGAAATGTTTTGTGATCGTGTAGCAGCAAGTATGATTTATCAAAAAGATAAGTACACAGACTCTAGTGCTTTAGAATACTACGAAAAAGGAAGAGATCATATCTTAATTCACCCTGAAACCGATCAATTAATTTATTCTTTATTATCTTATTTATCGCAACACGGCCTAGATGAAACAATTAAGTATATTCGTAAAAACGTATTAAAATAACCTTCTTCTCAAGGAGGTTTGATTTTTTATTCAACTGTTACTGATTTAGCTAAGTTTCTTGGTTTATCTACATCTAATCCTTTTGCTACACTAATATAATAAGCTAATAACTGTAACGGAATGATAGCCAATGATCCTATAAAATGTTCATCGACTTTAGGAATATATGTCGCAAAATCTACTGTATCTTCTATTTTATAAAGTCCATGAGGGGCAACACCCATTAAGTAAGCTCCTCTAGCTTTACATTCCACCATATTACTCATTGTTTTTTCATATAAATTCGATTGTGTACAAATACCAATGACTAAAGTGTTCTTTTCAATTAAAGAAATAGCTCCATGTTTTAGTTCCCCGGCAGCATAGGATTCTGAATGAATATAGCTAATTTCTTTTAATTTTAAACTACCTTCTAAACTAATCGCATAATCTAGTCCTCTTCCAATGAAAAAGATATCCTTAGCATTGGCAAATTTAGACGCAAACCATTGTAAACGTTCCTTATTTTCCAATGTCTTTTCGATTTTTTCAGGAAGACTCTTTATTTCCTCAATATAATAATGATATAAATTCGAATCAATTGTTTTACGAACAAAGGCAAATTGGACAGCTAATAAATATCCCATAATTAATTGTGCACTATAAGCCTTAGTCGTCGCAACTGAGATTTCTAATCCCGCTAATGTATATAAAACAAAATCCGCTTCTCGTGCAATCGAAGAAGCAACAACATTAACAATCGCCAATGTTTTAATTTCTTTTTCTTTGGCAAGTCGTAAGGCAGCTAGACTATCTGCTGTTTCTCCTGATTGAGAAATCACAATCACTAAATCGTTTTTATTTAATAAAGGATTACGGTATCGAAATTCAGATGCCAATTCAGTACGAACAGGAATTTTACATATGTCTTCCATTATATATTCACAGGCTTTGCCTACATGCCAGGCGGATCCGCATGCGACAAAGTAAATTTGAGAAATGGATTCAATGTCTAATTGATTTAATGCATCAATTTGAATTTTATTATTTTTTATAAATTGATTTAAAGTATCTTGAACTGCTTTAGGTTGTTCATAGATTTCCTTCATCATAAAATGTTCATATCCATCTTTTTGTGCTTGTTGACTATCAAGTTGAATTGACGTACATTCTTTTTCTATTGTTTCTCCATCTAAATTATAAAAAAGAATCTTTCCTTTTTCTAAACAAGCTAATTCTAAATTATCAATATAATATACATTATTCGTATATTTTAAAATAGCAGGGACATCACTTGCCAAATAAGACTCATTCTCTGATATTCCTAAAATCATAGGACTATCTTTACGAATCGCATATATTTTATCTTCATAGCCTTTAAATAAAATGGCTAAGGCATAAGAACCACGAATCAGCATCATTGTTTTTGATAAAGCTTGTAAAGGATCTTTATATTTTAAATAATAATATTCAATTAAATTCGTTACAACTTCAGTATCTGTTTGTGAATAAAACTCGTATCCTTTTAAAACTAAGCGATTTTTTAATTCTTGATAATTTTCAATAATTCCATTGTGCACAACCACAACTTCTTTGTGATAAGAAACCATAGGATGGGCATTGATTTCATTTGCCTTTCCATGTGTAGCCCAACGCGTATGTCCTATTCCACATGTCCCTTTTGAAGCCAAGCCATTATTTGTTTTTTCTTTTAAAACATTTAATCTACCTTTCACTTTGACGACTTGAACTTCTCCTTGATTTTGGATTGCGATTCCAGCTGAATCGTATCCTCGATACTCCAATTTTGTCAGTCCATCTAATAAAATTGGAGCTGCTTGGTGGTTTCCGTTAAAACCAACAATTCCACACATTCAAAACACCTCCACTAATATTGCGAAGATACTCAATGAATTTGTTCGATTTTCACAAATCGGTTTTATCATTTACTACAGACTGTATCAAGCCTCCAAGTCATCCGCCGAATCTTTCGATTAACTTGGTCCTCGTCAACTACATAGTAGTCCTGGCGCTATTATTTTTTATATTCGCAATATGCTTCATATTATATACGAAATGAAAAAAAAGAAAAACGGTTTAGTTTTCTAAACCGCTCCTCTAAATCCTTTTCCAATAATCTCTGAACTATTAACAATCGTAATAAATGCTTTTTCATCGCTTTGGTGAATAAAGTTTCTTAACAACATAGCTTCTCTTTTTGTTAATACTGTAATTAAAATTGTTTTTTCTTCATCTGTATAAGCACCTGTTGCTTGTTCAACCGTTGCTGAACGATGTAACACTTCAATAATATAATTCTTAATTGGATCCGGTTTACTTGTCACAACAGTACAAACTTTTCGTAAGTTAAAGCTTTCAATCACACTATCAACTAATGTTCCCTTTAAAATAAGACCTAAAATACAATATAAACCAGTTGCAGGACCAAATAAATAAGCTGCGATTAATACAATGATTGAATCCGAAACCATTAATGCTTTTCCGATTTCTAAAGAAGTATATTTATGTAAAATCATCGCTACAATATCTGTTCCTCCTGTGCTTGCTCCTACATTAAATACAAGTGCAGAACCAACTGCTGGTAAAATAACCGCAAACCATAGTTCCAAGAATGTATCATTTGTCAATGGGGCTGATAATACAATTACTTTTTCGATTAAACTTACATAAAAAGAAAGTGCAAATGAAGAATAAATCGTCCATCCCATTGTTTTTCTTCCTAAGAAAATTAATCCCAATACAACTAATATTCCATTTACTAACCACATAAAGCTTCCTACATTAAAACGAGGAAATAAAGTTGCTAAGATAATAGAAATACCAGATGTTCCTCCAAAGGCAAAATGATTTGGTGTTTTAAATATCGCAATTCCAATAGCTGTTAAAAACAATCCTAGATTTAATACCACAAAAAACTTTATTTTTTTCATATTTTGTTCATACCTCTTAAACAACAAATTCGATTATAGACTTAATCCATACGCAATTCAATAAAAAAGAGGAATTAATCCTCAACTAAATGAAGCATCTCTAAAATACGATTCATATCTTCTTTATCTTCAACATGAATAGAAATAGAATGATTTGATACACTTACATTTGTTTTGAAAAATTCCTCTAATTTAACTTTTATATCTTTTAAATAAATATCCTCTGGATTTTTTTCAGGTACCTTTGGATTATTGATATCTTTTACCAATTGCTCAACTTTTCGAACCGATAAATTTTGATCAATAGCTTTTTGCGCTGTTTTTAAAATACGATCTTCATCTTTTAAAGACAATAAAGCACGAACATGTCCCATTGATAATTGTTTATTCACAACATATTCTTGAACTTGTTCTGGTAACTTTAATAAACGAAGCGTATTGGTAATATGTTCTCTTGATTTACCAACTCGATGAGCTAATTGTTCTTGCGTATATTGAAAACGATTAATTAAATTTTCATATGCCTTTGCTTCTTCGATAACATTTAAATCCTCTCTTTGAATGTTTTCCAATAAAGCAATTTCCATCATTTGTTGGTCATCAAAATCTACAATGATAGCCGGAATTTCTTCTAATCCCGCCATTTTGGAAGCACGCAAACGACGTTCCCCAGCAATTAAGTCATATCCACGAATTCCTTTTTTAACTAAAATCGGTGTGAATACCCCATGTTGGGCAATCGAATCACTTAATTCTTTTAATGCTTCTTGGTCAAAAACTTTTCGTGGTTGATATGGATTAGGACGAATTTGCGTAATATCAATTTTCTTTTGTTCTTGTTTTTCGGTTTGAACATCACCATTTTGAATATCATCTAAAACCTTTGCGACATCTTCACCAAAAATAGAAGAAAGACCTTTTCCTAATTTTTTATTATCCATGTTATTCCTCGTTTCGTCTTACAAATTCTTGTGTTAAATCACCATAAGATTTAGCCCCTGAACTATTTACATCGTATTCAAAAATAGATTGTCCACGGCTTGGTGCTTCTGATAATTTAATATTTCTTGGAATATAACTCTGATAAACTAATTTTCCAAAAGTTTGACGTACATCTTGTGAAACTTCCATACTCAATTTTGTACGAATGTCATACATAGTCATAACCAATCCCTCAATTTTTAATTTAGGATTCGTTGTTTTTTGAACTAAACGAATTGTCATCAACAATTGAGTTACCCCTTCAAGAGCATAGTATTCACATTGCACTGGAATTAAAACACTATCCGCTGCTGTAAGGGCATTGGTTGTTAGTAGTCCAAGTGAAGGAGGACAATCAATAATAATATAATCATATTGATCTTTGATTGGTGCCACCGCATTCTTTAAAAACATTTCTTTGTCATTTTCTTGATCCATCAAAATATCCGCTCCTGCTAAAGTTAAATTAGCTGGTAACATATCAATATTTGGTGAATCCAAATGAACGATAGCTTGTTCAATCGGACAATTCTCAAATAAAACCGAATAAATTGTATTTTGTCCTTGTTCTCTAATAGCAGACAAACCCGTTGATGCATTTCCTTGTGAATCCAAATCAATTAATAAGACTTTCTTTTGCATATAAGAAAGACCACTTGATAAATTAATGGCTGTTGTTGTCTTTCCAACGCCACCTTTTTGATTTGAAATAGCAACTATTTTTCCCATATTACTCCCCCAATGGCTTTTTCTTTATTTGTCCATACGCTCTAGGATATTTTAAAGGCGTACTCTTTTTCTTTCTAAAATAAAAATTCATTCTTGTTGCTTCATCATCTAAATGAAATATCTCTTCTTTTTCAAGATCAAGACTTAAAATTGAAACTGCTTTTTGAGCCTCTTCTAATTCCTGTTTTCCATTTTTTCCCTTTAAAGCAACCATAAGACCATTCACTTTCACAAGTGGAACACAAAGCTCTAATAAAATAGAAAGTTTCGCAACCGCTCTAGCACTTACTAAATCATATTGTTCACGATGATTTTTCACAAAATCCTCTGCTCGTTCAGCTTTAATTTCAACATTTTCAAGATGAAGTTGTTTTTTGACTTCTTCTAAAAAGCGACACCTTTTTTGTAACGGCTCAACGATTGTTAAGTGAATCGAATCAAAAACAATTTTTACCGGAATACCAGGAAAACCTGCACCGGATCCTACATCACACATTGAATTGATTTCACAATTGAAGAAAGGGTAAATCGAATCATAGAAGTGTTTTTCCCATATTTCTTCTTCTTTGGTGATGGCTGTTAAATTCATTTTTTCATTCCATTCCAATAATAAATCTTTGTACAATTCAAATTGATGAATTTGTTTTTCTGTTAAAGTGATATTTGCTTGCTTACAAGCACTAATGAATTCTTCTTTTGTCATATTTACCTCTGCCGCCTTATTATAACATGAACAATCTATTTCTGATTACAACTATATATTATTTTTTAAATTGACATCATATTTGTCAATTTAAAAAATAATAAAACTATGTTACAATGCAAGCGGTGATTTAAAAATGAATATGGCAGAAGTATTCGCAAAATACGATTCCAATCAAAGTGAAGACCAAATCGAACAACAAATCAAACAAAGTATGTCATATTATCGATGTGCTTTAATGGAAGTTGAAACAAAATTTAAAGTATTAAGTGAAAACTTTTCTATTTTAGCTGATCGTAACCCCATTGAATCCATTCATACTCGTATAAAAAAAGAAGAAAGTATCGTCAAAAAATTAGAACGACGTAATCTTCCTTTGTCGGTATCATCAATGGAAACAAATTTATTTGATATAGCTGGTGTTCGTATTATTTGTTCATTTGAAGAAGATATTTATAATTTAGCTCATTTATTTTTAAAACAAGATGACGTAAGACTCATTGAAAAAAAAGATTATATTCAAAATGCGAAGCCAAATGGATATCGTTCTTTACACTTAATTATTGAAATTCCTATTTTTCTTGCCAATGAAAAGAAATGGGTAAAAGTTGAAGTTCAATTTCGTACTATCGCAATGGATTTTTGGGCGAGTCTAGAACATAAAATACGCTATAAAAAAGACTTACCACAAGAACGCTTAAATGAAATCGATAATGAACTTTATATTTGTTCAAAAATTTGTCAGGAATTGGATCGTAAAATGCAACAAATAAAAGATGGAAAATAATAAAATTCCATCTTTTTTTAATGATTCATAATTTGTTTAATCAAATTCACAACTCGATAAGAATTCATACCATCAGTATACTCTACAAACTTTCTTTGAAATTGTGAATCAATTTTTAAATCACAGTGAATGACTTCATTTAATTGTTGTTCATTTGTACAAATTGGACCATCAAAATCAGAATACAAATCAATATTAAATCCAATTTGTTTTTCATATGATTCATAATCTGGTACAAAGGCAATCACTGGTTTTTCTAATAAACAATAATCAAAGAATACAGAAGAATAATCCGAAATCAATAAATGACTTACTTTCATTAAATCATATAAATCTTCTTTGGATACATTAATGACTTGTTTATGATTAATTTCCATGTCCTTTAATAAAGGATGAAACTTACAAAGAAGGATTTCATCTTCATTTAAATGTAACTGATCAAAATCCATGCAAACACTCTTTAAACCATCTATTATATTTCCTCTAAACGTAGGTGCATATAATATTAGTTTTTTATTTTTACACTCTGGATGACGAATATAAAAATCACTTGTTGTATCTTTTAATAAATCATCCATTCTAGGTAAACCCGTTACTATTACTTGTTCTTCTTTTACATTAAAACATTCACTATAAATGGCTTTCCAATATTCACTATTACAAATAACATAGTCATAATTTTGAATTGGATACTGCCTTTTTATTTGATTTCCAAATTTTTTAACAGCACCTGGAGCATGCCATATTTGTAGTACCTTTGTTTGTTCTGGTTTAAAAAAAGAAACAACATAGTTATTATCATTTAAAATAACTAATTTTGATTTCTTTAAATCAATTAATTGTTTTAAACAATTAAAGAAATATTTAAGTTGTCCTAATAAATTCGACTCAAATTCAATCAAATTATAATGAATATGAAATTCATCTGAACCCAATAAATCATTTATCTTTTTAAAATCCGAGCTTAATTCACTTTGTGTCAAAGAAACAAACGTAATTCGCTTGGAATCTTGTTTCACAAAGAATGTTAAGACATCTAAAATACGCAGAGCTATATTTAAGATTATTTTACTTAACCCCATGGTTAATCTCCTTATAAAGAATATCAATAACACGCTTTGAAGCATTTCCATCTTCTTTGTTGTTGAAATACGCATTAAATTCTTTTAAGTGTTCATAATCAAAGACATTATTCTTTAAATCAACTAATAAATCCTCTTCATTACGATAAATCTTTCCTGGTAAATCTTTATGAATATCTAGATAGAATCCTCGTAAATCTTGAGCATATTCTTCTAAATCATACATATAAAAATAAATAGGACGATTTAATATCGCATAATCAAAGAAAACAGAAGAATAATCAGTAATTAAAATATCAGATAATTCATATAATTGTGCAATGTCCATAGTCGCATCCATTGAATATAGAAAACCATTTAATTGTTCATCTTCTTTAAAAGAATTAATAATTAAATAATGTGGTTTAAATAAAACAATGTAATCATCACCTAATATTTCTTTCCACTTTCTAAAATCTGCTTTTAATTGGAATGTGTATCCTTGGGCAACATAGGAATTATCACGCCATGTTGGTGCATATAAAATGACTTTCTTGTCTAAAGGAAGATGTAATTCTTTTTTCTTATTCATCACATCTTGTTCATTAATATGCGATAACACATCGTTTCTTGGATATCCTGTTTCAATTAACTTACTTGGATCAATGGCAAATGCACTTGGAAAAATCTTAGAACAAAAGGCATTGGGTGAAATCATGTAGTTATAACGAGCTACATCAACGTCATATGTTTTATACATACTTGCTGCATCCATTTGTGAACGATAGAACGTTGCATCTTCGCTTAAGACAATGTCATGAGCTAATCGCTTTAATGGTGTTCCATGCCATGTTTGTAGATAAATCTGATTTTCCTTTTTTAATACATATCCAGGTAACTTACAGTTTACTACCCAAATTTTCGAATGCGCTAAATAATAGAAATAACTCAAACTAAAGTATTCGATGATTTTCGCATTCGGAATATCTAAATTTTTACTTTTATGATGTTTTATTGCCCATACAAATTTATAATCCTTAAAACGATCATCTTTCATCATAGCTTGATGAATGGCCTTAGGATTATCGGAATATCCTCTTCCATGGAAGGCAATAAATAAAATCGTATGGTCATCAACAGGTATAAGACGATAAATTAATCGATTAAAAATCACAATGCATTTATGAACAATTTTTTTAATCCATTTAATCATGTTTAGTCCTTCTTATTTAAAAATACTCTTTCTACACATCGCTTAGACGCATTTCCATCATCTAAATGACAGAAACGATCATAGAATTGTTGATAGCGTTCACTATATTGTTGTTCGACTTCATCAATATGTTCAATCGCATATAATACTTCTTCATTTGTATATAGTAAAGGACCAGGTACTTCACTTGTCATATCGATATAGAAACCTCTTAATTGATTTTTATATTTTTCAATGTCATATGTATAGAATAAAATAGGTCGTTTTAAGTTTGCGAAATCAAAGAATACCGAAGAATAATCCGTAATACAAATATCACTAATCAAATACAATTCCGAAATATCATCATATTGAGATACATTTATCGCAAATCCTTCTAATCCCGTTGTATCCAATCGATCTGAAATATATTGATGCGTTCTTAACAACAATACATATTCATTTCCAATTTTTTCTTTCAACATTTTACAATCCAGTTGAAGTTCAAATTTATATTGTCCTTTTCCATAGTATTCATCATCACGCCAAGTTGGTGCATATAAAATTACTTTTTTATCCAATGGGATATTTAATTTCTTTTTAATTTCAACTGCCAATTCTTCTTTATTCGGAGCATATAAAATATCATTACGAGGATATCCTATATCCAAGATTTCTCCTTCATACATAAAACAACGTGCAAATGTTTCTGTTGAAAAATCATTGGCACTAATTAAATAATCCCAATCTTTTCTTTGTTTATAGAATTGTTGTTTATATTTAGGAGAAGCTGCTGTTACTTCTTCTTGATCAAACACAAGACGTTTTAAAGGCGTTCCATGCCATGTTTCCAAGAACGTTTGTCCTTCTCGTTTACGATACCAAAGAGGTGGACGAACATTGAAGACTAAATATTGAGCACGAGCTAAGTAATACGCATATTCAAAAGAGAAACGCTTTACTACTTTACCTCCATATTTGGGTTTAGCCCCATTATTCAATGCCCATACAAATTCATATTGGTCTCCATAATGAGAAGCCAAGTATTCATAAATATATTTAGGAGAATCAGAATAATTCTTCGCATTAAATGTTTCAAATAAAACGACATTCTTTAAAATTGGTTTTTTCAAATATACATGATAATAAGCTAATTTAAACATCGTATTCTTATTATGTGTCATATTCTTTAATTTCTTTTTACCCAAGAATGTACGCACTAATTTTAAAGTCTTATTTAAGTCTTTATTTTTTAAAGACGCAATCATTTTTTGTTTTTCTTTAGAATACTTTGAAATAGCTTTATCACTGACTAAATTCATGACTTCACTAAAACGATTGAAATATTCATTTTTCCATTCTGGTTTTTCACTTCTTCTTAATCGTTTTACGAAATGACGGAAATAATAATTAATAATTTTATAATCAATCATTTCGGTAAGAATTTCATTATTGGTCTTTTTATAGGACAATTCATATGAATTCATTCTTTCATAGAATCTTCCTTCATTTTCTTCTTGTCTAAGTGCTGGATAGTTAATAGGATCATTGTGTCTTCTCTTAACATAAATCGCATCTAAACATCCATTAAATGTTTTCGCTTTTGATAAACATTCAATAATAAATGGAAAATCACTATAATATGTCAAACTTTCATTAAATTCAATGTTGTTTTCTAATAAGAACGTTCTTGAATACGCATGAGATAGAACAGTTATATTATTAGAACCTCTTTTCTTTTTGAACATATGATAATACGCCAATAAAGTGGATTCAGGTTGATTATATTGACTAATGAAATCTTGAATTTTTTGTTGCGATTCCATTTCTTTCATTTCAACTTCTTCGTCATCAAGATTTTCTAATTTCTTAGCTTGTTTTTCTAAGTAATTTGCCATATTGTTCCAAGTATTATTTACTTGTCCATATACAATGTCTTGATTTGTAATACATTTTGATAATAAATATAAAGTATCTTTTAATACATAGTCATCACTATCTAAAAAGTAAATATAATTTCCTTTAGCAGCTTTAATACCCGCATTTCGAGAACTCGCAACACCGTGTTTTTCATTATGAATCACACGAATATTTAATGAAGAATATGTTTGAAGTAAATCATCAATGTTTTCTTCATTGTGATCTAACACTAAAATCGTTTCAAAATCATGAAAAGAACTATTTAAAAGAGAGTCTAGACACTCATTTAAATAGTTTTTATATTTATAAAAAGGAACAACGATACTTAATAACATATAAAGCCTCCTATTGTTTCAATTCTTCTTTCAATTGGGTTGTACTAATTCCTTCTGTTCTTGGAAGATAAACAACTTCACAATAATCTTTTAGAAAATCAAATTTTCCTTTCCAGTCATCTCCCATCACAAATACATCGACATTATATTTTTTAACATCCTCAATTTTTTGTTCCCAACTTGTTTCTGGAATCACTTTATCAACATATTTAATAGCTTCAACAATTGCCATACGATCTGTGTCTTTAATTTTACATTTCTTTCCTTTTAAAGCATTAAAATCATCTGAACTCACAGCTACAATTAAATAATCTCCTAATTCTTTTGCTCTTTTTAAAAGATTTAAATGTCCAATGTGAAATAAATCAAAAGTACCATATGTTATTACTGTTTTCATAAAATCCTACCTTTCAAATAATCGATTAATAAACGATTCTTTCTTTTCTTCTTTAATAATTCTTTCTTCAAATTTTTTATTTAAAATTTTCTTTTGTTCCTTTTTCGAAAGTGCACTTAATTCTTTAACATACTTGTCATAGTGATCCGCTACCACATTAATGTCACCGTATTCTTTCAACATACCACCTTCAAGCCAAATTGCCGTATCACAAAAAGAAACAACTTGTGGAAGTGAATGGGAAATGAAAATAATGGTTTTTCCACTATTTTTTAATTCTGTCATTTTATCAATACACTTTTGCGCAAAGCGTTTATCTCCAACCGATAAAGCTTCATCGACAATCATAATATCAGGGTCTAAAGCTAAGTTAATTGAAAAACCTAGTCGTGATTTCATTCCTGATGAATATTTCTTAACGGGTTGATATAAGAAATCACCTAATTCGGCAAATTCAATAACACCATCAATAATTTTTTGTACTTCTTTTTTCCGTAAACCAAGTAAAGCCCCTTTTAATTCGATGTTTTCTAATCCCGTTAATTGAGGATTTAAACCTGTGTTGATGGCAATCAATGCTTGTTGTCCATTAACGGTAATCGTTCCTTGTTCTGGTTGCGAAATACCCGATAAAATAATAGACATCGTTGATTTACCTGATCCATTTGTACCTAAAACACCAACAACTTCACCTTTAGGAATTTTAAAACTAATATCTTTAAGGGCATAGAATCTTTTGCCTTTTTGTTTTTTGTCATTTGATTTTAAACTATAGATTTTTGAAACGTGATCAAAAATAACTGCATATTCTTCCATAGCTTCACCACCTTAGATTAAATCTGAGAACTTCGCTTTAAATTTATACATCAATACACTACCAAACGCAAATAAAGCTATGGTAATAATCCAAAAACAAATTGCTTGATTTTGATAAGCTAAAAATCCTTGATGGTAAAAGAAACAATCGCGATAGCCGCATACAATATAATAAATAGGATTGATTTTCATAATAGTTGTTAGTAAAGGAATCGAATCAAAGCGTGACAATGGCCATAAAATAGGTGTTAAATATAATAATAAACGCATCATAGAACTCACAAATTTCTTTGTATCACGAGCAATCATATTTAAAACAGATAATACCATTGTGACAGATAAACTAAAGGCAATGGCACAGAAACAATAATAAATTAATCCTAGCCAGTGAATATTAGGCGTATATCCTTGAAACATGAAAATCACAAATAAGACAATCATTAAACAAAGATGATTAAATAATTCTTTTAAAACTACAGTAGCCGGTAAAACGCTGACAGGAAATTTCATTTTTGATATCACTTTGGCATGCGAAAAAATCGCATTACATCCATCGACAATACAAGGACGAACAAAAAACCAGACAACCATTCCAGCTAACATCCAATTAAAAAAGGGAATACCATCGACAGCTTTTCGTTCCATGACAATTCCAAAGACAAACCAATATGTTAATAAATTAATGGCAGGAGATGCAAAGTTCCAAAACAATCCTAATTTTGTATCTCGCATATCGGCTAATAATTCATATTTAGAAATACTATAAATACGATATAAATTTGAATAATTTTCTTTAATTACATATTTTATACTTTTAAACATATTTTATACCTCGCACTTATTCTATCATAAAAAAAAGATGCATACGCATCTTTATTGCACATTCCTTCTCCTTTCTTCATTTTATAATACACACCTAAAATGAAGAAAAAATGATAATTACTCGTTTTCTTCTAATTCTTCAACATCATCTTCATCTTCAATTGAAATAGAATCTGTATCCATTACGCTTTCCGATAAAGTATGACGACTCTTTAAATCCCAAGTATTTTGAGGCATACTGAAGAAACGCCCATCAATTGATAAGTCTGTATAAAATTGTGCGATATTGTCTTCAAATTGTGATTCATTAAATCCCATTTGTTTACTTACTTCTGTCCATAGATTAATAAAAGACATAGGTTGTTTTTGCTCTTTTAAAACATCAAGAGCGACATCGATCATTGATTTTTTCATAATAAAACTCCTTAAAAAAATTACATTGATTCAACTGCTTCAACTCCTATGCAATCCAATGCATTTGCTAAAACAATTTGAGTGGCTTTTACTAAAGCTAATCTTTGCGCACTTAATTCTAAATTGTCTCGATCAATAACTTTACAAGCATTGTAGAAACTATGGAATTTTGACGCTAAATTTTGAATATAATGACACATTCTATGAACTTGACGAGATTTTGCGGTGTCCACAATCACTTTGTTAAATTCTTGTAGAGTCTTCATTAATTCAATTTCTTTTTCATCCACTAACAAATCATAAGACGTTGCCAATTCAATATCTTGTGCCTGTTTTTGAATGGAACACATTCTGGCATGTGCATATTGAGCATAATAAACTGGATTTTCGTTTGATTTTTTCTTAGCCAATTCAATATCAAAATCTAAATGAGAATCCAATGCTCTTTGAACGAAGAAATAACGAGCTGCATCAACACCAACGCTATCGCACAATTCATTGATTGTTGTCGCATTTCCTTCTCGTTTACTCATCTTCATTTCTACACCATCATTAACTAAACGAACCATTTGAATAATATCAACATTCAATTTATCTGGATCATTTCCTAATGCACTCATAGAAGCTTTTAAACGTGGAATATATCCATGGTGGTCCGCACCAAAGAAGTCAACAATAACATCATATCCTCTTTGGTATTTATCATTATGATAAGCAATATCAGGAACTAAATATGTATAAGATCCATCTTGTTTTCTTAAAACACGGTCTTTATCATCACCAAATTCAGTTGTTTTAAACCATAATGCTCCTTCAGATTCGTAAGTATATCCTTTTTCACCTAAAACTTTTAAAGCAGCATCCATTTTTCCATCATCACGAATCGCTTGTTCACTTGACCAAATATCAAAAGAAACACGATATTGTGCCAAATGTTCTTTAATTTTATCTAATTCAAAACGAATTCCTTCTTTTTTAAAGAATTCAATATTTTCTTTAGTAGGTTCTAAATATTGATTTGGATATTGTTTAGCTAATTCATATCCTTTTTCTTTAACATCGGCTCCATTGTATCCATCTTTTCCAATTTCTGTTTCAATACCATGAGCTTGACGATAACGAGCATTTAAAGATAAAGCTAAATTCGTAATTTGATTTCCCGCATCATTTACATAATACTCACGAGTTACATCATAACCTGCTTTTTTCATAATACGAGCACAACTATCTCCCCAAGCCGCACCTCTGGCATGTCCTAAATGTAATGAACCTGTTGGATTGGCACTAACATATTCTAAATTTACTTTAATTCCGTTTTGAGGTTGTACCCCATATAATTCTTTCTTTTCTAATACTTCCTTAATAACATTTGTGAATTGATTTTTATTGATTGTGAAATTTAAGAACCCAGGTCCTGCAATTTCAATATTAGAAACACATTCACTATCAAAGGCATCAATAATAGCTTGCGCAATTAATCTTGGATTTTGTTTTAATTGACGAGTTAACTGCATAGCCACATTACTAGAAAAATCACCGTGGTTTTTATTTTTTGGTACTTCAACAACAATTGTTTCCCAGTCTAAATTTACTTCAAATGCGTTTTGCACTGCTTTTTGGATAGCTTGTTTTAATTGAACATCAATGCTTGCCATGATATATCCTCCTTACCTACTAATTTAAAATGAAATGAATTTGAATCATCATCTGGATTCAAACTATATTTTACTTCAATAAAATTTTCATCTATGCGATACAAATTCGTATCACATTTCAATTCCATGGTTCCAAATTCCGTATCAATATGCCCCTTTGAACATGAGTTTTCCTTTAAAGGAAGCAATATTCTATAATCTGAAGCAATTTCAATCACAATTCCTTTGGCATATACTTTCCAAGTAATTATTGATTGATTCTTCATTTCGATTTTTAATCCATTTTTACAATTTTCAACATTTGCGATTCCATCAAAAATAATTTCATCTTGAATCACATCAATGAGCTGTACATTTAAATTCATAGCGTGTTTATAATACTATATATTTTTATTTTTTCAATTATAAAAATTAGTAATTATTCATTCTCAATATTTTCTTCAATTTTTTCTTCACGAATTATTTCAAATAATAACTGCGCATTTTGTTTTGAAACTTGTTTTTGGATATCTAAAACACGAATCACTACAATTCGTTGTCCAAATTGGATTTCAATCACATCACCAATTTCTAGTTCTGTACTCGGTTTGGCAATACGATCATTGACTTTAATTCTTTTTTGAAGCGCTAATTCCTTAGCCGCTTCTCTTCGCTTTAAAATACGAGCAGTTTTTAAATATTTATCTAATCTCATAGACCTTCCTCTAATAATTTAATTACTTTATACAACATTGTTTTTGGTTTCTTGATGACTGATATTTCAATTTTACGATTGGTTAAGCGTAAATTAATGCGATTACTAATGGCATTCATTTTTTCAAATAATTTCACACCATCACATTGATTTGTCCAAGCTTCGTCCATCGTAATAACATAGTATTTATCTTGTTCAACTAAAGAATAAACACCTGGAATATTTACGAATAAATCCAATTCCTTTTGTTCAAATAAACTTTCAATTTGACTAGGTATTGTTCCATATAAATCATGAACACGTTCTTTATACGCTCTTAATTCATCGCTTGTTTTAATTTTTTGAATATCTTGATACAACGATAATTTATCTCCATCATTGTCTGTAAACGATTCTGGAATATAACCATTAAAGGAAATATTAGCGGATTTAATTTCTTTTTTCTCAATTGGTTTTCCTTGTTTCTTGGCAATAGCCTGTGATAATAATTCAAGATATAAATCCAAACCAATTTGATCAATGAAACCAGCTTGTTGCGGACCCAATAAATCACCAGCCCCACGAATTGTTAAATCACGCATGGCAACTTTATATCCACTTCCCAATTGCGTAAACTCCTTAATGGCTTTAAGACGCTTACTAGCTTTTTCGGTTAATTCTTTTTCAGGTGTAACCATCAAGTAACAATAAGCTATTTTTTCTCTTCGGCCTACTCGTCCTCTAATTTGATATAACTGAGATAAACCAAAACGATCAGCATCTTCAATTAAAATGGTATTCGCATTGGCAATATCGATTCCTGTTTCAATAATTGTTGTACAAACTAAAATTTGATATTTGTTCATTGAAAAATCATACATAATCGTTTCAATTTCTTCACGTGCCATTTTTCCATGAATTACCGCAATGGAAACATCATCAAATTCTTTTTGAAGTTTTCGAGCTACTTCATATATAGTAGACACACGATTATGTAAATAGAAGACTTGTCCATTTCGTGATAATTCTCTTTGAATGACTTCACGAATGGCACTTTCTTTCTTTTCAATCACATATGTTTGTACGGGATGTCTTTGCGCTGGTGGTGTATTTAATTGTGATATCGTACGCACACCAATTAAAGACATTTGTAAAGTTCGCGGAATCGGAGTAGCCGATAAAGACAATACATCAATAGAATTTTTCATTTCCTTGATTTTTTCTTTGTGTTCCACTCCAAAACGTTGTTCCTCATCAATAATTAATAAACCTAAATCTTTAAACTTAAATGATTTATTTAATAATTTATGTGTTCCCACTACTAAATCAATGGTTCCCTCTTTTAAACCCTTTTTGATTTCTTTAATTTCAGAATCCGTCACAAAGCGATTCACCATAGCAATATTAACACCTTCTGCTCCCATTCGCTTTTGAATGGTTTGATAGTGTTGTAGTGATAAAATTGTTGTCGGACACAAAAAGGCAACTTGTTTTCCGCTTGTGATAGCTTTATAGGCACAACGCATCGCAACTTCTGTTTTCCCAAAACCAACATCTCCACATAATAAATGATCCATTGGCTTTGGTTTTTCCATTTCTCTTTTTATTTCTTCAGTTGCTTGTATTTGATCTGGCGTTGGTTCATAATCAAAAGCTTCTTCAAATTCTCTTTGTAGCGCATCATCTTTAGGAAAGGCAAAGCCAATGTCTTCATTTCGCGCTGCATATAATTCAACTAAACGAGACGCAATCTCTTCAATTTTCTGATTAACTTTTTCTTTTGTTTTTTGCCACTGATTACTTCCAAGTTTACTTAATTTAACGCCTACTCCTTCATGAGAAATATATTTTCTTACTAAATTAAATTTAGAAAGAGGAACAAATAATTCTCCATTATCACGATAAATAATATGAAGATAATCTAAGTTTTTACCATTTTGGTTTCTTGTGACAATGCCTAAGTATTGCCCAATTCCATATTGTTCATGAACAACATAGTCA
Organism: Erysipelotrichaceae bacterium; assembly: GCA_028723085.1. GTDB lineage: Bacteria > Bacillota_I > Bacilli_A > Erysipelotrichales > Erysipelotrichaceae > Floccifex. The sequence continues at coordinate 8,566 of JAQYFP010000021.1, read as the reverse complement.
TTTTTTTCAAGTTCTAAGACATTTTCAATGATTTGTCCTTCTTTAAATGTTTTTTGATATATGTTCTTTTTAAAATGTTCTTTAAATAATTCTTTTTTAGTATAGACTTGAATATCTTTATACTTAAATCCTTCATAAAATACTGGTTCAATGAAGTGAAAATCATATGAATATTGACAAGATAGTTTTTCTTTTTCATCTTTTGGTAATGCGAAATATGTATTATTAAAGTCAATTGTACTTAGTATTTGTTCAATATTTACATTTGCTTGTTCAATTGGATATATTTCAGATGAAATAGGATTTTTAAAATCCATAAATTCATGGAAATACATTGCTTTTAATGAATATAAATCATGAAATAAAACATATTCAGGTAAATATCTTTTATCTTCTACCATTTCTTGAACAAATGTTATGTTTTCTTGATTTAATTTCTTATATGATCGTTCTACTTCTTCTTTTGAACTTAAAATAGTAATGGCATGATCAACATAATCATTTAATTGACTTTTAGATGTATAAGCATAATAAATATATAAATGAGGTTCTGTGCTATAATTCTCTAAAAGCATCATGTCATTTTCAATAGAATCTACTAATAATTCTCTTTGTTCATCAAAGCATTTCTTTTTTTCTTTTTCTAATTGCACAAATACTTTTTCTTTAATTTCATCAATTTGTTCATCACTAAATAATAAATCCGTAGCCGGGCACAACATAATAGAATCAATAGATTGAATGGTTCTTTGTGTATTCACATCAAAAAAACGAATAGATTCAATTTCTGTATCAAAAAATTCAATACGAATCGGATTTTCATAAGTCAAAGTAAAGATATCGATGATTCCGCCTCGTGATGCATATGTACAAGGTCGATCGACATAATTTAATTTTGCATATCCCATACGATTCAATTTTTGTTTTAGACTACGCATATCTAGTTCTTGATTTACACGACATTCAATACAATTTTCTTTAAAATAAGAAACCGATGGTAAATAACGAACATAACTAGCTACGTTACAAATAATAATTTTAGGTTCTTTATTTTGAATTAATTGTGTTAATCCATAAATCATTTGGTTTTTATCTTCTGGAGATGAAGCAATGGATTGCACACGTAAACTTTCTTCCATGACAAAAAGCAGCACATTTTCATCGAGTAAGGACATTCGATTATAAAGTTGCTGCGCTTGATAGCGATTCTCTTTTACAATAATTCTTGTTTGATGATCTTGATGGAAGGCGTTCACAACAAGCATAGCTTCTTCCATCAGTGTTAAATTTCCAACATTGTCTTCTTGTTTTAGAATTTGTTTGACTACAATGTTGTCATCAAATAATTTTAAAATATCTTCTTTCATATTATTTCTTGTTGTATTGATTCATGACTTTATCAAATGAATGATCAATGGCATAATAAGCAGCTTCGCTTGCTTGAGTGATTGCTTTTTGAAGATCCTCTTGTTCTTCTTTTCTAAATTTAGATAAAACCCATTGAATAATAGGAATACGATCATCTTTTCCAATTCCTACGCGAATACGATCAAAAGTCTGATTTTGTGTACAATTCATGATACTTTTAATACCATTGTGTCCGCCTGCACTTCCTTGTTGACGAAGACGAATCTTTCCAACTGGTAAATCCTTATCATCATAAATAACTAATACATTGTCCATTGTTTCTTTATAAAAATCAAGACATGCACGAAGCGCAAAGCCACTGTTATTCATATAAGTTGTTGGCTTCAATAATACAACATCTTCTCCTTTAATTTTTCCTTTTGCGAAATAAGCATCAAATTTTTCTTTATTAAATTCCAAATTACATTTTTTTGCGATTTCATCCATGACCATAAAACCCGCATTATGACGCGTATTTTCATAATCTTTTCCTGGATTTCCTAAACCAATAATTATTTTCATATGTCCCTCACTGTAAAAAAATAACGGGAAGATCCCGTTATTCTTCATTATTTTCTGGTGTATATAAGATTTTAAGACGACGTCCTTCTCCTTCACCTTCTGATTGTGTAGAAATGTTTTTCATTCCTGATAAAGCATTATGAATTGCTTTACGTTCATCAGCTGGCATAGGATCTAAAACAGCATTTACTTTTGTACGACGAACATCTTTGGCAACACGAATTGCCATTTTACAAATTTTTTCATAACGATCTTCTTTATAACCATTAACATCAATTAATAATCCAACTCTTTTTTTGAATTCAGCGCTTGCCGCTGCTTTGACTAATCGATTAAATGCTTGAAGTGTTTTTCCACCTTTTCCAATTAATACCGCATTGTTAGATGTATTAACTAATACTTTATAGAATCCATTTTCATTTGTGATTTCTACTGTTCCATCCATTTTGGCATTATTGAAATAGTTTTCGATGTATTTTTTAATGAAAGCTTCTACATCCGCTTCGCAATAAGCTTCAATTTCAACACTTCTACCAATTCCTAGAAAACCATTTTTTTCTTCTAGAATATTGTAAGTAATTTCTTCAGGTGTTACATTTTTCGTATTTGCGGCATTAGCAATTGCTTCTTCTAGAGTTTTTCCAGTAAACTTTTGAAAACTCATTATTTTTTACCTTCTTTTCTCATTACAAAATGTAATACAAGTGTTTGACAAATACGATACATAGATGAAACAGCCCAATAGAATGACATCGCAATTGGCCATGAAATGTATAATACAGCAATCATGACAATTGACATATACATAGTCATTTGTGTTGGATCTGCAGCTTTTTGTTCAGCTTCAGCATATTTTTTAACTTTAACATGGTCTTTTTTATCTTGATATTTCTTCAACCACATTGGAAGTTTCATAGAAATAAATTGACATACAATCATTAAAATATAAATAACAATGTATCCGATTTGAACATTTTTGAATCCTTGTAATACAGTACCAGATAAATCCATTCCTAAGAATGATCCATCAACTACTGAAATTGCACGCATAGTTGCATAATACATACCAATCATGATTGGGAATTGGATAAATGTTACTAACATTGTTCCAAATGGATGAATGTCATATTTATCATATAAATTTTGTGTTTCTTGATACATCTTCATCTTAGAAGCATCATCTGTTTTATCAGCGTATTTATTTTGAATACGTTGTAATTCAGGTTGAATTTCTTGCATTCTTTGTGAAGACATTTGTGATTTACGAGTAAATACAAATAGAATTAATTGAATTAATACAGTAGTTGCGATAATTCCAATTCCGGCATCTGTATTTACAGCTACGAAGTTTAATAATTGAGCAATTGGCCAAACGATAATTCCTTCAAACCAACCTTTTGAAACAGCATCTTTAAATGATGTAGCTTCAATAGTAATTAAATCAGTATCTTTTAATTTTTTATATTCTTTTTCTTTTTCAGAACCTTCGATACTAACTTTTCCTCTTTCTACTTGTGTTTCTTCGATTGCGATGATCTCATCAACTTTTGTTTTTCCGTCTGTACCACGAGGATTTGAACAAGCTGTACATGTTAGAACTACAAACAAGCAGACCATTAAAATTTTTGCTTTACTTTGTAAAAATTTTTTCATCATTAACCTCTTTTTTCTTTACATTTTCGTTTCATCTTTTCTCGATTTTCTTTTAATTCATTACAATTTTCACCAAATGTTTTTTTCTTATACACAGGTCTAACAATGATTACTACATCAAATGCTTCTTCAAAATCGAAGACAAGATCAACCATGCTTCGAACTTGTCTTTTAATTTTGTTTCGACATACAGCATTTCCTAATTTTTTGCTTACGCTAATTCCAATTCGGTTATGTTGTTCTTTTTTTGGTAAATAATAACAAACAAAAGATGACGATTTTACAAGATTTTGTTTGTGGATAATAGAAGAAAATTCATAATTTTTACAAATTCGATATTCTTTTTTCATGAAAATCCTCCTATCACTACAAAAAAATCACCATCAGGTGATTTCTATGCGGATAATACCTTTCTACCTTTAGCTCTTCTTCTAGAAAGCACTTTACGTCCACCAACAGTTGCCATACGAGCACGGAAACCATGAGTTCTTTGGTGTTTTCTCTTACTTGGCTGATATGTTCTTTTCATTTTTATTACACCCCTCAGTCTCTTTATAAATTTTCAAATAAGATTGCTCGTACATTATAGCAATATGTCGTTTTTAATGTCAATAAGAAAAATACTAACTTTTTATTCTTTTTTTCATTTTTTCGTATGCCCATAAGCTAGGTTTGAACAATAATTTATTAACAGGTAAATCAAATTCACCAATGAATTCATTTATCGTTGGATCAAAGTTATCTTTAAACTTTGTTAGACCATCATCTAAAGTTCCTTCGACTCCACCCATATTACTATAAATACATTCTCTATCAAAAGCCCATTTAAAGTTTTCAACGTATTCTTTATATTGTGGCATAAACTTTTTAAAACGCTCATCCATTCCAGCATATAACATTTCACATGTATTACCGAATTGAACACTTAAAATACCCGCAATCGATATTTCTTTATCTTCATGTCCAAATTCATCTAACATTTCATCGAATTCTTTAATATCTTTTTGAGCCGAATTTAATTGATCATTCAATCTTCTAAGTTTTTTCTTCGCATTTTCTGGAGTTTCTTGAATTTCTTTCAATAATTCTTCTTCTTTGGCATGAGCTTCCTTAGATAATTGATATAAATTACACTGTGCTAAAAAGATAACTCCACCTTCTGGATATTCATTCATTAATAAAGTGAAGTATTCTTTATTACGAAGTGATACATTTTTTCTTTGTTCTGTTAACTCTACTAATCTTGAAAACTCATCAATTAATTCTTTTTGACCATGAATAATTTTCACATTTCTTCTATCTGCGTCTTTGATTAATCGTTTTGTATGCTTAGGAAGATTTTCTTCAATATTTTCACATGCATAAACATTAGATTGGAAACGTGGTTGAATAGTATCTTCTATATACATTGTATAACCATGGTGTTTAGCACCTAATTTTTTAAAGCTATCTAAATAATATTGTGTATCTTTATAATAATTTTTATTTTGATTCTTTGATTTATAGTCATTAATATGAATAGCCGGATCAAATTTAATAAATAAACAATGCCGCTTTTTAGCTACTTTCTTTAATTCATTAAAATAAAAAGATAATAGTTCTTGATTTTTATAATCTAGAATAGGTCCTCTTGGAATATAGAACATAGTGAACTTCATTGGCAGTTCTTTAATTAAAACCAAACCAACTCCTACTAACTTCCCATCTTCATATACACCTGTGTGATAGTGATCCCAGTATTGTTTTATATTTGCCCATTGATAACTCTGTAATAAATTACAGTATTCATGGTTTTCCACAAATTGATTGAATTCTTCTTTTTCTACATTAATTTTAAATTGATACATATTAGTTTTCCCCATTTCCATTGTATTCATTTTCTATAAAAAAGCAAAAAAAATTAATTTTCCCCAGGAAAAAACACTCTTTTCCACACGAAAATCTCCTATTTTTTTATAATTTTAGTTTTACAGTGGAAAAGTCAAAATAATTTCTAATATTAAAGAAGATTCGAAGGTGTAACTTAGTGGAAAAGTGGTAGTTTTCCACATAGGTTTTCCACAATCAATCAAGTTTTCCACAACGTGGTTAATAAACTCCACAATTTAAAATGTGGAAAAGTGGAAAACTCTGTGGAAAAGTCGATTTTTGCCCGAATCCAATTCTATTTTTTTTTCTTTCGTGTATAATAAATGCGACAGAAAAGAAGGTATAAAATGACGTCTTATCAAGAATTATGGAAGAATGTTTTAAAATCCATTGAAGATGCCCATTTTTTTAAAGGTGAAGTTTTCAATACATGGATTGTCAATAAAACAGAATTAGTAAATATTAATGATGATAATTCAACTGCTTATGTTAGTTATGGATCAACGGTTACCAATAAAGTTGTGTCAGATAATAAAGAATTATTTGAAGCTACTTTATCAGAATTATATGGTTCTACTCTTGCTATTTTATTAGTCGATAGAAAAGAAGCGGATTCAATTATTCCGCAAACACAACCTAGTGTTAAAGCCATCAAAATTGAACAAACACCTTTTGATGAAAACTATACATTCGAAAACTTTGTACAAGGTTATTGTAACCAGGAAGCATATGCAGCTTGTTTATCTTGTTGTACACAAAAGAAACATATTTTTAATCCAATTATGATTTATGGGAACCCAGGTCTAGGAAAAACCCATTTATTACACGCCATTGGTAATTTTTTAAAGAAAGAACGCCCTGAAGTAAAGGTATTCTATGCCTATGCTGGAGATCTAGTTAAAATTCTATTAGATGCGATGCGTACTAAAAATGTTTATGGAAATGCCGTAGAGCAAGTCAAAGAACAATTAGCTAGTTATGATTATTTTTTAATTGATGATGTACAGAACTTAAACCAATCAAGTTCACAAGAAGTGTTCTTCTCTGTTTACAATCAATTAATTTCACATAACGCTCAAATTGTTATGACAAGTGACATGCATCCAAATGAATTAAAAGGGATTCAAGATCGTTTAGTTTCTCGTTTTTCTTCTGGTTTAGTCACAAATATTTCCAAACCAGAATTTGATACAAGTAAAGCAATTCTTCAAAAGAAATTAGAAAAATCAGAAGATACTGTTCTAGTTCAAGAAGATGTTTTAGACTATTTGGCAAGTAAATTCTCAGATGATGTTCGTAATTTGGAAGGAAGTTTAAATAAATTATTATTTAATGCCATTATTGAACACCCAGATGTCATTGATTTGGAATTTGCGCAACGTATATTAATGAAAGAGCCTGTTATTCTAAATCAAAATGAACTGACAATGAAACAAATTAAGAAGGCTGTTATTAGTTTTTATGGTTTTACGTATAAAGATATAGAAGGTAAATCAAGACAAAAAAATATTATGAATGCTCGTCAGGTTTTCGTTTATTTATGTCGTGAAATGTTACATAAGGCATATGTTGCCATTGGGCAAGAACTTGGAAATCGAGATCACACTACCATCTTAAGTTCTTATGAACGAGCTTGTCAGAAAATGGAGACAGATCCTGCCTTCAAATTAGCTGTAGAGAAAGTAAAAGCTATGTTGACTAGTCAGTAATCAACAGCTTTCCACTAGTTTTCCACAGTCAAAAAATGATGATTTTTATTTAATATTAAAGAAAAAGTGGAAATTATCCACCATTTCCACGCCCTTATTATTGTTACTATATATACTAGGAGGTAAATAAAATATGAAATTTTCAATTAATCGTAAATTCTTTTTAGATAAATTAAACATTGTTTCACGATCAATTAGCGTGTTTTCACCTTTACCAGCTTTATCTGGTATTTGTATTAAAGTAGAAGATAATCGTATTATTTTAACAGGAAGTGATTCTAATATTTCAATTCGTTCTACAATTGTTCCTAATGAAGAAAATGAATTAAAAATTGATTCAACGGGTTCTATTATTATTGAATCTAAATATTTATTAGAAATTGTTCGTAAATTAGATTCACAGTCTTTACAATTTGATTTAATTGACTTAACAAAAGTTTGTATTTCAAATAATAAAGGTAAATTCAACTTAAATGGAATTGAATCTAATGAATATCCAAACATTGATTTCTCTATTCCAGGAACTAAGATTTGTTTAAAGAGTGAAGAATTAAAACAAATTTATTCTCAAACTGCATTTGCTTGTTCAGATAAAGATACGCGTCCTGTATTAAATGGAGTTAACTTTAAAACAAATGGAAATATTTTATCTTGTTCAGGAACGGATTCTTATCGTTTAGCTCGTAAAACAGTTGAAATAAATGGAAATTATAATTTTAATATCACAATTCCTAATAAATCATTATCTGAGGTAGTTAAATCTTTATCAGATTCAGATGAATATGTTGATTTATACATTGATTCAAAGAAAATTCAATTTGTATTCAATCAAACAGTTATTCAATCTCGTTTAATTGATGGTATTTTCCCTGATATTGATCGTATTATCCCAACAACACAAATTTCTTCTATGTGTGTTTCAAGTCATGAAATGGCAAGTGTTATTGATCGCACAAACTTTATTCGTAATGAAAAAATTCATTTAATTAAATTAGAATGTTCTGAAAGTGAAACACACATTAAAACAAGTTCAACTGAAATTGGTAACTCTGATGAAATTTTATCGACTTGTGAATATACAGGAGAACCGATTCGTTTATCTTGTAATGGAACATATATGTTAGAAGCAATTCGCGCTTTAAGTGGAGATAAAGTTAAATTAGAATTTGCGGGATTAATGAAACCAATCAAAATCAGTAATCCAGATGATGATTCGGCATTAATGATTGTTGTACCTGTTCGTAGTTATGATTAAGGAGCTTGGCTCCTTTCAGACTGTTGACAAAGTGGTCGACAGTCTTTTTAAATTCTGATATTATTGTTGTGGCAGAAAGTGACTCCGTTGACCCAAGAAAATGACGAGCTTTCTGCCTTTTATTATGCTTAAAATGGTATAATAGTAGTGG
>JAQYFP010000020.1 GCA_028723085.1 Erysipelotrichaceae bacterium | reverse complement strand
ATCCATTTCACCTTTTAACATTGCTTCAAACATCGGTCCAAAAATATCCTTGAGTGCATCATTCATGTCTTCAACTGACTTAGGTTTATAAGTATCAATAATAGCCTGGGCAAGTGCCACAGCCTTAGGGTCTCTTTTTTTTCTTGCCATTTCATTCATTTCCTTTTTTCTCCTATATCATAACATAGATAATAATAAAAACCGTGAAGTTGAGCCGTACGCTCTCAACTTACACGGTTTATATTACACTCTCTTCCAACTGCAGGAGGAACATTATCACCTAAGTTTACTTGAAGCTTTTTAACATGAGATACTTTAATAAACATTTCTGTTGCGAATAGAGCAATAATTACACCCGCAAACATTGCACCCGTTCTTAAATTTGCAAATGGTAATACTCCAGAAACACTAACTGCTTCACTCGCTCCATTGGCAATAACTTCTACTGTGTTTGGCATCATAGCAACTAAACAAGCCATTGAAATTAAAGCCGCAGCCATAGGGTTTTCAAATTCACGGTTAGTAGCTAAGCAATATCCGATAGCACCTGCAATCAACAATCCCGATACATTCAATGTTGCATTAGTAATAACAGTACCCCAATATTGAACTGCTGTTAATGTATCTCCTGAAAAGATCCATGTAAATACAGTATTATTTAACAATACAGCTAAACCAGCTAAGATATATAATGGCATCATTGTGGCAAATGCATCTCGTAAAGAACGAAGATGAATTTGATTTCCCAACTTAGCCGCAAACATTGTAAACTTTTCTACAAATTTTGAATTTTCTAATGACATATTATTTACCTATTCCACTTTCTGTTCTAAATCATAGACAAAACCATTATTTTTAGTTAAATCTAAATACCAGTAACCTGATTTTTTAATTTTTCTTTGTTGTGTTTTTAAATCAACAGCAATGAATCCATATCGATTCTTATAAGCATTATTCCAAGACCAGCAATCAAATGCTGTCCAAGCATGATATCCAAAACAATTACTTCCTTCTTTAATTGCTTTTTGAAGCCAAGCAAGATGTTCTTTGTAGAAATCAATACGATAATCATCTTCAATAAAACCATCAACTTGAGCAAATCTTTGTTCACCTTCAACGCCCATACCATTTTCTGATATATACCAAGGAATGTTTCCATAATTATTTTTAATATCCATCGCAATATCATAAATAGCTTTTGGATAAATTTCCCATCCACGGTATTTATTCATTCGACAATTTGGCATTTCATATTCTTCAAAATATTGATCTGGCATCCATGGTTCTTTAAATTGTTCTGGATGATCTTGTGCTTTAACACGTTTTGGATGATAGTAATTAACTCCTAGATAATCAACCATTGATTTTTTAATTAAATCCAATTCTGCTTGTGAAGACTCCCATAGAACACCATCTTTATCAAGAACTTCAACTAACTTCTTAGGAAACTCTCCTTTAATGGCTGGTTCTAAGAATGATCGATTAAATAAATTTTCAGTGAATTCACTTGCATCTAAATCTTCTTGAGAATTGCTTCGAGGATATGCTGGAGTTAAGTTTAAGATAATTCCAATTTTTCCTTTTAAATTCATAGAACGATACAAAGAAATAACTTTCGCACTTGCAAGATTTATATTATAAATCACTTGCATTGCTTCCTTTCCTTTTCCTTTGTAGTTTGGATAATGGAATCCATATAAATAACCAGCTTCTGGAATTACCATTGGTTCATTAAATGTAGTCCAATATTCAATCTGGTTTCCATACAATTCGAAACATGCTTTTGCGAATTTCACAAACTAATCAACAACATGTTTACTTTCCCATCCTCCATATTCATCTAATAATTCTGCAGGTAAATCAAAGTGATGTAAGTTTAAAATTAAAGTAATATTGTTTTTCTTCGCTTCATCAATAATAGATTGATAAAACTTAGCACCATCAGGATCAACCTCGCCAGTTTCGAAATCTTTAATTAATCGTGACCATTGAATTGAAGTTCTAAATGAATTGAAGCCAATTTTTTTCATCAATACGAAATCTTCTGGATAAGTATGATAGAAATTACTGGCAATATCAGGTCCAACTTGATCAAAGAAATCTTCTGGTTTGGTATGAAACCATCGGTCCATTACATTTTCATGTGCCTTTCCATAATTACCTTCTGTTTGAGGTCCACTTGAAGCAGCTCCCCACAAAAAGTTTTCTGGAAATTCTACGAATTTTTCCATTTCTCTTCTCCTTTCTTCTTATGTCTGTATTGTATACCTTAATTTTTCATTTGTCTAGACATATTTATATATTTATACATATTTTTAATAATATAAAATATGCATTTACTTATTTTTACATATTCTTAAATATTTTTTTGTAAACATATTTGATATTTTTAGACAAATAGATATAATATATAGACATAGACAAATACAGAACAAAGGAAATGCTTATGGGATCAAAATATTTATCAATATACGAAACATTAAAAAAAAGGATAACCAATCATGATTATCCAGCTAATCAACAAATACCAAACGAAATTTCG
>JAQYFP010000019.1 GCA_028723085.1 Erysipelotrichaceae bacterium | reverse complement strand
TTTGGACTTTGTCTACTTGTTTCTATTTTGATTTTTATTTTTGTGGATGGAAACAATACAATGTTGTATAGAGGAGGAATGCTTCTAATTACGTTATTGTTTGTCGTTATGCTTGTGATGACAATTTATCCTTCTTTTGGGATTGGACGTATTTTAGAATGGAAGCCATTAAAATATATTGGAACGATTAGTTATGAAATATATTTATGGCAATATCCTGTTTTATTTATTTGTAACTATCTTCACTTTGATTATCCTATTGTACAAGTATTCATTGTGTTTGTGCTTGCGATAGCTCTTCATGTGTTGTTGAATGTTAAGAAAAAGGTGGTCGCAAATGGAATCTTGGCTGTTTCGTTATGTGTAGGATCTTTTGGTTTAGTACAAGCTAAAGATAAAAAAGAAGACATTGAATCTTTGAAACAAGAAATGGAAGAAAATACTAAGAAGATGGAACAAGACAATCAAGATAAAGTATCGACTTCTAATTTAGTATTTGTAGGAGATTCTATTTTATTAGGGTGCTATGATGAAATAAAAGAAATGTATCCGGATTGTGTTATTGATGCTGTTGTTTCTCGTCATATGGGAGAAGAAAAGACAGCTTTACAAACCATTGAAGCCAATGGTCAATTAAAAGATACGGTTATTGTTTGCATGGGAACGAATGGTGTTATTTATGATTTTCTAGCAGAAGAGTTAATGAGTTACTTGGGAGATCGCACAGTTTATTGGGTAAATAACTATTGTCCAACTTTATCTTGGCAAGATAGTAATAATGCGTATTTAAATGAATTAGCACAAAAATATAGTAATTTAAAAATTATTGATTGGTATACTGTGGCAAGCTCTCATCCTGAATATTTATCTAGTGATGGTATTCACCCTAATGAAGAAGGTTCAAAAGCTTATGCGAGTTTAATTCAAAAAGAGATAGAAGGGAAATAATGTTTATAGTTGTTTTATTAATTGTTTTAGTTTTATTGTATTTATGGGCAATTAAACCCAATTCCATTCGCTTTAAAGAAAAATGGGAAAATTTAGAATCTTATGATTATGCGCATCGCGGCTTGTTTGACAACAAAACAAATTATCCAGAAAATTCTTTGCCGGCTTTCCATAGAGCAGTGGAACATGGTTTTGGTATTGAGTTAGATGTACAAATGACAACAGATGGAAAACTAGTTGTGTTTCATGATGCTTCTTTGAAAAGAATGTGTCATGTGGATTGTCAGTTATTTGAAATGAGCTACGATGAATGTCAAAAATATTCATTAAAGAAATCAAATGAAAAGATTCCTTTATTTGATGATGTATTAGATGTTATCAATGGAAAAGTACCTTTGATTATTGAAATTAAAGCAGAAGGAAAACCAATTGAAACAGTAAAAAAAGTATGTGAACGAATGGATCAATATAGTGGTGACTATGTTATTGAATCCTTTCATCCAGGTGTTGTTTTATGGCTACGGAAAAATCGTAATGACATCATTCGAGGACAATTATCTGAAAATCATTATCAAAATGAAAAAATGAATAAACCATTGGCCTTTGTTTTAACAAATTTCTTGTTGAATGGTTTTACGCGTCCTGATTTTATAGCTTTTGATGTTCGTTGTTCTTCGTTTTTTAGTTATCGTTTAATGAATAAATTATATAAATTTAAAAGAGTTGCCTGGACAATTAAATCACAAGAACAATATAATGAATCCAAAGTAAATTATGAATGCATGATATTTGATAGTTTTATTCCAGGAGGAAAAGATGATAAAAGAATTTAATGGAAAAAAGCCTAAAATAGAAGGGTATGTTTTAGAGCCATCAGTGTTAATTGGCGATGTCGAAGTACAAAAAGAAGCTAGTATATGGTATGGGGCAGTGTTACGAGCAGATGAAGATAAAATCGTTGTTGGTCAAAATTCCAACGTACAAGATAATGCCATTATTCATTGTGATCCTGGTTTCCCAGTTAAAATAGGAAATGGAGTAACCATAGGACATGGCGCCATTATACATGGTTGTACGATTATGGATAATACTGTCATTGGTATGAATGCGACTTTATTGAATGGATGTAAAATTGGAAAGAATTGTATTATTGGAGCCAATGCCTTAATTCATGAAGGAATGATTGTTGAAGATAATAGTATTGTAGTAGGTGTACCTGGAAAAGTGATAAAAAAGGTAAGTGATTCACAAGTTGAAGCTAATAAAATGAATGCCATCAACTATGTAGATAAAGCAAAGAAATTATATGAGAAATAGTTTACTTTTGGATTTGATAGAAGGCCGACCTTTATCATTAAAAAATCGTATTTTATTAATTACACAATTGAGTTTACCTTCTATTTGTGCACAAATCTCAACAACCGCTATGCAGTATATTGATACGGCTATGGTAGGTCATTTAGGTGCCAATGAATCGGCATCAATTGGATTGGTTTCAAGTACAATATGGCTTTTAACAGGGTTATCTTCTTCTTTTAATGCAGGCTTTACAGTGCAAATGGCACAAAGTATTGGAGCTAATGAAAAAAGTAAAACGCGTAATATTATGAAACAAGGATTTATTGCGTGTCTAATCTTGAGTTTCGTTTTGTGTTTCTTTGGGATTGTATTGAGTCCTTATATTCCGATATGGCTAAAAGGAGATGCTGAAATTGTTTCTCAAGCCACGAATTACTTACGAGTTTATTCTTTTTTTATTCCATTTCACTGTTTGAATGCGATGGCAAGTGTGTCATTGCAGGCAAGTGGAAATATGAAAATACCAAGTGTTTTTAATGTTTTAATGTGTGTTTTAGACGTTGTTTTAAATTATTTCTTCATTTTTCCTATAGGATTAAATTTAGGAGTGACTGGTGCTGCTTTGGCAACAGGTACTTCTATTGTTTTTTCGATGATTTGTCAAATGTATTATATTTTTAAAAAATCAGAATTACTTAAAGGAAAAGAGCCTATTCACTTAGAGCCAATGATATTAAAAAACACCTTAAAAATAGGTGTTCCGGTCACTGTTGAAAGTACCATTACTTCAATGTCTTATATCTTATTTACAAGAATCGTAGCTCCATTAGGAACCGTTGCGGTTGCTGCTCACTCTTTTGCGGTAACAGCAGAAAGTTTGTGTTATATGCCAGGATATGGAATTGGACAAGCGGCTACAACAATTATTGGACAAAGTATTGGTGCTAAAAGAAGGAAAACAACAAAATCACTGTCATACTTGATTACATCACTAGCAGCCATTGTTATGGCTTGTTCAGGAATCTTCATGTTTTATTTTGCGCCAGAAATGATTGGTTTTATGACAAAAGATATTGAAATTCAAACTCTGGCAATTAATGTACTTCGCATTGAAGCCTTTGCTGAACCTTTATATGGAATATCAATCGTGTGTGCTGGTGTGTTCAGAGGAGCTGGAGATACTTTCATTTCAAGTATATTAAATTTTATTAGTATGTGGTGTGTTCGTTTGCCTTTGGCATATTTTTTATCACTTCATTTTGGCTTATATGGTATATGGATGGCAATGTGTTTGGAATTATGTTTTAGAGGAATCATTTTTCTTATTCGCCTTATGCAAGGAAAATGGATTCATGAGTTTTAATTTGTTTGAAAATCAAAACAATTTAAAGTATACTTTAAATTGTTGGAAAGCTAACTATATAAAAATCAATAGAATTTATGAAAAAGTTTGAAAATATATTTTTATTGATTATACGTTAACTTTATCAAATTTGATCTTTGAAATTGTGAATAAATGGCATGACGAAAACAACCTTTATCAGGCT
>JAQYFP010000018.1 GCA_028723085.1 Erysipelotrichaceae bacterium | reverse complement strand
CGAAAGATCTCGAAGGACCCGGTGGCGATAGCGAAGTGGAAACACCTGAACACATTCCGAACTCAGAAGTTAAGCACTTCAGCGGCGAAAATAGTTGGGCTTGCCCCTGCGAACATAGCACGTTGCCGGATCCTTTTTTTTTATGTTATACTTTAAACACTATGAAACAAGAACAATTACAAACATACATCATAAATTTACTTCAAAATCATGAAATCGATCAGGCAATTGAATTTGTTAGTTCATATCAAAATAACTATGGGAAAGATGACTTTTATTATCTTTCACAATCGGATTGTTTATTTATGAATGGCAATTATGAAGAAGTTATTACTTTATTAGATCCAGTTAAAGAAGAATTAAATAACGTGTTCGTTTATGAACGTCTTAGCGATGCCTGTGTTTATTTATCTCGTTACCAGGATGCTCTCAATTATTTAGACTATGTGGATTTTACTCAACCTGATTCTAATTTAGATCGAATGATACAGATAAAAGGATATTGTCATTTAAAATTAGATGAATATAAACAAGCAATCGATGCCTTTGAAGATTATTTAATGGAACATGACGATAAAAAAATCTATTTTCAATGTGCTTATTGTTTTAAACAGTTATCATTATTTGATGATGCTTATGATTATTTTATTCGTGCATTAGATGATGACAATTTATTTAGTATTGCTTATGAAATATCTGAATTTGATTCATTAGCTTACATTGACCGATTCATGACAGAATTTGATTTGATGGAACATAAAAATTATTTTTATTATCTCCACTTTGAATATTTTAATGATAGAACATCTGCCATTCATTATTTAACTTTGTTTATTGAGCAACAAGATTCACAAGATTCTTTTTTACAAAATAAGTTGATTGGTTTAAACAGAGGTTACAAATCATGAAAAAAAGTAGTTCATGGATTCTTTTTTTGTTGTTTGTATTCTTTATTTGGATGTTTGCTGCGCTTTACATTAATAATCCGTATATATTGCCAAGTCCAATTAATGTTTTAAAAGAATTTTTTCTATTATTTCAACAAAAAACATTTTACATATCAACGTTTTATTCTCTTATTCGTGTACTAATAAGTTTGTTTATTTCGTTTTTATTCGGATGTATATGTGCCTTTGCATCAATACGTTTTCCATCAATTGCAGACATTTTATCAAAGTTTACTTTAATTATTCGTTGTTTACCCAATGTTACGATTATTATTTTGTTGTTGTTTTGGGTTTCACGGGAAGTTTCTGTATTTTTAGTATCATTCTTGTTGTTGTTTCCTATTGTATTTGAAAATATGTATCACGCATTACTTGATATACAACAAACCTGGCATGATGTTTTATTTATATATCATAAGCCATTTATTTATTTAGTAAAAAAAGTTTATTTACCATTACTTAAACCGAGCATCTATTCGTCTTTACTTTCGTGTAGTTCACTTGGGTTTAAAGTAGGAATAATGGCTGAAATTTTATCTTCTGTTCAAATTGGATTAGGAAGACAAATTCAATTTTATCGTGTTAATTTTGAATTAAATAAAGTGATGGCTTATACACTATGGATTTTAATTATTGTTTTTATTTTTGATTTTATATTAAAAAAAGTGTTAAACAAATTGTTTGTTGAATAGTATTTCATTGTAATTTTATTTAAAATTCGATAAACTAGACAAGAGGTGAAATTATGGCATTTGAATCGTTAAGTGATCGCTTATCAAAAGCGTTTAAAAATATATCTGGACAAGGTAAATTAACAGAAAAAAATATGAATGACATGCTGAAAGAAGTTCGTATGTCATTATTAGAAGCGGATGTTAATTATACAGTTGTTAAGAATTTTATTGAAAATGTAAAAGAAAAAGCCATGGGTCAGGAAGTTATGGATTCTTTGAATCCTGGACAAATGGTTGTTAAAGTTGTACGTGATGAACTTCAAGAATTATTAGGACAAGAAGACGCTCATATTAATTTTAAGAAGACTGGTATTACAACTGTTATGATGGTTGGTTTACAAGGTACTGGTAAAACAACTGCATCAGCAAAAATTGCAAAATATTGCAAAGAAAAATTAGCAAAACGTGTTTTATTGGTTGCTTGTGACGTTATTCGTCCTGCTGCTATTGAACAATTAAAAACATTAGGACATGATATTGACATTGAAGTTTTTAGCTTAGGAACGGAAGTCAGCGCTTTAGAAACAGCTAAAAAGGCAATGGCATATGCTAGAGATCGCCAAAAAGATTTAGTGATTTTTGATACAGCTGGTCGTTTACATATTGATGAAGACTTGATGAATGAATTGAAAGACATGAAGTCATATGTTCAACCAGATGATATCTTATTAACAGTTGATGCAATGACAGGGCAAGATATTGTTACGGTCGCAAAAGAATTTAATGAAAAATTATCTATTACTGGCTTAATCGTTACTAAGATGGATGGAGATGCTCGTGGTGGTGGTCTTTTATCCGTACGTTCTATCACAAATGTTCCGGTTTTATTCGTATCTAACGGTGAAAAAGTTGATGATTTAGAAGCGTTCCACCCTGATCGAATGGCTAATCGTATTTTAGGAATGGGTGATGTTATTTCACTCGTTGAACAAGCTGAAGATAAGTTGGACATGGAAGTTCAAAAGAAAACAGCTCGTAATTTGATGGAAGGTAAATTTGATTTTAATGATTTACTTAGCCAATACGATGAAATTGGAAAAATGGGATCTATGCAAAAAATGTTAAATATGATTCCAGGTCTTGGGAAAATGGCTCGTAATGTTGATGATGAAGTCATGAACCAAAATTTAAGAAAATCACGTGCTATTATTCAATCTATGACTCCATATGAAAGAGAAAACCCTAGTTGCTTAAAGGCAAGTCGTAAAAATCGTATTGCTAAAGGTGCGGGTGTAAAAGTTATGGATGTTAATAAGTTAATTGGACAATTGGAACAAATGCAAACAATGTCTAAATTAATGAAAAATGGTATGCCAAACATGAATGCATTACAAAATATGCAACGTGGTGGTGGAATGCAAGGAATGAGTAAACATTCTGGAAGCAAGAAACAGAAAAAATCAAAGAAAAAGAAAAAGAAATAAAAAGATTTTCGGATTTTCAGGTCTGAAAATCTTTTTTTGAAGGAGAGCAATATGACTCGATTAGAACAACAACTTTCTTTTATATTAGAGATGGATAAAGAAAAAACAATTAGGCGTCAAACACGATGTACGGATGGACATATGGAAAATGATGCGGAACATGCATGGCATATTGCTTTGGCTTGTCTTGTTTTAAGTGAATATGCCAATGAAAAAATAGATGTATCTAAAACAATCGCAATGTTATTAATCCATGATGTTGTAGAAATAGAAGCTGGGGATACATATGCATATGATGAACAAAATCAAAAAACTGCACATGAGCGTGAATACAAAGCTTGTGAGCATTTATTTTCTCTATTGCCAGAAGATCAAATGCTGTTTTTTAAAAATTTATGGTTAGAATTTGAAAAGAATGAGACTGATGAAGCTAAGTTTGCTCATGCTATGGATAATTTATTGCCAATATTGTTAAATGATTATGATGATGGACACATGTGGAAAAAGAATGATGTTCCTTTATCAAAAATATTAAAACGACAAGAAAAAACAAAAATGGGCTCTACTGTCTTATACGAATATGTTTTATCTTTACTAAAAAAGAACATAGAAAAAAATAATATAAAAGAGGATTGTGAAATACATGATTAAGTTAATAAATGTTTCTAAAAAATATGGTGATAAAATCATTTTTGATCATTTAAACTATGAATTTATTGATCATAAACGGTATGTTGTTGAGGGAAATAGTGGTATTGGAAAAACAACTTTATTGAAAGTTATTGCTGGTCTTGAATCTATTGATGATGGATGCATTGAAAAAAATCAATGTCGTTTATCTTATGTATTTCAACAAGATTATTTATTTGACCATTTAAGTGCCTATGACAATATTTTAATTGGAATCAATGAAAAGATTTCGGATGAAGAATTGGAAAAGCGTATGAATGAATTATGCGAAGATGTGTGTTGTACAGATTTTTTACATCAAAGAGCTAAAACTTTATCTGGAGGTCAAAGACAAAGAATTGCTTTAGTCCGTGCTTTAATTCAATTACCTGATGTTATTTTAATGGATGAGCCATTAAGTCATTTAGACACGAATTTAAAAAAGAAAATGATGGATGTCATCATTTTCTTACAAGAAAAATATCAATTTACACTAATCTATGTAACCCATGATCCTCAAGAAGCTGAGAAAATAGGACAGGAATTTCTATATCTTTAATCCTCTTCATTGAGGATTTTTTTAACGCCGTTGTATATTCCATGTTCATAAGTAGAAGTTGTCACAAATGTCGCAAAACTTTGAACATATTCATTAGCACTTCCCATGGCAACGGAGATATCTGCTTTTTTAAGCATGCCAATGTCGTTTGTACTATCCCCAAAACAAATGGCATCTTTCCAAGTTAAGTTTTCTCTTTCAAGAATCATTTCAATTCCATGCGATTTGTCAGTCGTTTTATTGAAGATATCAAAACAGAAACCATCTGTTTTTACATTGATTAAATCTGAGCGTAAGTCAGGATGTTGTTTCATGAATTCATCAATCGCATGTTTATCTTTTGTTAGGACGACAGCGTCGTAGGCGTTATGGCGTTTATGAAAAGTCTGGCTTTCATCATAAAATAATGAATCAAGTACGTTGCAGTATTTACAGAAATAATACATTGGATAAAAATTGTTATAAATATAGGACGCATCTCCAAAATGAAACAATAAGCCAAATTCGTTTTCTTTACAAAGAGAAACAAGATCATTGACAGATTGCTTAGCAATAGGGAATGATGCTATTTCATTTAATTCGGAGTCTAAGATATATCCACCATTGATTAATACATAATAATCAAAAGTGACTTTTTCTAAAATGAGTTTCATTTGATTTAATGGACGTCCAGTAGCTGCACAGACAATAAATCCTTTGTCTTTAAGCATTTGGATGGCTTCTAAACTGGAGTCTAAAATAATATCGTTTTCGGTTTGGTATAGGGTACCGTCCATATCAAAAAATATAATTTTATGTTTCATGATCATTTAGTCCTTTCTTCTGTATTATACTTTATTTTATTACAGGTATAAAGAAAAAATATTGTAAAAAAGATTGACAACAATTTATAAAAAGTGTAGATTATTAGTGCATGCGAAAAAAGGTTCGATTTAGAACCTATTATTTATCGGATGAAAAGACACACCCGGAAGTGTGTGTTAAGAAATTTTGAAAGGAGGGTTCTTATGCCTACAATCAACCAATTGATTCGTAAGGGTCGTAAGGCCGGTCAAAACGTATCAAAGTCACCTGCTTTGAATCGTGGTTACAACTCATTAAAGTCTAAACCAACAAACTTATCTTCACCTCAAAAGCGTGGAGTTTGTACTCGTGTTGGAACAATGACACCTAAGAAACCAAACTCAGCGCTTCGTAAATATGCGCGTGTTCGTTTAAGTAATGGTATGGAAGTTACAGCTTACATTCCAGGTATCGGACATAACTTACAGGAACACAGTGTTGTATTGATTCGTGGTGGACGTGTTAAAGACTTACCAGGTGTTCGTTACCACATCATTCGTGGCACTTTGGACTGTGCTGGTGTAAATGACCGTAAACAATCTCGCTCATTATACGGAACA
>JAQYFP010000017.1 GCA_028723085.1 Erysipelotrichaceae bacterium | reverse complement strand
TTATCATTATGGGACTTGTCAAAGACGATAAACATACAACACGTGCTTTAATTAATGAAAACTTAGAAGAAATTGCGTTATCAAAACAAGATCCTCTATTTTTCTTGTTGACACGAATGCAAGATGAAGTGCATCGCTTTGCGATTACGTATCATCGTAATTTACGCAATAAAGGAATGACAAAATCGATATTGGATAGTGTATCAGGCATTGGTCCAAAACGTAAAAAAGAACTTTTAAAAGAATTTAAATCTGTTAAACAAATGAAAAGTGCAACAATTGAAGAACTATCTAAAGTGGTTCCTTATGAAGTGGCATGTAATTTATATGACAAATTACATGAAGATATGTGATATAATCAATGAATAAGAGGTAGTATAGTGAAATTAGATTTTAAAACATATTTAGCACGTATTATATTGATTATCGTTTGTTTTTGTATAGTATGTTTGTGCTATATGAGAATGAATCAGTCTTATGATGAATTGGCTCGATATCCATATGTGAACGATGAAAATCGTGATATTATTTTACAAAATTTAGATAACGATGATATCAATTATATGATTAACCAACAAATTGAACCAGATCAATTTATGGATTTTATTGAATTAGATGGCTTTGAAATGCATAATACACTTCTTTATTCGGCTGCTAAGAAAACACAAAATGAAGATAATCAAGTTATTGTGAATTTTGTGAATCGATATCGATCTCATTTTTCATTGAAAACATTACCTAATTTATTAACGTATTATTCGTATCATGATTTAATTACGTTTTATGAAACAGAATGGGTATTAAATGAAAATCTATCGTTAGAAAGCGATTTATCAAATCCTTTTGTGATTTTATCAGATTCTAAAACAATCTATAAATTTAAACCTGAAGTAGTATCTTATAAGAATATTCAAATCAAACAAGAAGTTGTAGATGACTTACAAGCAATGTGCGATGACTATAAAAAAGTAATGGGACAAGAATTAAGTCTTTATAAAGGCTATGTTGATTATGAAACACTGGTAAATTTTTATACCGCATTTAAAGAACAATACCCAGATCAAGTGGATTCCTTTATTTCTTGTGCTGGTCAAAATGAATTACAACTCGGGTATTCGATTGTTATAGAGGGAATGAGTGAATGGCTTGAGGCATATTTAAACAATGAAAATGAAGATATTTCTGTTGAATTTGCGAATAAAGAAACATTGGAATGGCTTCAAGACAATGCGTATCGATATGGATTTGTGATTCGTTATCCACAAGAAAAAGAATCACAAACAGGAAAAGAATACAATCCTTATTTGCTTCGTTATGTGGGACGAAAAAATGCGAAGAAGATGTATAAATCAAATTTGTGTATGGAAGAAATGGAGTTTTCAAATTCATTATGAAATTAATCGTTGTGAGCGATACGCACTACTATAACAATTGTTTGTTTGAACTTCAAAAACAATATCCCCAAGCTGATTATTTTATTCATTGTGGAGATTTAGAAGGAGACCCAGATCAATATCCAGGATGGATCATTGTAAGAGGAAACAATGATTATGATTTGCGATTGCCATTGAATAAAATATTAGAAATTGAGAATCATCGAATCTTGATTATGCATTCCCATAATATGAGAATGTGTCGAACAGAGGCTATGGTGCATGATGCACTTGTCAATAATTGTGACATTGTTTGTTTTGGACATACGCATGTTCCTTCTAAACAAAAAGAAAATAATGTTTTATTGATTAATCCAGGTTCTATCTGGTTTGATCGAAGTGGTAAAAAAGGAAGCTATGCGATTATAGATATTAATTCGAATGATGTTTGTGTGGAATTTGTTTATAATGATGGAACACATCCATGGTTTGACAGGGAGTTTTAATGATGAAATTTTTTGGGAAAAAAGAAAAAGATGCGATTGTATCAATCGCAACGGGTACGATGATTCCAGCCAATAAAATCAATGATCCGGTATTTGCGCAAGAAATGATGGGACAAACTATTGGCTTTCAATTGGAAGTAGGTGAAATTGTTTCACCAGCTAAAGGAATTGTGGAAATGATTTTTCCAACAGGTCATGCCTTTGCGATTCGTATGAGTGATGGAACAGGTTTTTTAGTGCACATTGGCATTGATACGGTTGAATTAAATGGAAAAGGCTTTAAAGTTTGTGTAAAACAAGGACAAAGTGTAAAAGCAGGCCAAACAATTGTGAAAATGGACTTAAGTCTTGTACAATCGTTAGGCTACGATACAACAACGATGTTGATTGTCAGTGAACCAATCAATAAAACAATTGACTATATTTCTTTTGGAAAAGTCAAAAAAGGACAAGTGATTTCGAAGTGATACAAATCATAAATAAAAACATTATTGATATTAGTGCAGATGCGATTGTCAATGCAGCCAATGAACAACTATTACAAGGTGGAGGTGTTTGTGGAGCTATATTTTCACAAGCAGGTTCAACACAATTACAACAAGCCTGTAATTGTATTGGCTATTGTCCAACTGGAAAAGCGGTCATTACACCTGGATTCAATACAAAAGCCAAATACATTATTCATGCTGTTGGGCCTATTTATAAAGCAAATGATCCAGTAATTCCTGATTTATTGTATTCCGCTTATCAAAATAGTTTAAAATTGGCACAACAATATGAATGTCAATCCATTGTTTTTCCTTTGATTTCAGCAGGTATCTATGGATATCCCATTCAAGAAGCATGGAACATTGCCATTCAGGCAATACTTGATTTTGAATGGGATGATATAGATGTGATTTTTGCGATTTTGGATAAAGAAATCATGAAAGTAGGACAAAACATATTAAAAGATTCTTTAAGGAAATAATAAAATGTTATAAAATAATGACTATGAAAAAGGTCATTATTTTTTTATTATCGTTATTATTATCAATTAGTGGATGTTCAAGTCAAATTGATGTTGAACCAACAAAGCCAACAGGAACATTTGAACTACAAGTACTTGATGTAGGACAAGGATTAAGTGTATTGGTTGAAAGTGATGGACATTATTTATTATATGATGGAGGAGGCCGGTCTGCATCAAGTTATGTTGTCAGTTACCTTGAAAATGAAGGAATTGAAAAATTTGATTATATTATTGCTTCTCACTATGATGAAGATCATATTGCAGGTCTAGTCGGGGTTTTAAATGTATTTGCTTGTGATTTAGTTTTAGACCCAGATTATGAAACGGATTCACAAATATATGCTTCTTTTAAAAATAAAGTAAAAAATGAGAAACATCCTGAATTAAAGGAAACATATCAATTAGGTTCGGCTTCTTTTGAAATTATTGGACCCATAAAAGAATATGGTGAAGATAATGATAAAAGCATTTGCATTCGTATCACATTTGGAAATACCCATTATCTAATTTGTGGAGATGCATCTATTAAAGCAGAACAAGATATGCTGAATGAAGATATACAATCAGACGTATATATTGTATCCCACCACGGTTCTAAGTATTCATCAAGTCAGGAATTTATTCAAAAAGTAAATCCTAAATATGCGATTATTAGTTGTGGTTTAAATAATAGCTATGGACATCCGGATCAAGAAGTATTAAATAATTTGTCACAATGTGAAATTTATCGTACAGATACACAACATGAAATTATTTGTACAAGTGATGGAACCAATGTTACATTTGAACAAAAAGAACAAAATGTCACTTATGTATGTAATAAAAATTCAAAGAAATTTCATAGACCAGATTGTTCAAGTTTAGATTCTATGAAAGAGGAAAATAAATATTATACATCGAATACAAGGGAACAATTAATTCAAAAGGGATATGGACCATGTGGTTTATGTAAACCATAAAAGGAAGATTATGAATCTAGTAAAAAAAGATATTGAGAATTATCAACAATTATTATTAAAACGAGATGAACTACAAAAAGAAGCTATTCAGTATCGAGTGGCTTATACAGCTATGTTTGGTGATATCATTAATGAATTGTTTCAACTTGTTATAGAATGTACGGCTTTAAAAAAGAAAATATCGTATTGTCAATTAAAGGTAAACAAAGGCATGGATATTATTGAAAGTGAATTAGAACAGTTTGTTGATCAAGAACTTAAGAATTATTATCAAAAACTTCAAAAAATGAAAGAGGATGTACAAACTTCTAAACAAAGTGAATCGTTAAGTGAACAAGATTTAAAACAAATAAAGATGATTTATTATCGTTTAGTTAAAAAGATTCATCCTGATTTACATCCAGAATTATTTAAAGATGAAAAGATGCAAGAACTATTCTCAAGAATTCAAGATGCGTATGTTTGTAATCAATTAGATGAATTGATGAATCTAGAGGTATTGGTTGATAAATTAATAGGTAAAGAAGAAATTCATATTCCTGATATAGATGCGCAAACAGAAAAAATAAAAGAACAAATTCAAGAAATTGTTTCCACAAATCCTTATTTATATAAAGATATTTTAGAAAATGAAGATAAGTGTAATCAATATATGGAAAAATTTAAACAGGATATTCATCAATATCAAAAATATAAAGAGGAACTTGAAAAACAAGTTTTAAAATATGATATAAAGCAGGTGATTTCATGAATGATTTAACGCTAAAAGATGATATTTTACCTATCTTAGAACAAAATGATTTATCAACGTTAGTAGAGCCATTAACTAAAGAAATTCATTTATTTGATTGTACTATTGCCGGTACTTCTTATATTGAAGATAAAACAGTTTTCACAATGTTAAAAAAAGAAGATTATTTAGTATTTCAAAGAGAAAATAATAAATATGACAATAATGCGATTCTGATTTTAACAGAAGATAATATAAAGTTAGGCTATGTTCCTCGAAAAGATAATATAATTTTTGCGCGTTTAATGGATGCAGGTAAATTATTAAAGGGAAAAGTAATTGATATTCAAAAGAAGAAGGATTACTTTCATGTAGAAATTGGAATTTATTTAATTGATTTTTAATTCATGTGATTTGTTTCAAATACATATAAATGATATAATACACGAAGTGTGAGGAGATTATTATGAATATTGATGATTTAGTAATATATGATTGTCCTTTATGTGAAGGAGCTTCTTTGTTAGAAGAAGAAGGAAATAGTTACTATGTAACTTGTATGGAATGTGGTTGTCATTCTGTGAATGTGAATTTTAAAACAGATGAAGATCGTTATAAAGCTGCTCAAAAAACAATTGAGTTATGGAATAAAGGAAAAGTCATTAAATTAGAACCAGGTGAATAAAAATTCTCTAAGAAATTATCTTAGAGTCTTTTTATTTGTTTGATTAAATAAATCTTATTTCCTATAATAGGAGAGGTCAAATAAAAAAGCTCTCTTGCGAGAGCTTATTTACAAAAATGGCGTCCTGGAAGGGATTCGAACCCCTGACCGTGCGCTTAGAAGGCGCATGCTCTATCCAGCTGAGCTACCAGGACAACACAAGTATTATATCAAATAATTTTAATATTTCAAGGATAAGGATGAAAAAAATGAACGAAATAGAAGAAAAAAAAGGTTATGCGTTTGAAGGGTGGTATATTGACCCGGAAAGAAAGAAAAGATTGAACCCAGGAGGGATATTACCACATGAAATGGTTTTATATGATAAATGGAGTTTAATTGAATATGATGTAACATATGATCTAAATGGAGGAGAAAATTCAAAATTAAATCCTACTACGGTCAACATTGAATCAGGATTAATCAAATTATATCCGGCTCGTAAGAAAGGTGTATGTTTTAGTCATTGGACTTTAAATGGAAAACCAACGGAAGTAATTCCCGCTCAAATTTATGAACCAATCAAATTAGTTGCGCATTACCAACCTTTGTGTACGGTTCACTTTGAAACACGAGGAGGCGGATTGATTGCGAATCGTAAAGTCAATGAAGATGGTTTATTAGAGGAATTTAGACCCCCTTTGAAAATGGGATATGAATTCGATGGTTGGTATTGGGATATGAATTGTCAATATAAGTTTAGCTTTGATCAAGTGATTCATAAGTCGTGTATTTTATATGCGAAATGGAAAATCAAACATTATCGTGTAACATATGATGCCAATGGAGGAATTTCATCTCGTATGAATCCGAAGAGTTATACGTATTTTGATCCTGTGATTGAACTTAGACCAGCTATTAAAAAGGGGTATCGCTTTTTGGGGTGGTTCGATGCTCGTGGTAATAAACAAAATGAAATTTTGCCTTATTCCATTGGAGACAAAAACTTTATTGCTCATTTTGAAAAGATAGAATAAAATGATAGACATGAATGAAAATGTATTAGGATATGAATCCGAATCTAAATTATTAATGCAGTTTGCGATTCCTTCTATTATTTCGATGGTCGTGAGCTCACTCTATAATATCGTAGATCAAATTTTTATTGGAAAAGGAGTAGGGTATCTTGGCAATGCAGCTACTAATGTTGCCTTTCCTTTAACGACAATTTCTTTGGCAATTTGTTTGATGATTGGAATTGGGTCTTCGTCTCGTTTTTCTTTGAACATTGGTGCTAAGAAAATGGAAGAGGCTAGACAAGTTGCAGGAAATGCAGTGGGACTAACTATTGTTGCTTCGATATTATATGTAATTATTGTACAAACATTTTTGCCTGGTTTGTTGACTGTTTTTGGAGCAACGGACAATGTTATGGATTATGCGATTTTATATACTAGAATCACAACGTTGGGTGTTCCTTTCTTAATGGCAAGTAATATTTGTTCGAATTTAATTCGTGCTGATGGTTCACCTAAATATTCTATGATGTGCATGATTATTGGAGCTGTTATTAATACGATACTAGATCCTATCTTTATTTTTGTGTTTGATTTAGGAATTGCAGGAGCTGCCATCGCAACTATTATTGGTCAAATTGTTTCAGCTATTATTGCGATTCGTTATTTATTTCATTTTAAAAATATAACATTAGAAGTATCAGATATTCATGTATCGTTGCAAGATACACTAAGTGTTTGTTCAATTGGAATGTCGGCTGGAATAAATCAACTTGCGATTTTATTGGTGCAAATTGTATTAAATAATTCATTGACATATTATGGACAATTTAGTGTGTATGGATCTGATATTCCTTTAGCGGCTTGTGGAATTGTAATGAAAGTGAATAGTATTTTAATGGCTTTCATCATTGGTCTTTCACAAGGTATGCAACCTATTGCAGGTTTTAATTATGGAGCTAAAAAATATAATCGTGTTCGTAATGTGGTTTGGCTAACTATTGGAATTAATTTTATTATTTCTTTAATTGGATGGTATTTGTTCCAATTTCAAACGGCAAAGGTATTATCGATATTTGGCTCAGAAGATGGGTTGTACTTTGAGTTTGCGATTCATTTTATGAAAGTATTTTTAGCTTTATGTATTGTCAATGGAGTACAAGTGATTTCGTCAGGATTCTTTTCGTCGATTGGAAAACCATTAAAAGGAATGATTCTTTCTTTGATTCGACAAGTAATTTTATTGATTCCTTTATTGGTGATTTTAGGACATGAATTTGGTTTAGATGGAATTATGTTTGCGGCTCCTATTAGTGATGCGATAGCTTTTGTGGTTTCTTGTTTTTTCTTAATTCGAGAGACAATTACCCTTACTAAACAACATCGTAGCCAAGGTGTTATTTGAAAGAGGACTTGGAAATGTAGTGCACTGAAAAAGTTGGACTATAAAATTTAACTTCATTTTAAATATGATAAGGACTTTTGTCTATAAGCTAATGGACTAAGTCCTTTTCTTTTTAAGTTAATTCGTTTTGTAT
>JAQYFP010000016.1 GCA_028723085.1 Erysipelotrichaceae bacterium | reverse complement strand
CTTTATATGTCTTATAATTTGTTTGGTTAATTATGTTTTTTAGCATACACATATTTTACCACATAAAAAGGATAGCAGCTCAAGTAATTGAGTCAGCTATCCTTTTTTGTACAGGCTATTTAACTGTTACAGCCTCTTTTTACTTATAGATTGCTTTACAAATTTGAAATCTCCATTTTAATTGTTGAGAAATAGAAGATGAATGCATCTGACTTACATTACTATCATGTCGTCTATACAATAAATAAGGCTTAGAAATCCATTTTACTTTCTTTTGTTTTTCGGCTATTAAACCTATATATTGATCATGCATAGGAATAACAGGAAAAGGTAAAATATCTTGTTTTAATTTACTATCAAAAATCATACAACAACCAATATATGAATTTCGAACTATGTTATTTAAAATACCTTTTTTTACTTTACGGTATTCAAAAAAAGATGGTTCAATCTCTTTTAGATTTTCATCTACAATGATAGCATCATGTAAAACCAACGAGCAATCATCACAAATTAGATTTGCTAAATCCACTTTTCCATCTAGCCAAACATCATCTTGATCACTTAAAAAGATTACTTCATTTGATGTATGTGCTATCGCATTTTCAAAATTCTTAATAACACCCTTACCAGGTCCACTAATAATGTGAATTCTTGCATCATTAAATGATTCAATGATTTCTTTTGTAGCATCGTTACTTGGATCAAGAGAAATGATAATTTCATCTTTTTCACTTAATTGTTTTAATATGGAACACAACTGTTGTTCAATGTATTTTTCACCATTATAACAAGCCATCGCAACACTTATTGACTTTCTCATTATAACCTCCACATCAAAGAAGTTTTCTTATATCGAAGCATCAATCCAAGTTTTCTTTTTAGTAATGTATAGTGATATCCTCTTAACTTAGTTAAACGATAAAAGATTTCACTATCTTTTTTAAATAGTTTAAAACGATTTAATTCACTTTCTAAATCATTACTATTCGCTGAAAAGCTTTGATGTAAAATAGTATCGACAACTTCAATTGACTTTCCTTGGCGTTTCATTTCAAACAAAAAATAATGATCTACATAATCCAAAAACAAAGATTCATCATAGCGATAATTTTCAAATACTGATGCCTGTATGCACATTCCACTATTGATTCCAGATATATTCTTTTTATCAAGTGGTTGGCTTTCATCCCATCTTATACTTTTCCCGTTTATCATTAAACTTGGAGACAGCAAAGACTTTTCATCATAAACTTTGGGTAAACATATATCCGAATTACTTCTTTCCATCACTTGAAAATAATCATCACTGATTTGAGTATCATCATCGAATAAACAAATTTTCTCTTTTCCTGTTAATGTTTGGGAAAAAATATAGTCAATCGCACGATTGTATGCGTATGATAAGCCTTTGTTCCCATTCATTGATAGATAAACTTGATTGTCTTGTTGTACAACCATCTGATTATTTGTTTTTATTTCTGAATTATCACAAACAATAATTTTTACATTTTGTTTTTTTAACTCATTGTATGATACACTCTGACTTATATCCATGTTATATATAACTAAAATACAATAAAACATTTTCCTAATCCTTATATAATGCAACAATATCCTTTTGAATATGATTCCAATCTCTATTTTTAGCACATTCTAAACCATGTTCAATTAAATGAGTGCGTAATGACTCATTCTGGCAAAGACTTTGAATCATATCAAGTGCTTGTTGAATATTTCCCTTTTCATAAAATAAACAATTCTCTTGATTTACTAAATATTCTATATTACCATCATTTGCTAATGCAACAACACATCCACCCGTGGCCATCATTTCTAATGGTGGATAAGAAAAACTTTCCAATAAACTTGTCTTTAATAAAATATGGCATTGTTGGTATACAGATGGTACTTCATCATATGGAATACGATGCATAAAACGATCCACGTGATACCAATCTTTGGGTTTGGCATTATAAGACATATACCATATCTCAAATTTATCAAAGTCCAAACAATTCGTAATTTTAAAGCTTTCATCCACGTTTTTATGAGGTGCTGAACAATCTCCTTCAATCAAAATACGAATTTTTCCATTCCAATTTCTTGATACAAAATTAAAGCGATTACTATCTATACCATTGTATGCGTATTTCGCATCTTTATAAAATTCTTCTTTCAACCAATCCTGACACCATTTAGAAATAGTCAAAAACCGTACATCTGTTTTAGGGCTATAGCTTTGTTGTGCTTGAACTTTTAATGAATCTGAGAAATTGTAAAAATCAGTTTCAAAATTTTGAACTAAATATTTTTTAACTTTAATATTTTTTATTTCATCCATCATAGAACAAGTTGCCCACATAGTCGCAATTGCCTGATCAATATGGAAATCTGTGTCATGTCCTAAAACCGGAAAAATATGATTTTCAAATTCATAGCTTTGAATTGTATCGTATAAAGATAAAATAGAAACATCATATCCATTGTCTTGAAGAATTTCCATATGATGAAGGGCAACCATAATTCCCCCACTAATTTCTAATTTAGAAACAACAAAACAAATATTAGGATGAATATATTGTTCTAATTGATGAACTAAATGACCAGCACGATACATAGTCGTACAATTTCTTAAACAATATTCATAGGCATTGTTAGCTAATGTATCTCTCAAGTTTTTGGATTCAATACAAGCAAGTAAATTATTTTTCCAATCATTTAGTGTCTTACATAATAAGCCTGTTTTACCATTTTCGATACATTCTTTAAATGCACCTAAATCACTTGCTACGGTACATGTTTTAACTAATGAAGCTTCTATCCATTTATTTTCTGATTTTGCCTCATTAAATATAGATTCACACAATGGAGCAATATTAATATCCATTTGACCAATTAATTCAGGAAGCTTTTTATAATCCATAAAAGGATGCGTCACAATGTTTGTTTTTCCCTTTGTATCAAGTTCACCACAAACATGTAATTCGACATTTGAATACTGTTCTAAAATTTCTTCTAATACAGGATAAATCATTTCAAAATCAGCATTGTGAGTAATAGAGCCACTAAAGTATCCAATACGAATAGTATCATGTACATCCTTTTTTACTTTCTGTGACGCATTAACCATTTCTATGCTTGCACAATTACGATTAATAATTACTGTATCAACGTATTGTAACAACTCATTTTGAAGAGCCTTGGTAGTCGTTATCGCAACATCACACATTGCTAAGCATTGACCCATTCTTTTTACATCATTGTCGTATTGTTGTTTGTTATCCATTGATTGGACATATTCGATTTTATCTGTATATTTAGTATCAATCACTAAATCATCAACATCAAAAAAAACCGTCTTATTTAATTGTTTAGCTATTTTGATGAATTGTTCAATTTCATCAGTTAAAACACAACGAAAAAACACAAATGCACGGTATTTATAAACCATATCAAATTGAATAGATTTATAAAAAACTTCATCTGTTTTGTATCCACATAATTCACATTGTTCTCTTTGATGCGTTACGCGATATCTACTAGGATGTGGTAAAAGTTGAGGATCACATCCATTAATGAATAAAATATCTTTTGCACATCCAAAATTCTTTTTGCTTTCTTGTTTTACTTTCACATACCTTTTAGCATGTTTAATAACGCCATTTATTCCATCTGTTTTTAATACACTAATTGCTTTTTGGGTTAAATTTGCCATAATTGTTCCTTCTTTTAAAAAAGGAATACATATTGTATTCCTCAATTTCTAGTAATAATAACCATATTGGTAAGCATATAAATCAGCTTGTACTTGAGCATCAATTTCTTCTGAGCTTAAAGCACCTTCTGATTCAGTCGCATTTAAAGTATCTTCTACTGTATCTGAAGAATATCCTTGTAAAACAGCACTTATCTTTTCTTGAGCTATACGAACCGATTCATCATATGGTACAGTGACCGATGCTTCTGAGCCTAAAGCTGCACACAATGCCATATCACCGTATCCTGAAATTTGATAGCTTTCAAATTTCCATTCTGGCATTGCTTGAATTTGGAATTTAATTAAATCCGTAATTTCTTTCATTGTTAAGTTGGTTTCAAAAGCTGAACTTAAAGCCTCTAATAAAGAAGAATATTTTGTGATAATATCTTTACTTGTTGCCTTTTCAAAGATAGCCATTAATACTTGTTGTTGATTACGAACACGTTGATTATCACCATCTAGATAGGCATGTCTTTCTCTAGCATAAGCTAAAGCACGTTTTCCATCTAAATGGTTCCAACCCTCTACAACGCCTTCAAGTGTATGATCCGCATAGAAAGTTGATACAGCCATTCCAGGTTCAACATATACATCAACACCACCTAGAGCATCAACAATATCAATAACACTTGAGAAGTTTGCTCTAAAAGTATAGTTTATTTCAATTCCTAAAAAGTTTTCTACCGTTTTTTGCGTCGTATTAATACCATAAATTCCTGTATGCGTGATTTTATCCATAGCGCCTACTACACAAGCATCTTCATAATCACAATATGTTGCCATATAAGTATCACGAGGAATACTTGTTAAAAGAATCGTTGATGTTTGAGGATTAATGGTAACCACCATATTTACATCACTACGAGATAATTCTCCTACATCACCATAGGTATCATTACCTGATACTAAAATATTAAATGGTTCATTTGTAATATCTGATACCGCTAATGCTTCATTTTTAGATTCAGTATAATAAGTAGTTTGATAAATAACTTTTGTTTGCGAATCAAAATCAGTATAAGATTCCATTTCCAATACATTAGTACGATATGTTTCATTTAAGATAATTGCATCAACATCATTGTTATACAACGAATGAATTGCTTCTTGCACACTATTTGAAACAACAATCTCAAATGGTAAATCTTTTTTATCTTCTACTTCATATTGTTTACATAAGTCATTAATACTTTGTTTTGTTCCATATGTATCAATTGATTTTAAAGTTGCTACTTTTTTATTGGAAAGATCATTTAAATCATTTATATCAGAAGAAGACATCGAAATGACTGACACTACGTTTTCTATTTTTCCTTCATTTGTTGTAACAGCATCAATCATGTTGCTTGTTTTATACAAATAAAAATTTCCAGCTCCACCAACGACACAAAGACAAATCACAATTAATGAAATGAAAAACTTTGATAAAAAATGATTCGTAAAAAAATTCAACAAAAGAATAAAAATCAAAGCAACCAACGCAATTGCAACCGAAATAGGTGCAAGTAAATTAGTTGGGATAAAGTTCATTTTAATTAATTGAAAAATTAATAAGCCAATACATAGCAACAATAAAATAGACAATACAATAGAAAAAATTCTAAAAACAATTCCTTTTTTCTTCATTTTATCCTTCTACATTCCTTTCCTCTACATCGTTAGATGAACCACCTTGACGCACAGCTTCAATTTTGTCATGAGTTGTTTGAATAGATAATTCATCCGGAACTAATACATATGCATAGGTTCCTAAACTAGCACAGAAATCATTTCCATCGTATCCTATAAGTGAGGTACTTTCAAATTGCCATTTAGGAAAATTACCAAATTCGAATTTCAATAATTTAGAAATAGAAGCTGCTGGCATATTCGTTTCAAATGCACCTGATAAAGCGGATACAAAATTTGGATAATTCAAAAGCATCGTCGGCTTAGTTAAAGATGAAATCAATGCCTTTAAAACAATTTGTTGATTTCGTACACGTTGATTATCTCCATCTATATATGCATGGCGTTCACGCGAAAAAGCAAGTGCTTGTTTTCCATTTAAATGATTCCAACCTTCATTTACTCCCCCAAGTGTTGTGTCTGCATAAAAAGCATCAACAGCTAATCCAGGTTCAACATAAACATCCACTCCACCAATCGCATCTACCAAGTTAATTAATGAAGAGAAATTAACTCTTACATAATAATTTATTTCTGTATTTAAAAAATTCTCAATTGTTTTTTCTGTTGTTTGTACACCATATAAACCTGAATGTGTTAATTTGTCATATAATTCTTGATCACTGTATCCATCTGTTAATTCAGCAATTGGTACATAGTAATCACGTGGAATACTTGTCATTAATACCGTAGCTGTTTTAGGATTAACTGTTACAAGCATGTTCATATCACTTCGTGAATTTTCACTAAATTGTCCATAACTATCATTTCCACTAATTAAAATAGTAAATGGCTCACTATCCACACTTACATCATCCAAAGAATCCTC
This sequence comes from Erysipelotrichaceae bacterium, assembly GCA_028723085.1. Lineage (GTDB taxonomy): Bacteria > Bacillota_I > Bacilli_A > Erysipelotrichales > Erysipelotrichaceae > Floccifex. Next base: position 874 of record JAQYFP010000016.1, on the reverse strand, counting down.
AATATTCTTTTCATTATCTGTATAATATGTAGTTGAGTAAACAGGTGTTGTACGATTCACAAACATGCTATATGTTTCATCAGAAGTAATGACACCACTAAATGACTCATTAAAAAGAATACCATCAATATATCCATTATATAAATCATCAACCATTTCAAATATGTCATCATAACTTATCGAACTATATTCAATTCCATCTGATTGTAACGCAGAACTTAAACGACTTAAATCATCTACGTCCATAGAACTAAAATAGCCTAGTGTTTTTCCTGATAACTGTTGTTCATCTGAAATTGTATCATTCATCACTCTTACACTTAATGTATTCGTAATTTTAGTCGTTAAATTTGTAACAGAATCAAATGCCTTATTTGTTTCAAATAAATAATAGTTTCCAACGCTATAAACAAAAGACAATATTAAAACTAGAATTGAAAAAATGAAGCGTGATAATCCTTTTTTTGATTTAAAAACCAAAAAAATCACAAACAATAATGTAATAGTAACTAAAATTATACTAATTGGAAGAACAAAAAATATAGGAAGTACATTTAAACGAATCAGCTGAATAATTAATAAAGCCGTGATAAGAATCAATAAAATTGAAAATAATAATGAGAACACTCGGAAAAATTTACTTCCTTTACGTCCATTTTTTCTTTTAGCCATAAATTTTACCTGCCTTAATCTTTTCTATGTTATCATAAACCACTAGTAAATGTCTAATTTTAATCATAACCACTAATAAAAATTAGTGGTATCGTAAGCCCTATAAGGGCGTGTTGTTGCGCAGGGTCCTTCGACCACTGAGGACCTGCCAGCCGCAACGCTTTCACATGCTGCCTCTAGAAGAGGCGTGGTAAATCGCTTG
>JAQYFP010000015.1 GCA_028723085.1 Erysipelotrichaceae bacterium | reverse complement strand
TGGTTTAATTTCAAATTTAGTAACCGATGGTCCAATGTGAATGTCAACCAACGAACAAGGAACTCCATATTGATTTAAAATATTAATTAAAATAGCTCCTTTTTCTTTGGCATTGGTCACATTGCCATCTTTTTTACTTTTACGCGAATAAGGCGTTAATACACTACGAATATTAGGAAGCTTGTAGTTTGAATAATCTTCATCATAATTACCAATTTGAACTTGTGCTTCTACTTTTTCTTCTTGAACCGGTTGTGTCATATCTTCTATTTCTGGTTGTGTTTTCGGTTCTGGAATTTCTATATCATCGGCTTCAATAAATAAAGATTGTTTGGGCTCTTCTTTTTTTGTTTCATAGTCAATGAATATTGGTTTATTTTCTTTTGGCTTTTTAATTTCTTTCTTTTTCTCTGGTTTTGGTTTTTCTTTCTGATTAGAAACATATTTCATAATTTCATCTTTTCCAATAAAACCAATTCCTAATACTAAACAAACACCTACAATAAAATACGAACCATTAAAATCCAACAACGAAGCAAAGATGCCCAAAAGAATAGCTCCAAACAAACCACCTTTTGTAGTTGTTGTTCCTTTTAATATTTCCATAAAATTAGCCATGACATATTTCATTCCGTAGCCAGGTGCTTTTCCTTTAAATTCAAGTAAAGACAACAATAACGATGCCCCAACGATAATAAAAATCAATCCAATCCAATATTGCATCTGTACTTCTTGTAGTTTTTGTTTACCAATTGCCATAGCACTAATGACAATTAATAAACATAAAAACGGAATTGTTAAGTATCCAAACATAAAATGAATACAACGATACAATGATTGGCCTACAATTCCAAATTGGCATATCGCAATAATCGCAAAAACAATGAAACAAACAAATAACAGGATTTCACCTGTATTTGTTTGTTGTTGTTTTTTAGTATTCTTTTTTGATGAAGTCTTCTTTTTTTTGGCTTGAGCCACAAACATCACCCCTTACTGTTGTGTATTTATTTCAAGAATTACACTTAAAATCATTGGCTTCTTACCAATTTTATTCGATAAATAACGAGCCACTTTATCACGAATCTCATTACGTGTATCTAAGTTATTATATGTATGATTCTTAACGGCATCTTGAATAGTTTGTTCCATAATCTTAGAAACATCTGAATTCAAGTATTCCGCATCTTTCAAATAAACTAATCCACGTGTTTGTACATCCGGTCCATTGATAATTTTCTTTGTCTTACTATCAATTCCAATAGCTAAAATCATAACACCATCGGTTGATAAAATTTCACGATCCTTTAATACAACCCCGGCCATGTCCCAGCCTTCTTTTCCATCAATTAAATTATCGTGTAATTCAAGTTCTAAAGCACATGATTTTAATTTTTTATTTTCAAAGGTAGCCACTTGTCCATTATCTAAAATAATAATTTGACTCGGTGACATCTCCATTTCCAAGGCTACATTCGCATTCATAATTAACTTTCGATATTCGCCTTTCACTGGGATATAGTACTTTGGACGCGTCGCAAAAATCATCATCTTTAAGTCTTCTTGACTTGGATGCACAGAACGCGTTCTTGAATCCAACATAATGACTTCGCCACCTTCTTTATAGATGTCGTTTTCCATTTGTTTGAATTCACGTTCTACTCCTGGTAACACTGGTGTAGCTAATACAATAACATCATTACTTGTGAAATCGATATCACTGACTTCATTGTTACAGATGTTACTTAATAAACTCATTAAAGATTTACCAGTTCCACCAATTAAAATAACAGCATTCGATAAATCCTCTTCGCGAATCTTAGTGTGATCAATCAAAATATTAGCTGGTATTTCATAACCAATATCTTTTAAATCATCAATTAATTGGCGAAGTTCTTCGGTATATAATAAAATCTTACGATTAAAACTAATACAAGTATCAATTAATTCTTGAATACGGAATACACTTTGTGTATAGACACTAACAAAAATACGTTTATTTTCATATTTCTCTAATACTTTGGCAAAGTGTGGTGCAATACGATGATTCGGTGCTGTATGCCCAGAACAATCCGCTCCCTTTGAATCTTGCATTAAGACAAGAACCCCTTCATTACGGAATTGTGCAGGTGTTGTGAAGTCTCCACGATAGGCATCATCAAGAGCCGAGTAATCTTCAATAAATTCTCCTGAATACACAATAAATCCTTGTGAAGTCGAAATCGCAACACCAAATGCTTCAGGTACCGAATGCGTAATTGGAAAGAAAATCACTTTATGTTTTCCAATTCGCTTTTGATCGTGTCGTTTCACTTCATGAATTTGATAGTCTTTAATGTTTTCTTTGGCAAATAAACGACGAATGTGTTTGGCAGTCACTGCGGTACAATAAATCGTTGTTTTAATTTGTTTGACTAAATAAGGCAATGCCCCCATAACATCATCATGTGCATGCGTTATGATAATTCCTGCAATACGATTTTTATTTTCAATTAAATAAGAGAAATCAGGAACAATGTATTCAATACCAAGCGATTCTTTCTCATCAGGAAACTTAATTCCCGCTTCAATGATATAAATTTGTTGTCCAATTTCTACGCAATACATATTTTTTCCATCTTCATCTAATCCACCAAGGGAAAAAATACGAATTTTTTCTTGTAATGCAGTAATATTTGGCATATCTCCACCTCTTTCTTATTATGTTTTATTCTTGAATCGCATGTCCGTCTAAAGAGAATGTTTTAGCTCCATCAATATAAACTTGCACAAAATCTCCTGTTTTAATATTATTTCCGGTAAAGTTCACAAGTTTATTTGTTTCTGTATAACCTGAATAGACTAAATCATTTTTCTTACTGAATCCATCAACTAAAACCGTAACTGTACGTCCTACATAGGCTTTATTTCTTTCTAAAGCATGTTCATTCCATGTCTTATTTAATAAGGCAAGACGTTTTTTCTTTGTTTCCATGTCAATTGAATCTTCCATTTTAGCAGCTGGTGTTCCTGGACGTGGCGAATAAATAAATGTAAACGCATTATCAAAGCGACAGTAATTCACAACGTCTAATGTGTGTTGGAATTGTTCATCGGATTCATTAGGGAATCCTACAATAATATCGGTACTAACGGCAACATGAGGAATGCGTTCGATAATCTTATTATACAACGCAATGTACTCTTCTTGCGAATATCTTCTTCCCATTAATTTTAAAATGTCACTGTCACCGGATTGTAATGGAAGATGAATAAATGGCATGATATTATCGTATTTTCCAATCACATCTAACATTTCATCACTGAAATCCCATGGATGACTTGTCGTAAAACGAATTCGAGGAATCCCAATTTTAGCAACCTCTTCTAAAAGCGTCGCAAAGTCATATGAATCATCAATGTCTTTTCCATAGGCATTTACGTTTTGACCTAATAAAGTAATTTCTTTATATCCTTGTTCCTTTAATTCTTTTACTTCATTTAAAATTTCATCCATATAACGAGAACGTTGTTTTCCACGTGTATAAGGAACAATACAATATGTACAGAATTTATCACATCCATACATAATGTTTACCCAAGCTTTATGTTTTCCAAAACGATGAACAGGTAAGTTTTCATATACTTCTCCTTCACGAGAATATATACGAACTACGCGTTGTTTTTCATACATAACTGAGTATAACATACTTGGAAGGTCTTGAATATTGTGTGTACCAAACAATAAACGAACTTGTGGATATTTTTCAAGTAAACGTTCCACGAATCCTTCTTCTTGTGCCATGCAACCACAAACACCAATTACTAAATCTGGATTGGCACGATATAATCTTTTAAAGTTACCAATTTCTCCTAATACTTTTTCCATGGCATTTTCTCGAATTGCACATGTATTAATTAAAATCACATCCGCTTGTTCAACGTCTTCAACTTTTTCAAACCCTAATGTATCCATGATCCCTGCTAAAGTCTCAGAATCACGTTCATTGGCTTGACAACCATAAGTGGAAATAAAATAAGTATGACCAATACCCATAGAACGAGCATTTTCAGGAATAATGTATGTATCAATTCTAGGTGTTTCTTCTTTTGTTCTTTTTTGTGCCTCTTTTAAATTAGGCAAAACCCAACCTGGTTTTTGTTTCATGTCTACCTCCAAAAAAAAGCCAAGCATAAAGCTTGGCATCTATTTTTAAAATATTATTGAGTAATTGCGCTTACTGGACAAGTTCCAACACATGATCCACAGTCGATGCAAGTAGCTTCATCACAAACTGAGTATCCTTCATCACTTAATGATAATGCTCCTACTGGACATCCACCTACACAAGCACCACAACCAATGCAAGCATCTTTATCGATAATAACCATTTTAATTTCCTCCTTTTGACTTTATAAATAAAGTATAGACTTTTAGTCAAAGCGATTCAACTGAAATTAGTTAGTCTTAGTTTACTTTAAAAAATAAATATGTTTGTCATTGACAAACATATTATTTGGCGATTTCTTGCGCACGTACTTCACGAATTACATTGACTTTAATTTGTCCAGGATATGTTAATTCAGATTCGATTTGTTCACGAATTTCACGTGCTAATTTTGTACAAGTTAAATCATCCACTTGATCTGGATGAACTAGAACACGGATTTCACGACCCGCTTGAATCGCATAGGCATTTTGTACACCTTCATGTTCTGTCGCAATTTTTTCAAGATTTTCTAAACGATCAATATACGCTTGCGCACTTTCTTTACGAGCTCCTGGACGAGCTGCTGAAATAGTGTCAGCGGCAATCACTAAGTGACTTGTTAAGAACTTAGGTTCTACATCACCATGATGTGATTGAATCGCATTTAAAACAATTTCTTTTTCTCCATGTTTCTTACAGAATTTATATCCTAATTCAACATGAGAACCATCTTGTTCAATATTTAATGCCTTACCAATGTCATGCAACAATCCAGCACGCTTAGCCATTTGTTGATTTAAACCAAGCTCAGCTGCCATTGCACCAGCAAGATAAGCAACTTCCATTGAGTGTTGTAAAGCATTTTGACCATATGAATAACGATACTTTAATGTACCAATCAAACGAACAATTTCGCGATCAATACGACCAATTCCCAATTTGAAAATCGCATCTTCTCCCGCTTTCATAATTTCTTGATCAATTTCTTGTTGATACTTCTTAACAACTTCTTCAATTCTTCCCGGTTGAATACGACCATCATGAATTAAATGCTCCAATGCTAAACGAGCAACTTCACGACGAACCGGATTAAAACAAGTAATGGTAATTACATCTGGAGTATCATCGATATTCAATTCAACTCCCGTAGCCGTTTCAAAAGCACGAATATTACGTCCTTCACGACCAATAATTCTTCCCTTCATTTCTTCACTAGGGATGGAAACAACACTAACAGTACGTTCTTGTGTTTCTTGTTGTGCCATTCTTTCAATAGCTAAGGCAATGATATTTTGTGCCTTTTCTTTTGCACATGATTTTGCTTCATCTTCTTTTTCTTTGATGTAAGCAATTGTTTCATGTTCCATTTTCTTCTCAACAACCGCGAATAATTCCTTTTTAGCATCCTGGCTACTCATTTTAGCCACACCCTCTAAAACAACGATTTGTTGATCAATCTGTTCTTGTAATTTCTTTTCTTTAGCGTCTAAAGATGACAGCTTATCAGTTACTTTCTGCATTTTGTCATTCACTTGGCGCTCTTTTTGTGCCAAAGCTTCATCACGGAAATTTAAACTATCTTCTTTACGGATCAACTTATTTTCAAAGTTCATCGCTTCTTGTTTCTTTTCTTTAATCTCCTTCTCTGCTTCTACACGCAATTCATGCGCCTGTGTTTTACCATCTAATACAGCTTGTTTAATTTTGGCGTCTGCTTCAATTTGAGCATCACGTAAAATCTTTTCAGCTTTTTGCTGATCTTTATTTAATCCTGCTTTTGAAATTAAAAACATTACTACAATTCCAACAACAAGACCTGCTATCAAAGACAAGAAGATGATTACACCACTTTGCATCTGTTAATCCTCCTATCTTAAGTACGGTATAAACCTTTTTTATTATACATGAAATGACATTTAAAGTCTATTTCACAACACAAAAAAACTTGGGCCGAAACCCAAGTTAAAGTTATTATTTATTTTTCCAATGCTCCCATACACTTTTATGAGCGTAATACAAGAAATATATTGTGTTAATCAAGAAAGGAATACTTAAATTTGTTTCATATAAAGTACCAAAAAAAGATATTCTTCCACTTGGTGTAAAAGAAGCATAAGGACATAAACTAACAGCTATAAATATGATAAAGTAAACTAATATGCATATTTTATATTGTTTTGAATAATTGTTCACATACTCACCCCCCCCACTTTTATCACTGATATGTTACATCAATATATGAATTTAATTTTGTGTATGAAATATAATCATATTGATCATATACACCACTATTATCATGGTAAAAACGAGTCATTTTCTTAACAAGAAAATCTCCACTTAAAGATAATCTACTATATCTAGAACTATCTGCTGGTATCGTAGTAGTCACATTTTGAGTTTTAGTTAACGATAAAGTAAATGTTACCCCTGCATAAGTGGCTGCTATGCTTCCTGAGCATTTAGTACCTGCATTAACAGTATAAGAAGATGCTTTAGTCCAAGTTGGAGTAGATTTATGGTAACAAATCCACTTATGATACCAAGTTGTTCTTGATATTTCATGTTCTGTTACATATTGTGGTGAAATCATATCTTCATCTGTTTTTATGGACATTTCTTTTAAATACGCATTGTAATCATCTTCTGTCGGAAAAATCCATACTTCATTATTATTTATTGGAATAGACACAAAACTTTCCATTGCATTTTCATTTGCATAAGCAGGAAAACAAGTCAAAAAAGTCATCATAAATGAGCATAATATAGCTAATATTTTTTTCATAACAATCTCCTTTCTTCAATATTATGTTAATTATGAATATTGTTTTTGATAACGTTATCTCTAATTAAATTATATTTTATTTTTCTTTTTTTTACAATACTTATCCAAATAAAAAAGGCATCCTTAGATGCCAAAATAAGATGCGATTTCTTCTTCTGTTGTTAACAGAACAATACTTTCTCCTTTGTTTACTAACTCCCTTGCCTTTGTTTCTTTTGAACCCGCATCCGTCCCAATTAAAACTGCACACGTCTTTTTCGAAACCGATGAAGACACTTTTCCTCCCTTTGCTTCAATAATATCTTGATAATATTTACGAGGATGAGCTAGAGTTCCGGTAATCACAAATGTTTTTCCTTTTAATTCATCACTATTAATTTGTACTTCTTTACAGCTAACGCCTTTTTGACGTAATTCTTCTATCCATTTTAAGACATGTTCATTGGATACGAAATCTAAGATATTTTGCGCAATGACTTCACCAATATCTTCCATATCCAATAATTGTTCCATTGTGCATTCTAAGAAATCATTTAATGTATGATAACGCTGTGCTAAATCTTTAGCTGTTTTCTTTCCAACTTCTGGAATCGATAAACCATAAATAAATTGGGCTAATTCCGGATTCTTTGCCTTTTCAATGGAATTCAATAAATTATCCACCTTCTTTTGTCCAAACTTAGGTAGAGCTTCTAATTCTTGACGATGATCTTTTAAATCATAAATGGATGGTAAATCCGTTAATAATTGATTTTCAAATAAAACATCCACAATTCCTTGTCCTAATCCCACAATATTTAGTGCATCACGTGAGGCATAATGTACAATTTTTCCTTTAATTTGAGCGGAACAAGCGGGATTATCACAATACAATAAAGGATAAATAACCTTTATTTTTTCATGACAAACCGGACACAACAATGGCTGATTAAAACTCTCTTTATTTCCTTGTTCATCAATTCCTTCATTATGTTGTTTGACTTCAATCACACGAGGAATCACATCATTGCTTCGTTCGACAACAATATCATCATTCCAGGATAGTCCCATTTGATTCATATAATCAATGTTATTTAGCGTTGCACGAGTAATTTTTGTTCCCCCTAAAGATACTTCATCAAATAAGGCAACCGGAGTAATACGACCTGACTTACCTGTTTGCCAAATCACTTTTTGAATGCGTGTCGTTGCTTGTAGTGGCTTAAATTTATACGCAAATGCCCATTTCGGACCTTTTTGTGACATTCCAATTTCTTCTCTTAACTTAAAGTCATTTACTTTTATAACCAATCCATCACAAACCGCTTGCGGAAACTCTTTCTTTTTATCCATCAAAACATTGAATCCATCGACTTGTTGAATATATCCATTTAATCGAGACGATACAATTTGTTCTAATTCAGTCCAATTATTGGCAATACAAACAGGTACACTTTGAAATCCATGGGATTTTAAGTCTTCCACAAACTCAGAGTCTTTGGAATAATTTTTTGAGCTTTGTCCTAAATCATAGAACATAACTTGTACACCTTTTCCTTTTACGTCTTTACTACTAATTTGACGCATAATTCCACTTACCGCATTTCTTGGATTGGAATAATCTTCCATCAAATGTTTCTTAAAGAAATTAAAAGGAATGATAGCTTCTCCTCTAACTTCTAATTCCGATACATCAATTTGTTCAGGATATTTTGTATCCGTAACCTTAAAATTATCAGTAACTAAATCACCAATATATCCATTTCCCCGGGTTGCCGCATTCACAAACTTTCCATCTTCATAGTTAATATTACAAGTAATTCCATCTAATTTTGGTTCCACAATCACTTGTGGACACCCACATTTTTCATAGAAATCCCTTAATTCACTTATTTCTTTTGCTTTACGATCAATACTCAATAAAGGTGATTTATGAGTAAATTTCTGTAATGTTGTACTTGTCCCTGCTTTCTCACCGGCTCCAACTGTTCGTGTTGGAGAATCTGGCATAAGCGCATATTCAGGAAATTGTTTTTCTAAAGCTACATATTCATCGTATAAACGATCATATTCGGCATCTGAAATATCAGATTGTCCTAATTCATAATATTGTTCATCGTATTTTTTTATTAGTTGTTTTAATTCATCAATTCTTGACATATTTTTCTCCATCTTTAAAAATTATAATATCACAATATTTTGTGATATTATATTCAAGGTGATAAAAATGATAGTAAATCTTAACTTAGAAAACAAAAATATATTAATCGTAGGAGGAGGAAAAAAAGCGTATCAAATTGGTTCTCAATTTGAAAACGTTCATTATCTTTCCCCTAATTTTATAGAAGAAATCAAAGAAGAACAAAGAATCTATAAACACTATGAAAGTAGTGATATCGATGATTATTTCTTTGTTGTCGCTGCATCTATTAAATCTGAATTAAACCATCAAGTTGTTAGTGATTGTAAAGAAAAAAATAAATGTTGTGCATCCATTCAAAACGATAACGATAGTTCAATTCAATTTCTTCATGAAAAAAAATATAAATTCCTTAACTTAGGATATCAAACCAAAAACACAACTAATAAATACTATGAAATCTTAGATAAAGAATTCGAAGACCTTTATCAAAGACATGAACCCGTTTTAGAAAATCTTCAATATATTTTCGAATACACAACGACTCATTTCGATAAATACCAAACTCGTCAATCCATTATCGATGAAATTGTAGAAAACAACAGTCAAGATATCGATGTAGTGTGTAAATTAATGAAAGAAGACATTAAACGTATTTTCTGTTTTGATGCTCCTAAGACAAAAGAAAACATTGAAACCATTGATTGTTTCTTCCACACATGTGAAAACAATTATCCTTATATGTTTAAAAATAAAGACATTGAACATATGTGTGAATTATTAGAATTGAATATTGAATTTAAAGACGTTTCATTGGATTTATTCTCAATTGATGAATTACGCAATTTAATGAAAACAACACCTTATTCATTCTATATCTATAACCGTGATGTTTCACAATTTCGAAAGAAATTAACACGATCTTATAAAACATTCCAGGTAAATGAAAATATTCCTGATATCAATAAACCTGCTTGTGTATTTACTTTATTAAATGAAGGAATTGATACTTCTATTTTTCAAAATTTAAAGATTGATGATAAATACCTAATGCAACAAGAATTTTTCATGCCTGTATTAAAAGAAAAATTAGAAATCAAATAAAAAAAGCTTTAGTCGTCATGGCTAAAGCTCTTTTTGACTACTTTCTTTTTTTGTTTTTTCCCAATAAAGAAAGGCCAGCCAAAGATGAGAGCTAACTATATAAAAATCAATAGAATTTATGAAAAAGTTTGAAAATATATTTTTATTGATTATACGTTAACTTTATCAAATTTGATCTTTGAAATTGTGAATAAATGGCATGACGAAAACAACCTTTATCAGGCTCAAAT
>JAQYFP010000014.1 GCA_028723085.1 Erysipelotrichaceae bacterium | reverse complement strand
GTTGAACAAGCCATTGCCTTTGCGAATAAACAAGGATATCCATTAGTTGTTCGTCCTGCTTATACATTAGGAGGAACAGGTGGAGGATTCGTCGATAATGAAGATGAATTAAAAGAAATCTGTGAAGCGGGATTAAAAATTTCTCCTGTTCATCAATGTTTAATTGAACAAAGTATTGCCGGATTCAAAGAAATTGAATACGAAGTAATGCGTGATGCTAAAAACAATGCCATCGTAGTATGTAACATGGAAAACATTGACCCTGTTGGAATTCATACCGGAGATAGTATTGTTGTTGCACCAGTACAAACTTTAACAGACCAAGAAAATCAAATGTTACGTAACGCATCTTTAAAAATCATTCGTGCTTTAAAGATTTGTGGTGGATGTAACGTACAATTAGCTTTAAATCCAAAGAGTTTTAAATACTATGTAATTGAAGTAAACCCTCGTGTTTCTCGTTCTTCTGCTTTGGCAAGTAAGGCAACAGGATATCCAATTGCCAAAATCAGTGCGAAATTAGCGGTTGGATTGGGATTAGATGAAATTATTAACCCAGTTACTAAATCAAGTTATGCTTGTTTTGAACCGGCTTTAGACTACATTGTTACGAAATTTGCTCGTTTCCCATTTGATAAATTCCCTAATGCGTCTCGTAAATTAGGAACACAAATGAAGGCAACTGGTGAAGTCATGTCAATTGGTCGTACTTTTGAAGAATCGTTCTTAAAAGCAGTTCGTTCATTGGAAATGAAAGTGGATCATTTGTATAAAAAAGATTTTGATGGAATGTCAAAAGATGAATTATATGAAAAAATCAAACGAAATGATGATGAAAGAATCTTTGCGATTGCTCAGTGGATACGAGATGGATATGATTTAGAATCTATTCATAATTTAACGAAAATTGATTATTTCTTCTTATGGCATATTCAAAATATCATTGATTTAGAAAAAGAATGTAAAGATCACAAAGGTGATATTGACGTTTTACGTAAAATTAAAAAAGCTGGTTTCTCGGATAGTTATATTTCCAAAGTATGGAATATGAACGAAAGTGATTTATATAATTTAAGAAAAGAAAATGGTATTGTACCAGTATTTAAAATGGTAGATACATGTGCTTGTGAATTTAGTAGTGCAACGCCTTATTTCTATTCTACATATGAACAAGAAAATGAATCTATTTGTTCGGATCGTAAAAAAATCATTGTATTAGGATCAGGGCCAATTCGTATTGGACAAGGGGTAGAATTTGATTATGCCACTGTTCATTGTGTTGAAACACTTCGTAAAGAGGGATATGAAGCAATCGTTATCAACAATAACCCAGAAACTGTTTCAACAGATTTCTCAATTAGTGATAAATTATACTTTGAACCATTGACAACGGAAGATGTAATGCACATAGTAGAATTAGAAAAACCATTGGGTGTCATTGTACAATTTGGTGGACAAACAGCTATTAATTTAGCGGATTCATTAGAAAAACATGGGGTTAAGATTTTAGGAACTTCACTTGAATCCATTGACTGGGCAGAAGACCGTCATGAATTTGAAAAGATGTTGAAGAAACTAGATATTCCACAACCAGAAGGAGAAACAGCCGTAACTGTTGATGAAGCCTTGGTCATTGCCAATCGTATTGGATATCCAGTATTAGTTCGTCCTTCTTATGTATTAGGAGGAAGAGCCATGGAAATTGTTCATGATGACGATGAACTTCGTGTTTATATGGCAACTGCTGTAAAAGAAATCAGTCATGATGCTCCTATCTTAATTGACCGTTATGTTGTAGGTAAGGAATTAGAAATCGATGCCATTGCCGATGGTGAAAACGTATATATTCCAGGGGTAATGGAACACATCGAACGTGCGGGTATTCACTCAGGAGACTCTATTAGTGTGTATCCAACACAAAGAATTGATGAAAAGACAAAACAAACAATTATTGATTATGCGACACGAATTGGAAAAGGATTTAAATTCGTTGGTCTATACAATATCCAATTCATCGTTGATAAAAACAATCGTGTTTATGTACTAGAAGTTAATCCACGTAGTTCTCGTACAGTACCATTCTTATCTAAGATTACTGGAGTTCCAATGAGCTACATTGCTACAAAATGTGTTTTAGGACAAAGCATTGTAGATCAAGGATTAACACCTGGATATCATCCAGAAGATAAAGGACATGTATATGTTAAAGCACCAGTGTTCTCATTCTCTAAATTACACAAAGTAGATACTGTTTTAGGACCAGAAATGAAGTCAACAGGAGAAGCTTTAGGATGTGATGTAAGTTTAGAAAAAGCATTGTACAAAGCTTTAATTGCTTCAGGTGTAAATATTCCAATGCATGGTTCGGTATTGTTCACAATTTCCGATGAAACAAAGAAAGAAGCTTATGAATTAGCGAAACGTTTCTATGCGATTGGATATGGTATCTATGCTACAGAGGGAACGGCTAATTACTTACAAGAACGTGGTTTATATGTTCACAAAGTTAATAAAATCGATGATGAACAAAATGATTCAGTATTAGATATTATCCGTAAAGGACAAGTTAACTTTGTTATCAACACAATGACAAATAAAGATCGTAAAGTAAATGACGATGGATACATGATTCGAAGAGTTTCAGCTGAAAACAATATTAGTTGTATGACTTCATTAGATACAGCCGAAGCTTTACTTCAAGTATTAGAGTCATTGTCATTCTCAACAATTAGTATGAATGAAATGGGAAAATAAATATGTTAGAAGATGCACGTATTATACAAAATGTAGAGATTGCCAAAGATGTCTACAAAATGGAATTGGAAACAAACATCTGTAAAGAAGCCAAAGCAGGGCAGTTTATTGAAATTACTGTTCCTGGTTTCTTCTTAAGAAGACCAATTTCAATTCATGAAATCAAAGAACATTCAATTGTAATCATTTATAAAGTTCTTGGCCAAGGAACAAAAGAAATGACTACATTAGATGGAACACTTAATATCTTCGGGCCTCTTGGAAATGGTTTTCCAATTGAAGAAAAAGAAGAAGTTTTATGCATTGGAGGAGGAGTTGGTTTACCTCCTTTGTATGAAACAGCGAAACAGTATCTACAACAAGGAACGAAAGTACAAGTTGTAGTTGGTGCCAATGATGAAGCATCACTATTCTTGATTGATGAATTCAAAGAATTGGGTTGTGATGTATATGTGGCAACAATGGATGGTTCTAAAGGAAGCAAAGGAACTGTATTAGAAGCAATTAAAGACAATCACATTGAAACGGATTCTATTTTAGCTTGTGGACCTCTTCCAATGTTGAAAGCACTAAATGAAAAATACACAAAAGGATATATTTCTCTAGAAGCTCGTATGGCATGTGGTATGGGAGCTTGTATGGGATGTGTTGTAAAAGATCAAGAAGGACATTCTTTACGTGTTTGTAAAGATGGACCTGTTTTTGAAATCGGAAAGGTGGCACTATAATGGATATTTCAGTTAAACTACCTGGATTGAATTTAAAAAATCCCGTTATTCCTGCAAGTGGATGCTTTGGATTTGGTAAAGAATTTGCCGAAATCTATGATTTATCACTTCTAGGAGGAATTGCGATTAAAAGTGCAACACCTCAAGAACGCTTTGGAAATCCAACACCAAGAATTGCGGAAACACCAAGTGGAATGTTGAATGCCATTGGTCTTCAAAACAAAGGTGTAGATTCAATCATTGAAAATGAACTTCCGTTCTTATCAAAATACGATACAGAAATCATTGCCAATGTTGCCGGAGCCAGTGAAGAAGATTACGTGGAAGTTATTAAAAAATTAAATGACCAACCTGTAATCAAAGCCTATGAATTAAATATTTCTTGTCCGAATGTTAAACATGGAGGAATTGGTTTAGGAACAAATCCTGAATTAGCGGCTCATGTGACAAGAATGTGTAAAGAAGTTGCCACTAAACCAGTTTATGTAAAATTATCACCCAATGTTACCGATATTGTAGCCATTGCCAAAGCTGTAGAAGAAGCAGGTGCCGATGGATTGGTGTTAATTAATACTTTAATGGGAATGCGCATTAATTTAAAAACAGGAAAACCATTGTTAGCTAATGTTACCGGAGGACTATCAGGTCCTGCCATTAAACCGGTAGCCATTCGTATGGTCTATCAAGTAGCCCAAGCGGTATCGATTCCAATCATTGGAGTCGGTGGAATTACTTGTGCTGAAGATGTACTAGAATTCTTAAATGCGGGCGCAAGTGCTGTAGAAGTTGGTGCCCAAAACTTTGTGGATCCAATGGTATGTCCTAAAATTATCGAAGATCTTCCAAAGGTTTTAGAACAATATGGATATTCTTCAATTCAAGAAGCAATAGGAAGGAGCTTTAAATAATGTCAAAAACAATCGTTGCCCTTGATTTTTCTTCTAAAGAAGAAGTAGTAAATTTTTTAAGTCAATTTGATGAACCAATTTATGTAAAAATCGGTATGGAATTAACATATGCATGTGGATTAGATATCGTTAAAACTGTTAAAGATATGGGACATAACATTTTCCTAGATTTAAAATTACACGATATTCCTAACACTGTTAAAGGTGGAATGAAAAACTTAGCTAAATTAGGTGTAGATATTACTAATGTTCACGCTGCTGGTGGAATTGCCATGATGAAAGCAGCTAAAGAAGGTTTAATGGAAGGAGCACAAGGTGGAAAAACACCTTTATGTATTGCCGTAACACAATTAACTTCTACTTCAAAAGAAGCTATGAACGAAGAATTAGGAATTGAAGGAGAAGTTATTGACTGTGTAGTTAAATACGCATTAAATGCTAAAGCTGCTGGATTAGATGGTGTTGTTTGTTCCGTACACGAAGCAAAAGCTATCAAAGAAGCATGTGGACCTGATTTCTTAACAGTAACTCCAGGTATCCGTCTAGCAACTGATTCAGTAGATGATCAAAAACGTGTTGCCACTCCAGCTTATGCCAAAGAACAAGGTTGTGATTACATCGTAGTTGGTCGTTCTATTACTAAATCAAAGAATCCTAAAGAAACTTATGATTTAATTGAAGAAATGATGAAATAATATTCTAAAGTGAACCTCAATGAGGTTCATTTTTTTTTGTATTAAACGGTTAAATTAAACAAACATTAAGTAAATTTAATATTCATTAATGAAAACATAATTATTACTTAATTTATTGAATGTATATTAAATATGTAGTGATAAAAAAGTTAGAAGATGGAACACATTTATGAAAAGAATCATTACATCTTTTTATCAAAATCCACCTACTGAAACTAGAGAAGCAGATTGGCCGGATTATAATTATGGTGGCTGGATGGACACAATTAAAGACCCATCAAAAAAAACAAAAAGTAATTAAATGCATAAAGGAGACTCTTGGTACATATGTGGTAGCTAGTGCAGCCAATACGATGTATTATTTGATTTTTAAAAAAAAGACTTAAAGAAGCTATTCCCGGAATAGCCATAGGCGATGTTGCATCGTTTGTTTACTGTTTGGTTAAGTAGGATTTTATTATGATTCACGATTTCTTTGAAACATTAGCCTGCATTATTGTTGTCATTTTTGTTATAGTTGCACTTATGTATTGGCTATCCAAAAGATCTTTTTCTAATAAAGTGAAGAATATCATATTGTTTATAGTAAGTATTCCTTTGACTTTTTGGGTTATGTTCCACATAAGCAGGGAAAGCATTTCAACAACTTTAGTATATGCTATTTGTTGTTCCAGTTCTATTGTATGGAGGTTCAATAAAGAATAGTAAAATTTTTTTCAAAGAACATATAAATATGAAGACTAATTCTATTTGAATCATACAATAATTATTTAAATTAATTATAGAAAGACTATTATATAAAAGATACTATTGTTATAAATAGTTTTTTAAGTTATAATTTGTTTGCGAAGACAAAAGGCGTTCAAAAAGTAAAAAAAAACAATATCATATTAGAAGAACCACTAAAAGAAGCTTTGGAAAGCTAATCTTTTGAAAGGAGGGACAAATTTATGAATTTATATGGTTACTTCATGAAAATGGTTATAGATATTAGTCAATTTAGTCCGAAAACAATCGCAAATATAATTTTTTTATTGAAACTCCTTGGAATTATTATCGTAGTAGTTGGATTTATAATAGCTATTTCATTAAATAAGAAGTATAATTCTAAATTTTCCTTTTTTATTAGTTTGGTTTTACTAATAAGTTATCGGATTTTTTTCTTACTATTAAATGGAAATATAAGCATAGAACAACTTCTTATATTTGTCTTTATCCAAGTTACATTGTTTGTTGCTTTAATTCTATATGCACAATATAAAAGAAAGAAACATTAGGCTAATCTTTTTGAAAGGAAGCCACTTGAACATGAATAAAAAAAATATATTAAATCTAGCGATATTGATTGTTGAATATTTATTTGGATTGAGAACTTTAATCTGGTGTTTTGAGTTTATGCAAGAAAGTTATTTTGGTTTTGTTGGTTCCATTATAATGTTGATTGTATTGATAGGATTTTTATACATAGAAACTAAAAAATATATGGATAATAAGTTTTAAGTTTAGTAAGAGGAATAAGCAATGGAAACAGAAATAATACTAACATTCATTTTTACAGCTATAATGTTTCCGCTTAATCTAAAAATAGCAGAAAAGTTAAAAGATAATAAATATAAATTTTTGATTATTGGATTAATTTTTGTTGTTGAATTTATTTTGTATTATAAATATATTTGGTCCAGTTCTTGGTTAACAATGTTATTGATATTAGTAGGATATATACCAGCTATAGTTGTATATGTTAAAAGTGAAATAAAATAAAAATCCTATCGTTTAAACGATAGGACTTTCTTTTTAGAGAAGAGAGAGAAATATATTATGAACAAAGGTTATTTATTATCTTCCTTTGATGATTCTATAATAAATAATACCTGTCATAAAAATATAAATAAAATTTGTTAAAAAATGTGAAAGTCAATCGAATTAATGGGAATTATGTTAAAAAAGCTGATCAAATAAGACCAGCTTTCCATCATTAAATTATATCAAAAAAAAAAGCGAAATATAGTCTATAAATTAATTTCAGATTATATATAATAAAATTACAAATATACAACAATTGCTGTATGTAACAAGAAAGGAGCATCTTTATGACAGATGAACAACGTAAAATGGTTGAAAAACTAAATGAGGACAATAAACAATTAAATGAAATCAATAAGTCACAAATTGAAGCTTCTAAGGCAAGACTTGTTGCTGGAATTCTTTTAGTAATTGTATTGTTGTGTATGATTTTTTTCCTTAAATAGATTTTTAGAGGATATAACAGTTAAGTGATTTGTCACTTGAAAAGAGTTATATCCTCTTTTTCTATGCTTCTATAAAAAGTACTCTTGATTCATTGTCAGAATCATTTAGAGTACTTTTTGAGCATTATAAAAACAACTTTTTTATAGTTCTAAATTTTTGACGTTTTTTTAGTTTAGAATTTTATTATTTTGTTTGTTTTGATTTCTATAGATATAGTATTTTCTCAAATTATATCCCAAGCACACTAATAAAAATTCCATTTTCACGTTTTTCATTCCTCTTCTGGTAAATCTGGTGAATTTGAAATCCTGTTTGATGACACCAAATGCTCCCTCAACCTGGATGCTGCGTTGTCTTTTTAATCTTCTTCCTTCTTCTGTACCTAAATTTTTATTTACGCTTGCCTGAAGTTCTTCTTGAACCACGTTTTTTCCAATCGTTTTATATTCGGATTTTGTGCATTGCTCTTTAAATGGACATCCTTTACAATGGTCCTTCTCAGAATATAATTGTGATATCATAGGGTTATTTTTTCGTGAATAGGTGATGCTGTCTCTTTCATATTGGTCAAACACCCTACCATTCGGACAGACCTTAAATCCATCCTCATTTTTCTTCCAGTTATAAGAATTAAATTTCTTTTTCTGAAATTTCTTATCATTTTCTTTGCCGTACATATTGTATTTTTGTACCAGATCTATGCCATGGGATATATTGAATAGGTAATTATCATATCCTCCATAACCTGCATCAGCTACTGGCTTTTTTGGATATTCACCATAATATGAGGCATGTCTTTCCATAAATTGCTCCCATGTCACTGTATCTCCGGGATTCTGAAATACATCTGCATTGACGATGATAGAATCAGAGACCCCAATTTGACAGTTATAACATGGTCTGGTAATACCGCTTTGATTGTAGTAATCCCATTTTGTTGCCATGAACGTCGCATCAAAGTCGACCTTCGAACAGGAATTACGTTCTCCAAGGATATCCAGCCAATACTCGTATTCCATCGTTTTTTCATAATACACCATAAACTGGTCATAATACCGCTGTATATCATTTTTTCTTTGACCTTTTCCATAGTGTAATTCGATATTTTGTTGGATCATTACTTCCATGAGATATTGGCATATGTAACCGATTGATTGAGAATCATAGAATCCTTCGATTGGGTAACTATATCCAAATTGTTCATTCAACTGCAGTATCTCTTCACTGATGTTAAAGAACAGTCGATCCTGTGCATTTAAAATCCTCTTTTTATAGACAAATGAATTCTTATGTGCGTTTGCTTCTATCTTTGTACCATCGACATATTGTACATCCATATCGCAGAGCATAAGATCTTTGGCAATGTGGCTGGAAATATCAAAAAACACCTGATCAATTGAAGCAGTCAAATCTGCAGTCAAACGCTGAAAGGCCATCTTACTTGGTCTTTCTTCATTTGAAAGATAAATATATCGGATATCGGTCTTACAAAGTTGTTCGATTTCAGAAAGTGTTCTGTGTCCTTCTGAGAAGGCAAATAAAAGGGTCTTAAGCAACATACCTTTATCATGAGAGTGGGTATTATTGGAACGGATTGACTTTACATACTTAGAAAAATCTACTCCTTCTACCGCTTCCAAAAAACCGAACATGTTGTCATTTGGATCTAAATAAAGAGAAGTATCCAATGGCAAAGCTAGTTGCATAAAACCTTTATATGTCTTATAATTTGTTTGGTTAATTATGTTTTTTAGCATACACATATTTTACCACATAAAAAGGATAGCAGCTCAAGTAATTGAGTCAGCTATCCTTTTTTGTACAGGCTATTTAACTGTTACAGCCTCAATTTTTATATAAACAAAAATAGCTGCCTTGGGCAGCTATTAGGAGAGAAAAGAGAATATATGAACAAAGGTTTTTTATTATCTTCCCTTTGATGGTTATATATTAAAACATTTATGTGTTTTAAATTTAGCAAGACTTTGTTAAATAATGTGAGAAATATGCGTGTTTTTGTCAATTATGGGGAAATTGTTGTAATATTATAGGCGGAGGAAAAAAAGTATGAATCAAGAAATGAACCAAGTTTGTGAAAACTATAAAAAATATTTAAACGAAGCAAAGACAGAAAGAGAATGTGTAAACTTAATTTCATCTTTAGCTTTACAAAGCAATTATAAAGAACTAAAAGAAGTCAGTGAAATTCATCCAGGAGATAAAATTTTTGTGACTTATATGAATAAGTGCATTGTGTTATTCCAAGCAGGTAAACAACCACTATCTCATGGAATGAATATTTTAGGAGCTCATATTGATTCACCTCGATTAGATGTGAAACAAAATCCTTTATATGAAAACGAAGAATTTGCGTATTTTGATACGCACTATTATGGTGGAATTAAAAAATATCAATGGGTTACTCAACCATTAGCTCTACACGGTGTAGTTGTGAAAAAGAATGGAGAAGTAATCAATGTAAGTATTGGCAAAAAAGAAGACGATCCTGTACTAGTTATTACGGATTTACTTCCTCACTTGGCAAGCAATCAAATGAGTAAAAATGCTTCGGTAGTGATTGAAGGAGAAAACTTAGATGTATTAATTGGAAACACACCATTAAATGAAGACAAAGAAGCCGTAAAAGCGAATATCCTTCAAATTCTAAAAAATGAATACAACATTGAAGAAGCCGACCTAGCATCTTCAGAATTAGAAATTGTTCCTGCAGGTAAGGCAAGAGACTGTGGCTTAGATCGTTCCATGATTATTGGATACGGACAAGATGACCGTGTTTGTGCTTTTACAAGTGCCATGGCTATGTTGGAAACAGAAGACGTAGAAAGATGGTCTTGTTGCTTGTTAGTGGATAAAGAAGAAATTGGATCAACTGGAGCAACGGGAATGCAATCGCGATTCTTTGAAAATGTGATTGCCGAATTAGTGGCTATGACAGAAAAAGATTCTAATTTATTAGTTCGTCGTGCTCTACAAAACTCAAGAATGTTATCAAGTGATGTATCAGCGGGATACGATCCATTATATGCCGATGTATTTGAAAAACGTAGTTCCGCTTTCTTATCAAAAGGAGTGTCTTTCAATAAATACACAGGATCACGTGGAAAAAGTGGATCGAATGATGCCAATGCCGAATACATTGGACAAATTCGTAACATCATGGACAATGCCAATGTAAAATATCAATTCGCTGAATTAGGAAAAGTAGATGCTGGTGGTGGAGGTACCATTGCTTATATAATGGCAAATTATGGTATGCAAGTAATTGACAGTGGAGTAGCCGTTTTAAGTATGCACTCTCCTTATGAAGTTACCAGCAAAGTCGATGTGTATGAAGCCTATAAGGCATATAAGGCTTTCTTACAATGGGATTAATTAAAAATATAGGCCAAGTCCTACTAGGAAATTTTCTATTGGCCATTGCTGTTGTTGCCTTTATTATTCCCAGTCAAATTCCTATGGGAGGCTCAACAGGACTTGCCTTAGCTTTGAATCATTTCTTTGGATGGCGAACATCTATTGTGGTCTTTGTTATCAATGTGATTTTATTGATTATCGCTTATTATGCCTTTGGAAAAGAATTCGTATCTAAGACAATATTAAGTACTCTAGTATATCCAGTATTATTAGAAATTGTGAACTTAATTCCTGGAATTCATACCATTACCAATGATTTAATGCTGAATGCATTATTTGGTGGATTATTAATTGGCTGTAGTATGGGACTTGTTGTAAAAGCTGGTGGATCTACAGGTGGTACCGATGTAATTGCGATGTTGTTGAATAAATATACAAAATTAACCGTAGGAACAGGCGTTTATTTAGTTGATTTTTGTGTATTAGGACTACAAGCCATTTTCTCAAGTTTAGAAATGATTCTGTTTGGTGTTGTGTTAACATTCGTGATTTCGATGGTAATTAATCATTTACTACCCGATGGAAAAGTATCTTTACAAGTGATGGTTATTACCAAAGAATATGAAGCCATTCGAAAAGAAATATTATTTAAAACCCAAGCTGGAGTCACTTTATTTCACATAGAAACAGGCTATGCCCAAGAGAATCAAAAAGGATTAATTTGTGTAATTCCTAGATATAAATTATATGACTTAAAAGAAATGATATTTGAAATCGATCCATATGCTTTTTTGACAATCAGCATTGTTAGTGAAGTTGATGGACAAGGATTTACATCGGATCGTATATCGTTTGAGGAATATTCACAAAAAATTGAAGGAAATAAATAGAAATGATATGATGATATCAAATTAAAGGAGAAGTGTATGGAAGCATATAAACAAGAATTTATTGACTTTATGTTAGAAAGTAAAGTATTAAAATTTGGTGATTTTACTTTAAAATCAGGACGTAAAAGTCCATTCTTTATGAATGCTGGAGGATATGTAACCGGAAATCAATTAAAACGATTAGGAGAATACTATGCCAAAGCTATCGTAAATGAATTTGGATTGGATTTCGATGTTTTATTTGGACCAGCTTATAAAGGAATTCCTCTAGCTGTAGCTACTGTTATCGCATTTGATAACTTATACGGAAAAGAAGTTCGTTATTGCTCAGATCGTAAAGAATTAAAAGACCACGGAGCTGATGTAGGTGGTTTCTTAGGAACAAAACTACAAGATGGTGATCGTGTCATTATGATTGAAGATGTTACAACTTCAGGTAAATCAATGGAAGAAACAGTACCAAAGGTAAGAGGTGCTGCCAATGTTGAAATCAAAGGATTAATGGTTTCTTTAAATCGTAATGAAAAAGGAAAAGGAAATAAAACAGCTTTAAAAGAAGTAAGTGAATTATATGGATTCCCTACAGCTGCCATTGTTTCAATGCCAGAAGTAGTTGAATACTTAGAAAGTAAAAATGCATTGGATGCGGATTTAAAATCAAGAATTGATGCGTATTATGCTCAACATGGAGCAACAGAATAAAGTGCCAAATGGCACTTTTTAGGTGCAATATGAGTGAAAAATTAATTGCCTATTACAATAAATTCAATGAAGAAAAAAGATTAGATTCCCGTCATGGCCAAGTTGAATTTCGTATTACGATGAAATACATTCATAAATACCTAGAACAAATGAATTCTCCTTCTATTATTGAAGTAGGAGCGGGAACCGGTCGTTATTGTGTTTCATTAGCGAATGAAGGCTATGATGTATCCGCTATTGAATTAGTAAAAAGTAATTTAGGAACATTAAAAGCCAAAAAAAGTAGTGTAAAAGCATATTTAGGAAATGCCTTGGATTTATCTCGTTTTAAAGATAATAGCTTTGATTGTACTTTAGTATTAGGTCCTTTGTATCACTTAAAAACGAAAGAAGAACAAGTTCAAGCACTACAAGAAGCTAAGCGTATCACCAAAAACAATGGCATCATCATGGTTGCCTATGTTTTAAATGATTATAGTGTGATTCAACATGCCTTTATTGATGGAAATATTTTGAATTGTTTAGATCAATTAGATGAATCATTCCAAATTCATTCACCACAAGATTTATATAACCGCGTTCGTATTGAACAAATCGATGAATTAAATGAAATTGTATCATTACAACGATTAGAATTGATTGCTCCAGATGGACCAACGGATTATTTAAGACCCGTTATTAATAAAATGAGTGAAGAAGAATTTGAAATATTTATTAAATACGTAGAATCCATTGCCGAGCGAAAAGAACTATTAGGAGCGAGTTCTCACTTATTAGATATATTAAAAGTTAATAAATAAATTATCTTGAACCTCTTTTAGTGATAAAATATAGTAAACAAAACATCACAAGAAAGGAGGTTCATCATGAGTTATTCAGTTGTGACAATTACGCGTGAATTTGGTTCAGGAGGACGCACCATTGCCAAAAAATTAGCCGATGAATTAGGTTATGACTATTATGATTATGAACTAGTTGAAAAAATTGCGAAAGAAAGTGGTTTTGCCAAAGGATTTGTAGAAGAATACGGGGAAGAAGTACAACCCGGTGGATTCTTTTCTTACTTTGGAAATAACTGGGGTGCATTGAGCATCAACGATCAATTGTATTTCGCAGAACGAAAAGTTATTTTAGAATTAGCTGAAAAAGGAAATTGTGTTATTGTTGGTCGTTGTGCAGACTATATCTTAAAAGATAGAACCGATACGCTAAACGCATTTATCTATGCTGATTTAGAATGGAAAAAAGATCGTATTGTGAATTTATATGGAGAAACTGACGTGGATGTAGAAAAACGAATAATGGAAAAAGACAGACGTCGTAAAGCTTATTATAAATACTATACCGATCGTAAATGGAATCGTGCAGCTAATTATCATATTTCCCTTGAATCAAGTGAATTGGGAATTGATAAATGTGTAGAAATCTTGAAATCTATTGCGAAATAAGAAGAAGTGAGAAAGCCAATTAGGTTTTCTCACTTTTCTTTTGTGATATAATTAAGACTATGAAACAACAATCACTATTTGAAGAAAAAAAAGATACGCGTCCTTTGGCGGATCGCATGCGACCAGAGACTTTAGATGAATATGTAGGACAAAAACAATTGGTTGATAAAGGAAACATTTTATGGAAGATGATTGAAAACGACCAATTGTCTTCAATGATTTTCTGGGGACCTCCGGGAGTAGGGAAAACCACATTGGCTCGTATTATTGCCAATCATACCAAAAGCTATTTTGTGGATTTTTCAGCTGTAACCAGTGGCATTAAAGAAATTAAAGAAGTGATGAAACAAGCGGATGAAAGAAAAATATTAGGACAAAGAACGATATTATTCGTAGATGAAATTCATCGCTTTAATAAAGCCCAACAAGATGCGTTTTTACCATATGTTGAAAAAGGAAGTATTGTCTTAATTGGAGCTACCACGGAAAATCCTAGCTTTGAAATTAATTCTGCCCTTTTATCAAGGTGTCGTGTATTTGTTCTTCATTCATTAGAAGCCAGTGATTTAGAACAATTAATTGAACGAGCATTAATTTCTCCTAAAGGATTTGGAGAATTAAACATTGATATATCCAAAGAGGATATATCTGCCATTGCTCAATTCAGTGCCGGTGATGCTCGTTTTTGTTTGAATACCTTAGAAATGGTTGTCTATAATTCACCAAGTGACATTGAAGGCATTCATGTTTCTAAAGATATTTTAAAACAATGTCTACAAAAGCGTTCTTTACTCTATGATAAAAACGGTGAAGAACACTACAATATTATTTCTGCTTTACATAAAAGCATTCGTAACAGTGATGTACAAGCAGCCATTTATTGGTTGGCAAGAATGTTAGAAGCTGGGGAAAATCCTTTATATGTCGCAAGACGTTTAGTACGCATTGCCAGTGAAGATGTAGGTATGGCCGATTCAAGAGCACTTGAAATATGTGTAGCTGCTTATCAAGCGACTCATTATTTAGGAATGCCAGAATGTAACGTGCATTTAACCCATGCCGTTGTTTATTTAGCCTTGGCGCCTAAATCCAATGCCTTGGAAGTCGCTTATAATAGCGCAAAAGAAGATGCCTTGAAAACATTAGATGCCCCAGTTCCTCTTCATATTCGTAATGCCCCTACTAAATTAATGAAAGAATTAGGATATAATAAAGGCTATGAATATTCACATGACTATGAATTTAAAATGACTGATATGACTTGTCTACCTGATGAGTTATTGAATCGAGAATATTATGTACCAACTAATCAAGGATCGGAAGTTAAGGTACAAAAGCGTTTAGAACAAATTAAGGCCATTAAGGCCCAAGTCGCAAGGAGTAGAAGAAAATGAAAACAATCGAAATACATTCATTAGAACAAACAAATGAGTTTGCGCAAAAAATAGCTGCTTGTTTAAAAGACAAACAAATGGTTATTACTTTAGATGGTGATTTAGGAGCGGGAAAGACAACATGGACTAAAGCACTTGGAAAAGCTTTAGGTGTTAAGTCTGTTATTAATTCACCAACTTTTACAATTTTAAAGTCTTATAAACAAGGAAACGGACAACCTTTACATCACATTGACGCCTATCGACTAGAAGGAGCCAGTCAAGATTTAGGATTTGAAGATTGTTTTGATGAAGGAATTTGTGTTGTGGAATGGTCACAATTTATTGAAGATCAATTACCAGAAGATCGTTTATGTATTTCCATTGAAGAAGGAATCGATGAAAATCGTATTATCACAATGGAAGCAACAGGACCAAATTCACAACAAGTATTGGAGGAATATCATGATTAGTTTATGTATGGATAGTGCTTATAAAAATTTAGTATTGGGATTGTATAAAGATTCCACTTTATTAAAAGGAATTTCAATTGAAGCATTCAAGAAACAAAGTGAAACAATCTTTGTGGAATTAAATCAATTATTAGAAGACACACAATTAGATTATGCCGATATTGATCGTGTCATCATTACCGATGGTCCAGGAAGCTATACAGGAATTCGTATTGCCATGACCATTGCCAAAGTATTGTGTTCACAAATGAAAAAAGAATTATATTGTATCTCGACTATGCAACTATATGCTGGAATGGATACAAGTGCTAATGTGATTTTAGATGCTCGTAGTAAACGAGGATATGTAGCTCACTTAGAAAATGGTGTACAAACAGAATTAGGTGTATTAACACTTGATGAAATTGATGAATTTTTAAAGAATCATCCAGGTACTTTATATGGAGATGGTTATTTAGTAAATCAAGAAGCACAACCTAGTGATTTCTTAAAGAATTTTATTGAAGTACCAGCTCGTAAAATTGACAATATTCATGCTCTAGTACCACAGTATTTAAAAGAAAGTGATTCGTATAAAGTATGATTTTTAGAGAAATGACCCAACAAGATTTAAATGAAGTCGTTCAATTGGAACAACTTTGTTTTAAGGAACCATGGACAAAGGAAAATTGTTTATATGAATTAAATGAAAATCCTTTTAGTCATGGTTGGCTTTTAATAGATGAAACAATTGTGGGATATGCGTTTTTATGGGAAACATTTGAAATGGCACAATTAGCTCGTATTGGAATTAATCCACAAGCACGTAAAAAAGGATATGGAGATGTTCTTTTAAAACATTTAATTAATCGTGCCAAAGAACAAGAATGTGAGTTTATGACTTTGGATGTACGTGTTTCCAATGAAGCAGCGCTTCGTTTATATCAAAAAAATGAATTTATACAAGTGAATGTATCAAAAGGTTATTATCCCGATGGAGAAGATGCGATTGTGATGACAAGAGCATTATAGGAGGACATATGATTATATTAGGAATTGAAAGTAGTTGTGATGAAACTGCGGTTTCTATTGTGAAAGATAAAAAAGAAATATTGGCAAGTATCGTTGCCAGTCAAATTGATGTACACAAAGAATTTGGTGGCGTAGTACCAGAAGTAGCGAGTCGAATTCATGTAGAAAATATTTCTTATTGTATTGAACAAGCATTTAGTCAAGCGAATATGACAATGGATGATATTGATGCCATAGCTGTTACCAAAGGACCTGGATTAATTGGTTGTTTACATGTCGGTGTACAAGCTGCTAAAACACTTGCCTTTGCGTATCATAAACCATTGGTACCAGTTCATCATTTAGCTGGACATATTTATGCCAATGAATTAGTTGTAGACTTAGAATTTCCAGTGTTAGCTTTAGTTGTATCCGGAGGAAATTCCGAGCTTGTGTATATGAAAGATGAAACAAGTTTTGAGATTCTAGGACAAACTCAAGACGATGCCATTGGAGAGGCTTATGATAAAGTAGCTCGTGTGTTGAATTTAGGATATCCAGGAGGTCCTAAAATTGATAAATTAGCACGTCAAGGAAAACCAGTTTATGCTTTAGCGAAACCAAAAACACAAGGAAAATATGATTTTAGTTTTTCAGGATTAAAGAGTAGTGTTTTACAGTTTGTGAAGCGTCAAGAACGATTAAATCAAACATATGATATGGCAGATTTAGCAGCTTCTTTTCAAGAAACAGCTCTAAATGAAATCTTTGATAAAGTTAAAGCCGTATTAAATGATTACCCTGATATTAAACACTTCGTAGTAGGTGGAGGGGTTAGTGCCAATTCTCGTTTAAGAGAAAAAATTGAAGAATTAAAACCAAAGTATCCGAATGTCACATTTACCGTTCCACCAATGTCTTGTTGCACAGACAATGCGAATATGATTGCGGTTGCTGGTGAAATCGCATATAAAGCAGGACGTAGAGCGGATGCAAGTTTAACAGCTGATTCGAGTTGGGAAATTCAATAAGGTGTTCAAATGAACATCTTATTTTTTTTGTTTGTTGTTTTGAAAATTGTAATTACAACTTATAAATGTTGTTATAAAATATAATAATAAGTACTACATTTATTTCACGACAAAGGATTGTCTATTTTGTGACATGTTAGAACCAATAATTGAATATTATACAGTCAATTTCAATAATCCTAAGATTTATTTTGTTGATGCGGATCAGTGTAAGGACTTGAATATATTTGTTAAAGCGGAAGAAGATTCTACGGATATTTCTGGATATACATTATCATCTGTCCCGTCATTATTGATAATAGAAAATAGTGAACTCAAAACATCTTTGTCTGGAGTAGATCCTATAAACAAAGAATTAAAAAAGAAGCTTTGGGAAGCTAATCTTTTAGGAGGTCAGACCAATGGATATAACATAATAAAATAGAATAAAGATAGTTAAGAAGGAGGAACAAATTTATGAAAAAATCGAAACGACTTATCAAAATCCAATGATTGAAACTAGAGAAGCAGATTGGCCTGATTATAATTATGGAAATTGGCAAGATGTAGCAAATAATCCTAAATTATATAGTCAAGTTTTACAATGCTTGGTAGAAGCAGGTGTAACAAATATTTATGACATTGTTTCAGTTTGCATGGTGACCAAATATTAACGGTTTATGGATGTAATTACATATAATTTAATATTTACACTTAAAGTAATTGCAATAGGTTTACTTGTTTATTCTTTGTTTATATTAAATAAAAAAACATTGAAATTAAAACACGGTAGACTTATTTCTCAGGTATATTCAATTTTTTATGTGATATGTGTTACTTTTATTATGCATATGGATGAATTCATTAATGGAGAAGATATTCCTAAATATACAATCATTATTTTTATTATCTCAGTAATTAATTCCCTAATTTTATTTATATATTATAAAGTTAAAGAAAAAGACGTTAATGACAATCAATGAACAAACATCTATTTAAACGGTGCTTGTTCTTTTATTTTCTTTTTACTTTCATTTTACCTTTAGATGATTTTTCTTTTTACATGCGATTTCTATTATATTAGCGTGATCACGGATGGAAAGGATTTTAAAGAATATGAAGAAATTTTTAGCTGCAGGGACAGCTCTTACATTGTTTGCCTCTGTATTAACAGGATGTGGATCATCAAATGAAAGTGTTAGTGGATCCATTGCTTTAGCAGGAAGCACATCAATGAATAAATTATGTGATGCCTTATCAGAAAGTTTTATGGAAGAATATCCAGATATCAACGTACAAGTTGAATATACAGGATCAACAGCAGGTCTTGAAAGCTTAGCTGCTGGAAGTGTTGATATTGGAGATGCTTCTCGCGCATTAACAGATGATGAAAAAAATAATGGTTTAGTTGAAAATGTTGTAGCAGTTGATGGAATTGCCTTAATCACTGATACAGAAAACGAAGTAACAAACTTAACAACTGAACAATTAGCTGATATTTATACAGGTAAAATCACAAACTGGTCAGAAGTTGGTGGAAAAGATGAATCAATCGTTGTTATTGGACGTGAAAATGGTTCAGGTACAAGATCAGCTTTTGAAGAATTAGTTGATGTTGAAGAACAATGTGCCTATGCTCAAGAATTAGATTCTACTGGAGCTGTATTAGGAAAAGTTGCTGCAACTCCTGGTGCTATTGGTTATGTTTCATTAGATGTTGTTGATGATACTGTTTCAAAAATTGATTTAAATGGTGTTGAAGCAACAGAAGAAAATATTTTAGCTGGTGATTACTTATTATCTCGTCCATTTGTAATGGCTACAATGGGAGAAATTAGTGAACAAAGCGAAGCGGTTCAAACTTGGTTTGAATACATTAATTCTGATGCAGGTCAGGAAGTCATCTCTTCTTTAGGATTGATTCTTCCTGAAACAAAATGATTTCTTCTAAAGAACGAATAGCAAAAATAGTTGTCACGGGATGCGCTTCTGTGGCAATTTTCGCTATTTGTTCCATCACTGTTTATATGATATTAAAAGGAGTTCCCGCTTTATTTAAAGTAGGTCCTTTAGAGTTATTATTTGGTACGGTATGGAAACCAACGGGATCGAATCCATCCTATGGTATTTTATACATTATTTTATCTTCATTATTGGCAACAACTTGTGCGGTAGGAATTGGAGTTCCTATTGGTTTAATGACAGCTATTTTCTTAACGGAAATTGCCAGTAAAAAATTAGCATCTATTGTTTCTCCAGCGGTTGAATTACTAGCTGCCATTCCTTCGGTTATTTATGGATTATTGGGAATGATGATATTAAATCCGGTGTTATTTAAACTAGAAAAAATAATATTTGCGAATTCAACGACTCATCAATTTACTGGGGGAGCCAATATGTTAGCGGCCATTATTGTATTAGCAATCATGATTTTACCAACGGTTATTAATATGAGTGCCAGTGCCATTCGTGCCGTTCCTAAGAGCTTAAAACAAGCCTCACTTGCCCTAGGAGCCACTAAGATGCAGACTATTTTTAAAGTCATCTTACCAGCTGCTAAATCAGGAATCGTTGCCAGTGTTGTATTGGGAATTGGACGTGCCATTGGAGAGGCTATGGCCATTAATATGGTTGCCGGTGGAGCAGTTAATATGCCACTTCCATTTAATTCGGTTCGCTTCTTAACTACCCAATTAGTTAGTGAAATGAGTTATTCTTCTGGTTTACATCGTGAAGTATTATTCACTGTTGGATTGGTTTTATATATCTTTATTATGATCATTAACTTCGTGTTATTGAAGATAAAGAAGAAAGGAGAACAACATGCATAAACAAGCCATTAAAGACAATCTTTTACTTGGAATTATATATGTATGTGCTTCTTTATCAGTTCTTTTACTTGCAGGTATTTTAATTTATGTGTGCGTAAAAGGAATAGGAGCCATTAATTGGTCTTTCTTAACTGAAGTTTCTTCGAGTTTAAAAGGAACAGTGGGAATTGCTGGAAACATCTTAAATACCGTTTATATCATTGTATTATCGATGTTATTTTCTCTTCCAGTAGGAATTGGAGCGGCAATTTATTTAAATGAATACGCAAAGCCAGGAAAATTAGTGAGTTCCATCGAATTTGCGATTGAAACTTTAGCTGGTATTCCTTCTATTATTTATGGTCTATTTGGAATGATGTTCTTTGGACAATCCCTTCGTATGGGATATTCCCTTTTAACAGGATCCCTTACTTTATCACTTATGATTTTGCCTTTGATTGTTCGAAATACTCAAGAATCATTAAAAACAGTGCCTGATAGTTATCGACAAGGTGCCATTGGTTTAGGAGCTGGAAAATGGTATATGATTCGTACCATTTTGATTCCATGTTCACTTCCAGGAATTATTACCGGAGTCATTCTATCAGTGGGACGTATTGTTGGTGAAAGTGCGGCCTTATTGTTTACAGCAGGATCAGCTAAGATTCTTCCTAAAACAGTTAAAGGATTCTTTGGCAAGATATTCCAATCAGGAGGAACAATGACCATTCAATTGTATTTATCGGCTACAGCGGATGGTGATTTCACAACAGCGTTTGGAATTGCGTTTGTATTAATAATTATTGTTTTCTTTATCAATATTTTGACAAAAGTATTGGCTAAGAAATTTGATAATACGAAGGAGTAAATATGGAAAATATTATCGAAGTGCGTGATTTAAATTTATTTTATGGCGAAAAACAAGCTCTAAAAAATATCAATATGGATATCAGAAAAAATTCCATTACAGCTTTAATTGGTCCTAGTGGATGTGGAAAATCAACTTTTCTTCGTACGTTA
Source organism: Erysipelotrichaceae bacterium (assembly GCA_028723085.1). GTDB lineage: Bacteria > Bacillota_I > Bacilli_A > Erysipelotrichales > Erysipelotrichaceae > Floccifex. Next base: position 7,284 of record JAQYFP010000014.1, on the reverse strand, counting down.
AATCGTATGAATGATTTAGTTGATGGAGTTAAAATTGAAGGATCTATTAAAATTGAAGGACAAGAAATCTATGATAAAAACTATGATACGATTTCACTTAGAAAGAAAGTCGGAATGGTTTTCCAACAACCGAATCCGTTTCCAATGAGTATTTATGACAACATTGCCTATGGTCCAAGAGTTCATGGAATCAAAGATAAAAAGACATTAGATAAAATTGTAGAAGATAGTTTACGTCAAGCTGCGATTTTTGATGAAGTCAAAGATAGTCTAAAGAAATCGGCTTTAGGATTATCGGGTGGACAACAACAGCGTATTTGTATTGCTCGTGCCTTAGCTGTGCATCCTGATATTTTATTAATGGATGAACCAACAAGTGCTCTAGATCCTATTTCAACATTAAAAATTGAAGAATTGATGGAACAATTAAAGAAGAATTACACGGTTGTTGTAGTAACGCATAATATGCAACAAGCAGCGCGTGTAAGCGATGGTACAGCGTTTTTCCTTGTCGGGGATTTAGTTGAATTTGGTAGTACCAAACAAATTTTTTCTTATCCTAAGGATAAACGAACAGAAGATTATATAACAGGGAGATTTGGCTAATGCGATCAAAGTTTGATGAACAATTAAATGTATTACATGTAGATTTATTGAATATGGCATATTTGATTCAAAATGCGATTCAAAATGCGATGAAGTATTTCTTTGAAGCGGATATTGAAGGAGCTAAACAAATCATCAAAGACGATGAAAATGTGAATCATTATCAAAAGAAAATTGAAAATATTTGTTTCAACTTATTGATTCAACAACAACCCGTAGCACGTGATTTACGTACCATTACAGCGGCTTTAAAAATGGTAACGGATATGGAACGAATTGGAGACCATGCATCGGATATTTCAGAATTGGTCATTGATATGAAAGATTGTCCTATTTTATTTAATGAAGGAAAATTCAAGGAAATGTATTCCGATGTCGTAGCTATGTTGATTCAAAGTATTAATGCGTATGTCAACCGTAACATGGACTTGGCAAAAGAGGTAATTGATATGGATGATAATGTGGATCAATTGTTTGAATCCAATAAAGAGGATTTAATTCAGTTAATTCATAATAACCCTGAAAAAGGAAGAGCAGCCGTTGATTTATTGATGGTCAATAAATACTTAGAACGAATTGGAGATCATGTAACGAATATTGCGGAATGGGTTATTTATTCATTGGATAATGATCCTGAAAATAAAGAAGAATAGCGTGAGCTATTCTTTTCTGTAATAATAAAAGATTGTTGTATATCCAAATAGTATCATGATAGACAAAGGAATAATCCAATTTGTTGGATAGGAAAATGGAATCGATAAAATCAATCCAATGAGAAATCCAAGTAAAGAATTAATAAATAATTGTGTTTTTTGTTTCATAGTGATTCCTTCTTTCAATTTCAAATTAACTTAAATGTGTAAATTTGAAATGGAAGATAAGTAAATATTGAGTAAAAAATATTAAATTTTACATGTCCTTTACATAGAAGTTTACTTAGATTTTACATAAGCTCCATAATATGATAGCGAAAGGATATGTAAATTTATATGGATATATTTGGAATATTAACAATGGTAGGTGGACTTGCCCTTTTCTTATTTGGAATGAATGTAATGGGTGATGGTCTAACACAATTATCTGGGGGAAGATTAGAACAAATCTTAGAGAAATTAACCTCAAAACGTATTATGGCCGTTTTATTAGGAGCGGTTGTTACCGCAGTAATTCAATCATCAAGTGCAACAACGGTTATGGTTGTTGGGTTTGTGAACTCGGGAATTATGAAGTTGAACCAAGCGGTTGGAATTATTATGGGTGCCAATATTGGTACAACAGTTACAGCTTGGCTTTTATCGTTAACAGGAATTGAGGGTTCTAATTTTTTACTACAAATGTGTAAACCTAAGAATTTTTCTCCTATTTTAGCTTTAATTGGAATTGTTTTATATATGTCTAAGAAAAGCGACAATAAGAAAAATGTAGGAACAATTTTACTTGGATTTGCGACTTTAATGTTTGGTATGGAACAAATGAGTGGAGCTGTTGCTCCTTTAGCGGATAATCCAGCATTTACTAGTATCTTAACAATGTTTTCCATTCCGATTTTAGGAATCTTAGCAGGGGCATTACTTACAGCAGTCATTCAATCGTCTTCTGCTAGTGTGGGTATTTTACAAGCGCTATGTTCAACAGGAGCCATTCGCTATAATATTGCGATTCCTATTATTATGGGACAAAACATTGGGACATGTGTAACCGCAATTATTTCTTCTATTGGAGCTAATATTAATGCTCGTCGTACGGCTATGATTCACTTGTTCTTTAACATAATTGGTTCGGTTATTTTTATGGTGGTATTCTATGGATCTAACTTGATTTTCCATTATGCGTTCTTAGATACAATTGCTTCACCAGCCAGCATTGCCTTAATTCATAGTATCTTTAACATTGCCTGTGTATTAGTGATGCTTCCAATTAGTGATTGGCTAGTTAAATTAGCTACTTTAATTGTGCCAGATAAACAAGTCGAACAAAAAGAAGAAGATCGTGTTACAGTATTGGATCAACGTTTCTTAGATCAACCTGGATTTGCGGTTAAGTTATGTAAAGATGCCGTAGCACAAATGGCGCATTTGTCTCGTAAGGCATTTTTATTGGCAATTGATAATCTTAAAGATCCAAGTGATGAAAAACGTAAAAAGGTATATCAATTAGAAGAAAAAGTAGATTTATATGAGGATGAATTAAATACATATTTGGTTAAATTGTCTAGCCAGAATTTATCGAATGATGATAGTAAAGAATTGTCTTTCCTTCTTCATTGTGTAAATGATTTTGAACGTATTTCAGATCATTCTATTAATGTAGTGGATAGTAGTGATGAAATCATTAAAAATAAAATTAAGATGTCTGAAAAAGCTTTAGTTGACTTAGATATCTTTGCCTCATCGATTAAAGATATTTTAGATTTAACGATTGAAATTTTTGATGAAATGAATCCAGATCGTGCAAAAGAAATTCAACCATTAGAAGAGATTGTTGATAAATTAAGCGATGAAATGAAAAAACGTCATATTATGCGTTTACGTTCGGGTGAATGTTCACTTGAAGCAGGATTGGTATTGGAAGACTTAATTATCAGTTATGAAAGAGTAGGAGATCATTGTTCGAATGTTTCTAAGCATATGATGGCAATGGATGACTTGGTTTTAGATGCATCGTGGTTTAAAGATGAGTATAATAAAATCAAGGATACATATGTATTACCTTAGAAAAGAGGAAATATGACTTTAATATATATTGTGGAAGATGATGAAAGTATAAGTGAAATCGAGAGCATAGCGCTTAAGAATTGTAACTATGACGTAAAGACATTTGATAAGTCATCTTCTTTCTTTAAAAAACTAGAAGAAACAATGCCGGATCTAGTTTTATTAGATATTATGTTACCGGATGAAAATGGATATGAAGTTGTTAAGAAAATTCGTAAAAATCCAACAACACGTAAACTTCCTATTATCATGGTCAGTGCAAAGTCCACAGAAATTGATATGGTACGTGGATTGGATGAAGGTGCAGATGATTATATTAAAAAGCCTTTTTCTATCATGGAACTTATTTCTAGAGTAAAAGCTTTGCTTCGAAGAACGCAGGATAAAGATCCGGTGTTATTAAAAGTAAATGACATTACCTTGGATTATACGCGTCATATTGTATATGTAAAAGATGAGGTTGTAGAACTAACATATAAGGAATTTGAACTTCTTCGTTATTTAATGATAAATGTGGAAGTTGTGTTATCGCGGGATGCGATTATGAGAGTGGTTTGGGATACTGATTTTGAAGGAGAAAGTCGTACCGTGGATATGCATATTAAAACACTACGACAAAAATTAAAAGACAGTGGAAAGTGTATTAAGACAATTCGAAATGTAGGATATGTTCTTCAAAGAGTAAATAGCGATGAAACAGAAGATTAGTTCTAGATTATTTATCATTGCCTTTATTGCCATGTTGTCTACGGCTGTTGGGGTTATCTATGCTTGTTACAATTCATTTGAAAATCAAGTAAAAAATGATTTGCGTATTTATGCCCAGGTCATTGAAGATACGGATGTATTGCATTCATATTATGAAAATGATACATATGAGGATATTCCGAATTTATTTGAGAATATTAGAGAAGATAATCTTCGTATTACTTGGATTGATCAAGATGGAACGGTTTTATATGACAATGATGTGGATGTGAATAATCTTCAGAATCATTTAAATCGTCCCGAAATTCAAAGTGCCATTGAAACTGGACAAGGAGAATGTGTTCGTAAATCGGATTCTTTACAGATGAATACGTATTATTATGCGATTTTAATGGATGATGGTACGATTCTTCGTGTATCGATTATGGCTAAAACAATTACGAGTATTTTCTTATCGTTGGTTCCTTATATTCTTTTGATTTTATTGTTGATTTTATTTGTTTGTTTTTTCTTATCTCATTATTTAACGAAACAATTACTTGAGCCAATTAATCATATGGCTGAGAATTTAGATAATCCTATTGAAGAACCAGCTTATAAGGAATTAGTTCCTTTTGCGAATAAGATTCGTTCTCAACATGAAAATATTTTATTGGCAGCCAAGTCGCGTCAAGACTTTACCGCAAATGTGTCTCATGAATTAAAGACGCCTTTGACGGCTATTAGTGGATATGCGGAATTAATTGAAAATAATATGGTTCCTAAAGATCAGGAAGTATATTTTGCCAAACAAATTAGAGAAAACGCGAATCGTTTATTGGCTTTAATTAATGATATTATTAATTTATCAGAGTTGGATCATACCGAAAAACATAGTGATTTTGTGAGTGTTCATTTATTGGATGTGGCTAAAGAAGTTTGTCAGAGCGTTCAAATCAATGCCCAAAAGAAAAATATTGAATTAACTTGTACAGGATCTGATGAAGTTATTTTAGCAAATACAGAATTATTAAAAGAAATGATTACAAACTTAGTACAAAATGCGATTCAATATAATAATGAAGGTGGGTATGTACAAGTTCGCATTTATAATGAAGATGGTGTAGTTTTAAGTGTGAAAGACAATGGGATTGGTATTCCTAAAGATGTACAAGACCGTGTTTTTGAAAGATTTTATCGTGTGGATAAATCTAGATCTAGACAAACAGGAGGAACAGGACTTGGTTTGGCCATTGTCAAACATGTTGTGGAAATCCATGATGCTCATATTGAATTGATTAGTGATGTAGGTAAAGGGTGTCAAATTATAATTCGTTTCTAAGTCTTTCGTAAGAAAGGCTTTTTTTAATGTTGAATGTAAAAACTATGTAAAATAAAAGCTAGGAAAGTAAAAAATAATTGTAATTTGTGTAAGATAAAGTAAAATTAGTTTAAAGGCGTTTGCCTTAATTATTTAGGAGAGACAAAAAATGGTTACAATTATTGTTGAATTGATGGGAGGCCTTGGACTATTTCTTGCCGGAATGAACATGATGAGTCATGGTATAGAAAAAGTTGCAGGGAGCAAACTTCGGTCAATTCTAGAAGCATTCACAAAAAACCGGTTTTTAGGTTTACTTGTGGGTTTATTCTTCACGGCTGTCATTCAATCTTCTAGTGCAGCGACTTCTATGGCTGTCAGCTTTGTGAATTCTGGTTTAATGAATTTATCACAAGCAAGTGGAATCATCTTAGGAGCCAATATTGGTACAACGGTTACCGCATTATTAGTTGCTTTTAAACTAAGTGCAGTAGCGCCTATCTTTGTTCTAGTGGGAGCCATTATGTGCAATTTCTTCAAAGAACCAATGGTTAAAAAATCAGGGGAAATTGTATTAGGATTTGGTATTTTATTTATGGGAATCAGTGCCATGTCATCGGCTATGGGCCAATTAAGAGACATGCAGTTTGTGATTGATTTCTTAGCTAATTTCACAAATCCGATTTTAGGTGTACTACTTGGATTGGTAATCACATCCGTTGTGCAATCATCTTCGGTAACAGTCAGCATTTTAGTTGTTATGGCTAGCCAAGGATTGGTTGACTTAAGAATTTGTATGTTTGTAATTTTAGGATGTAATATTGGTGCATGTACTTCCGCTTTATTAACCGCATTTAGTGGTGGTAAAAATGCGAAACGTACAGCTTTGATTCACTTGTTGTTCAACGTATTTGGAACAGTCTTAATGTTCGTATTGTTGTTGGTAGCTGGTGATTTCATTGAAAACATTATTATTGCCATTGCAGGTGGTGGAACAGATTCAGGTACTTTGGGAAGACAAATTGCGTATACACACTTCTTATTCAAAGTATTCCAAGTTATTGTTTTCTATCCATTTATGAACTGGATTATCAAATTGACATATGTCATTGTACCTGGAGAAGATGGAGTTCCAAAGGAATCCGAAAATCAATTTGTTTCACATTTTATCAGCGATACCCTTCCAGATCCTACGGTTGCGGTTTATGTTGCGGTTAAGGAAATGGAACGAATGGCTTACATGGCGTTTAATAACTTAAATTTAGCTGTGGATTGTTTGATTGATGTGGATGAAGATGGTGCAAATCAAGTATTTGAAACCGAAAAATATATTAATTATCTAAATACAGAAATTAATAATTACTTGATTAAAATCAACCAAAATGCCATTCCTTTAGGAGATGCCAATAAGATTGCGGCTTATTTCCATGTGAATGGTGACATAGAACGAATCGGAGACCATGCTCGTGACATTGCCGAAATGATTCCTACCTTTAAAGAAAGAAATCTTTCTTTCTCGAAACAAAGTATCGAGGAATTAAAAGAGATGATGGGTGCAGTCAATGTGACTTTGGAAGAATCTTTAAAGATGTTCGTCTCTGGGGATGAATCGTATATGGATTCCATCTTAAAGAATGAAGAAAAAATTGATCGTTATGAAAAAGTTCTACAAGATGCGCATATTGATCGATTGAAACATGGTGTATGTTCAGCTAGAGCAGGTGTTTATTTTGCGGATGTGATTTCTTCACTTGAACGAGTAGGAGACCATGCCACAAATATTGCCTTTGCGCTAAGAAAAACCGAAGCAGATGGACAAAAGGGAGATTGATTCTCCCTTCAGTTTGTTGACAAACCCCTCGTTTTATTTTATTCGAGGGGTTATATTTTGCCAATTTTTCACCATTTTCTAAAATTGTAAAAATTTGGACATATTTTTCTGCATATATACGAAAA
>JAQYFP010000013.1 GCA_028723085.1 Erysipelotrichaceae bacterium | reverse complement strand
TGCCATTTATTCACAATTTCAAAGATCAAATTTGATAAAGTTAACGTATAATCAATAAAAATATATTTTCAAACTTTTTCATAAATTCTATTGATTTTTATATAGTTAGCTTTTTTATATTCATAGGTAGCTGTACTTTCTTTGATGATATCTCCTGGAGGCATAATGGATGCTGTATTACTATAATTTTTAGTATCTTCTACATTACTTACATCGGCATAGCTTTTATATTTAATCCAAAGTGTTTTGCCTCCGTATACACTACTAGAAAGCTCTTGAATAAATTCAATCTTGTAGCTCACAAAATGTTTTGTATAAGCATCGTTATTGTTGTGAACAATATCATCATAGGTATAAGTTAAACCATCATCACTAAAAAAAGAAATGTTATAAGTTTTACCCGGAGGCCACCAATAATTTGTTCCTTGAATTGGTTTTCCATCTTCATCATTAGCATTAATCATTGAACCCCATTCTTGAATTTGAGTCATTGTCATCCATTGACCATCTTTTAATGTATCCGTAATAACTGTTCCAGAAGGAAGACCTCCTTTAGGAACCTTTACTTCCATTAACCATTGAATTTCTAATTTATTGTCTTCAGCTAATTTTCCACTTTCGACCTTTTTTACTACACTTCCCTGTGCTGGTACTTTTACTTCTGAATCAGTTGGAATATTGGGAACATCTCCTGGTGGATCAATTTCGGCATGGTTTTTAACTGTGGTTTCATTCCATTGTGAAGTTACAGGTGTTTTATATTTAATTGTATAGTGATGGGTATTGATACTGTTTTCCCCTTTAAATAAAATTTGGGTAATTTGATTGTTTTCTTTACAAATTTGATACATTCCAGTTTCTTCATTCACCGTATTTCCATCCATCATGACTTTTAAACTACCATCCATGATTTTATCAAACATTGTATCCGTTAGAACATAGTTAAAAATATTTTGATTTTGTTTACTTAAGTCAATGGTCCATTCAATACACTGATTCGATGAATCATAAGATCCACTTTTATTAAAATGTAACGAACGATCTACAGATACTGTAGCTTCTGATTTTTTATTATCTAATCCATATTTATTCGATACAACACCACTTTCATTCACATTAATATTTGATGGTGTTTTATAAATAATGGTATATGTTTGTTCATTTGGTTTTCCATCAATTGATGTGAAAGTTAAATTATCTCCCGTCCAAACATAACCAGTATTGGGTTCAATTTTAATATTTGATTTATCAATTTGAGAAAACATTTCATCACTTAAGAATTTACCCGTAATATCATTTTTATTTTGATTTATAGTAATCGTCCAAGTAATTAAATCTGATTTTTTATCATATTTTCCTACTTTATTCACATCTACTGTTTTATCCACAACAACTGTTTCTTCATCTGTTTTAGGCGGTAGATTAGGATTTGCTGGTGTAATGGTAGAACTATTTGTGACTGTTACACTTTCTTGTGTTTCAGGTACATCAGTTTCATACGTAATGACATAAGTGTTATTTTGAGCATCTTCATTAAATACAATACGTTTAATATTCCCATTTTCATCAGTAATAACTGTGAATCCTGTACTTGGTTCAATTTTTATATCACTTGTCTTTATTTGATTAAACATTGTATCGGTTAATACGGCATTGTTTAAATCACTTTTATTTTCATTAATTGTGATAGACCATTGTATTTTATCTTTTGATTTATCATATGAACCATCTTTTTGAATATCAATTTTTTTATCAATTGTCACTTCTGCATCTGATGTTTCTTCATTTCCACTTGGCGGAGTAACAGTAGCTGTATTATCAACTGTTGCCACTCCGTTCACATATTCTAAATTATCGGGAACATTTGTTTTATAGGTAATAGTATAACTATTCGTATTCACATCCGTTCCATTAATACCAGTAAACTTAAGTTGATTCCCATTCCATGTGATTCCTTCACTTGGAGAAATAGAAACTTTTTCTTTATTAATCGAAGCAAACATATCATCCGATAAGATAGAGTTTGCTAAGTTATTTTTATGTTGATTGACTTTGATTGTCCAAATAATTTCGTTCTTTTCTTTGTCATAAGAACCAGATTTCATTAAATCTAAATCTTTTGTCACAGTTGTTTTTGTTTCATCACTATCAATAATGGTTTCACCTTTTTCAGTACCCGTAACCGAAACTTTATTACTTACTTCATATGAATTACCTGTTGCCGGTTCTTTAAAATAAACATCATATGTAATAGTATAACGCTGTCCTTTATCATGAATTCCTGGTTCTAATCCAGGAAGAGCCATGGTGATTTCTTTATTATCTTGATTATAATTCAAAGAACAATCTTTTATTTCCGTTTTTGATTGCCAATCTAAATTCCAATCATCTACACGATCTTCTTTTACAACATTCACAAGTTTTACGGATTCCACGTCTAATCCATTAGTATTTAAAATATCTTTCAAATTAATAGGATCAGGTGTTCCTTTTTTAGAATCAACAACAATTTTATAAGTGATTTTATTTTCTTTATAGTTATAACTAGAATTTGATTTATCAACTTTAATATCATAGTGCATAGATTCATTATCTGGGTGTTGTATTTCTTCAGCTTTAATCGTAACTGTTACACTATCTGTGAATTTAAATTCATATTCTGTGTCCTCGTCTTCTTTATGATTCACATGCGCACTATAGCTAATAAATCCTTCAAAGTTATCTTTTCCTTGTACATAACTTTGAATAAAATCAATTCCTACACTATATGTTCCATCTTCGTTTTTCACAAAGAAATAAGTAAATCCTTCTACTCCATTGGCATCACGACCTGTATATGTTTTATTTAACATTGTATCTGGTATCACAATTCCTTCTGGTAAAGAATAAATATAACTTAAGTTTTCTTGACCTGATTCAGGATATATCATATCCTTTGTGATTTTAAATTTTAAATCAAAAAATACTTCGACTTGATCTGTTTCGGGATTATAATGAGGATTTTCATAAGTTACGTTTTTAATACAACTATTAAAATCAAGACGATTATCAAGTGAAGTACTTAATGTTGTTGCCATATCATTTTCTGAATTATCATTTAAATTACATTGTTCTGTATGAATATGTTCTTCTTTAGTGCAAATCAATTCTTTTTCATCTACACCGATTTCTACTTCTTCAAAACAATTTTCATTGTGTTCATGTTGTTCTAGCTGCATTTTGTCACAAATTAAATTATTATTTTCATCAAAACAACTTTCATCATGACTATGAATTGTTACTGGTTCATCTTCATTTTCTGCATTCATTTCTTCTAATGTTTTTTCTGGAATCGGACACCATAAATTTCCTTGTTCATCGTAACAAAGTTCATTGTGTTCATGGATAATAAAATCGGCATAACCACATTTTATTTTTCCTTGTTCATCATAACAATCTTCTGTGTGTTGATGAAGATTTAAACTATCAAGAGTACATATTCCTTGTTTTTGTGTTATTATGCTCGCTTGACGATAACAACTATCTGTATGTGTATGTTCTTCCATGTCACATTGTTTTTCCATTGTAATCGCTGGTAAAATCACATTGTAGATTGTTGCGATTACAACCATTATAATGAGAAGCAATTTTATTTTGTATTGATGATTTCGCTTTGGAATATCGTGGTTCATATATCTCTCCTTCTCTTGATTTATTAATTAATTTTAATGTTACTAAAAAAAACAACTCTTAAAATATAATAATTTGATATTCAAAGTCAATAAAAAATTGAATTATTTCATGTAATAAAAAAAAGAAGGTACCATTAATTCATAGTACCTTGTGAAAATATTTAATTTTGTTCTTCCTCTTGTGGTGTAGGCAAATACAAACGAACCTCTTCAATACGATTTTTATCTAAGCTTACAACTTTGATTTTTATACCATTTTCAAGTGTTACTGTATCATATTGTTGTGGGAAACGACCCAAAGCATCGATAACTAAGCCACCAATGGAATCAAAGTCCTCACTATCTAAGTCTAAATCTAATGCATCGTTTAAATCATGTAAGTTAATATAACCTTTTACATCATAAATTGTATCATTGATTTTCTTGATATTTTCTTGTTCTTCTTCATCGTATTCATCATGAACATCTCCAACAATTTCTTCAATGATATCTTCTAACGTAATGATTCCAGCTAATTCACCATATTCATCAACAACTATAGCTAAGTTGAAAGTTGATTCTTTCATTTCCACTAACAATTCCGAAATTTTCTTTGTTTCATATGTGAAATAAGGTTTACGTAAGACTTTATTAATATCAAATTGATCTAAGTTATCGTACAACAATAAGTCTTTCATATTCACTAGACCAATGATGTTATCCATAGAATCTTTATAAATTGGAATTCTAGTAAAGCGTTCTTCTTTAAAGATTTCCAATAAGTCTTTATATGTACTATTGATATCGGCCATAACAACATGAACTCTAGGAACCATAACATCTCTTGCTTTGGCGTCTCCAAAATCAAATACATTATTGATCATATTTTTTTCTTCTTCTTCAATTACGCCTTCTTCATGAGATACATCCATCATTGTTCTTAATTCTGTTTCTGTCATCGATGGATTTTTATCTTTATCATTTATACCTAATAATTTTAATACAACATTACTTACGGCATTAATCACAAATATGAATGGAGTTAAAATACGCATTAAAAATAAAATGATAGGAGCATACATTAAAGCCATTTTTTCAGCGTTTTTCGTAGCCAGTGTTTTTGGTGTGATTTCTCCAAAAATCAAAATAAATAACGTAATGATAAATGTCGCAACACCTACTGCTGCTCCACCAAAAACATAGGCAATACTTGTGGCAATACTAGCTGCATATGTATTAACTAAATTATTTCCGATTAAAATAGCGCTCAACATTTTATCTTCTTTTTCATATACTTTTAACAATGTATGAGCTCTTTTATTTCCTTTTTCTGCTTCAGAGCGAATCTTAATTTTATTAACAGAAACTAAAGATGTTTCTGCACTTGAAAAAAATGAAGATAAAAATAATAAAATAATTAAAACGATAATTTGTAGTTCTAACTCGGTGTCCATTTCTTCTCCTTTTAACCTTTACGTGGAATCAATAAACGAATCATTCCTTGTTCCACTTCTATTGTGGGATTCTTTAATAAACGAATCTCACCATCTAGATTACCATAAATTCCTTCATTATTGGTATGAAGTGATACAATATGTCCTTTTGTGACATAGGCCAATTCTGGTAAAGATAAATGTTCGCCTTTTTGATATACCTTGGCAAGTTTTAAAATTTCCGTTCTTTTTATATCATTGATTAAACAAATATCTAAAATACCATCATTTATTAATGCCCCTGGACATGGTTTATAACCACCTCCATAGTAACGAGCATTGGTAATCACAACAAACGAAAATAATTCTTGTTGGATTTTTTTATCATCAATTTGAATATGAAATTCAGATGAAATCGGATTTTTTAAACTAGCCAACATTCCCATATAATATGGAATAATCCCTCTTACCGGTAATGTCTTACGATATTTATTCACATAACGAGCCACGTTCACATCAAAACCAAAGGAAACGGTGTTGATGGCATATTCTCCGTTTACTTTTAATAAATCACAATTAATAATGTCCCCATTTTTTAATAAACTAAAATCTAAAAAATCTTCTTTCTTTAAATGATCAAAATATTTCACAAAATCATTTCCCGTTCCAATGGGAACAATTGCCAAGGTAATATGTTTACACCCCGCAATCCCATTCACGATTTCATGAAGAGTTCCATCTCCTCCACACGCAAACATAAGAATTTCTTCTTCTGTTTTAAATGCGTACTTTCTAGCAATGTGAGTGGCATGTTCACTTGACTGTGTCTTTTCAATAATGACATCACATCCCTTAAAATGCGTTTTGATTTGATCCATTAAAGTATACAATCCATCTTTACTTGAATTCGGATTAATTATAAATACATATTTCATAATAAGCCTCTTATATCTTCAATAATTTCTTGGGTTTTCCCTGCTTGATACCAAGTCACTGGCATCTGATTTTTAAACCAAGTATATTGTCTTTTCGCATATTGACGAGAATGTGTTTTGATTCTTTCTTTGATGATATCTAAATCCTCATGATTTAAAAAATAATCCTTAAATTCTTTATACCCTATTCCTTGAAAACTTGTATATTCCCAAGTATTTGGATTTGTGAATAAAGAAGTAACTTCTTGTACCAATCCTTGTTCAAACATTAAATCAACGCGAGCATCAATTCTTTGATGTAATAGTTCACGATCCATATCCAATCCAATAAAATGAACGTCATATAATGGAACATGTTGTTGCGAATCCTCACGTTCACTTTTCGTTTTTCCCATATGCGCCATCATTAAAGCACGAATCATTCTTTTTTTATTATTGATATGAATTTTATCTAAGGCTTTTTCATCTACTTCTTTCAACATTTCATATAATTGTTCATTACTTAATGTATGAAGATATTGATTATATTCTTCATCGACTTGTTCTTCTTCAAACGTATAATCATATAAAGCCGCTTTTAAATATAAACCCGTTCCCCCACATAAAATAACTTGTTTATTGCGCGATTGAATATCTTCAATAGCTTGTCGACACAACTGTTGAAAAATCATTACATTATATGGTTCATCATAGTCTTGAATATCAATTAAATGATGAGGAATATTTTCCATTTCTTGTTTAGTAACCTTGGCTGTACCAATATCCATTTTACGATACACTTGCATACTATCACATGAAATAACTTCACCATCAAATGCTTTCGCTAACGCGATTGATAAACTTGTTTTGCCAATACCGGTTGGCCCAACAATCGCAATAATTTTCTTATCCACGTTCAAACTCCTTTATTAATTCTTGATTTGTGATTGTGATAACCGTAGGTCTTCCATGTGGACAATGATATGGTTGTTCACATTTTTGAAGATCTAGAATTACTTTTTTCATTTCATCCATCGTTAAATGACGATGAAAACGAATTGAACTATGACATGCCATGGTTGCCAAGACATGTTTTCGAAGCGTTAATAAATCTACTTTTTCATGTTCCATAAAGAAATCAATTAAATCTTGAAAAAATTCATCTTCATGTACGTCTTGAAACCAAATGGGAATTTCACGAACAATGACTTGATCACTTCCAAATGGTTCAAAGTGAATCCCAAAATAATTGGTTTGTTCATTGATAGTTGGTATACGACTCAATACACTACAAGGTACATTAATTTGAATTGGTACCATAAGTGGTTGCGTTTGCGTACATGGTTTATCCAATGATTTTTTAATTTGTTCATAGTGATATCGTTCCTGAGCAGCATGTTGATCAATAATCACGAGTCCTTGTTCATTGGAACATAAAATATAGGAATCATGAAATTGTGCTAATACTTCAAGATGATAGAAGAAATCATCTCCTTTTGGTTTTTCAATTATTTCTTCTTGTTGTGGTTTTTCTTCTTCTACTTTTGTATAGTCATCAAAGCCAAATAATTGTTCATTTATTACACTTGGTTGTTCATTATATATAACCGGATTATCATATACTGGTTTTGTTTCTTCTTGTTCATATGAAAAAGGAATTTCTTCTTGAACAATTTGTTTTTCAATTTTAGGTTTACTTACTTTTTCTACAGTTTGTAAAGATTGTTTTAAAGTTTGTTTTAAAGTATTTCGAATTAAAGATAAACACTGATTTTGTTTTGATAAACGAACTTCCCATTTATTGGGATGGACATTGACATCAACTAATTGGGTATCCATTTCAATGTTTAATACTACAATTGGAAAACGATTATTGGGTAAATATTCACTATAGGCATCTAAAATCGCATTTTGAATGTGAGTAGAACGAATACATCGTGTATTTAAAGAAATAAACATGAAATATTTAGTTGCTCGATTGATTTTGGGTTGAATTATATATCCACTAATGTGAAAATCATCGTCACTATTATCAAAAGCAATGGCATTATTCGCTACTTCTTTTCCATACATTTGATAAATAATTTCTTGAATGTTTCCATTTCCACTTGTTTGAAAAACAACCCTACCATCATGTGATAATACAAAACGAATTTCAGGATGAGCTAGTGCCATTTTATTAATTAAATCTGCGATAACACTGAATTCATAAGCTGCACTTTTTAAGTGTTTAAACCGGGCCGGTGTCTTTAAAAATAATCCTTCAATTTCAAATTTAGTTCCTTTAGGACAATCACAGATTTCATCACACGTTTTTTGTCCATAGCTATAGCGAATTAAACTTCCTTGATTTCCATCATTGGTTTGTAGTTCTACTTGACTGACCGCAGCAATACTAGGAATGGCCTCACCTCTAAATCCCATTGTTCCGATATTAAATAATTCTTCTTCTGAGTGCATTTTACTTGTGGCATGGCGCATAAATGCCATTTGTGCATCTTCGTGATCCATTCCACATCCATCATCAATAATGACTAATCTTTCGATTCCTCCTTGAAAGGCTTCGATTTCAATGGTAGTAGCTTGGGCATCTATACTATTTTCAACGCATTCTTTGACAATTCCCGCTGGTCTTTCGACAACTTCTCCAGCAGCAATCATATTGGTCAAATGCTCTGATAATACATGTATTTTTGACACAGTATTCCTCTTTTCTATTCTATTTCATCGGCCAGTTGTTTTAATTCATATAAACATTCCAAGGCTTCTCTTGGACTAAGGGCATCGACATCTAAATCATGGAGTCTGTCCATTAGTTTGGATTGTTCTGGTTGAACTGGATCCATAACAAATAAACTTGGTTGATAAGAAGAAACATTATCACTGTTTTCGTAGTTTTTTAATAACTGCGTTGCTCTTTCTAAAACAACCGATGGAAGATGAGCTAACTTCGCTACATGGATTCCATACGATTTATCTGCTTTTCCTTCAACTAAACGATATCTAAATTCAATTTCACCTTTTTTCTCTTTCACATCAACATGAATGTTTTTAACTCTTGGATGTGTTTTTTCCATTTCGGTTAGTTCATGATAATGTGTTGAAAATAATGTTTTAGCTTGAATGACTTCTTCAATATATTCCAACATGGCCTGGGCTAAAGCCATTCCATCATAAGTAGCCGTTCCTCTTCCAATTTCATCAAATAAAATTAAAGAATGTTTTGTTGCGTATCGAAGTGCTACATTGGCTTCCATCATTTCCACCATGAACGTTGATTTACCTGTTAAAATGTCATCACTAGCACCTATACGAGTAAAAATACGATCAAAAATAGGAAGTTCACATGATTTAGCAGGAACAAAACTTCCCATCTGAGCCATAATGACAATTAAAGCGTTTTGTCGCATATACGTTGATTTACCACCCATGTTAGGTCCGGTAATTAATTCAATGGCATTGTTTTCGTCCATTATCCAATTATTGGATACATATTTTTTCTTTTTCATACGATCATCTAAAATCGGATGTTTTCCTTCAATGACTTTAACACTCATTTCAGGATGAAAACTAGGACAAACATATCCGTGATCAATGGCTAAATCCGTTAATGATACTAAAACATCTATGGTTGCGAGTTGTTTAGCACATGTGTGTAAATCAAATAATTCTTCTTTAATGCGAAGAAGTAATTTAGTGAATAGTTCTTGTTCTAATTTATTTTTAGATTCTTGGGCATTCACAATTTGTTCTTCTTTTTCTTTTAATTCACTTGTGATGTATCTTGTCGCATTGGCTAATGTTTGTTTCGGATAGTATCCGAATTCTTCTTTAATTTGAGATAAATATCCATTACGTACTTCAATATAATATCCAAAAACACGATTATATCCTATTTTTAAAGATTTAATTCCCGTTCTTTCGCGTTCTTTATTTTCAATTTCAAGGATATAGTCTTTTCCTTGATTTGATATTTTTCTTAGTTCATCTAATTCATCGTTATATCCATCTTTAAATACTCCGCCTTCTTTTAAAGTTAGAGGTGGATTTTCAACAATCGCATTTCCTATTTCTAAATATAAACTATGGCAATCCGGTGTTTCTTTAAATTCTGGATACGATTCAATTTGTTGAGCTAATTCTAAAATTGGCTTGGCATGTTCCAGAGTCGTTACTAATTGAAGTACATCTCTAGGACTTGCATTTCCATATGCCATACGACTTGCCAATCGTTCCATGTCATAGACATAGGCTAAATGTTCTTTTAAGTTTTCTCTTAACATGAAGTTATTTTTAAGTGTCATTATAGCTCTTTGTCTTTGTTCAATTTTTTTGGCATTGATTAAAGGCATTTCAATCCATTGTTTCAATAAACGCGATCCCATAGCACTTTGACAATGGTCCATAAAACTCCATAAACTTTCTGCTTTTGTGCTTGATGAATGACATGTGACTAAGTCTAAATGATTTTTTGTTTCATAGTCTAATACCAATGTACTTTGTTCATCCATAGATAAAACTGGCATAAAATGATCGATGTGTTGTTTTTGAGTTTCACTTAAATAAGCCATTAATTGGGCTAGGGCTTGTTGAACAATTTCCGGATCATTTTCTTTTAATAATTTATAGTCTTCTTGATCAAGGTTTGTCTTTTTTTGCGTAGAAATCGTCAAATTATCCATTTCTTCTAGTGCTGTCATCCATCGTTTATCAATTGTTAGTGGGACAACAATTTCACTTGTTTCCATGGCCATCAATGCTTTTTGTAAAGCAACCAATGAGCGTTCAATCAATTGGTATTTCAATTCTCCTGTACTTAATTCACAATAAAGAATACAGATATTCCAACTTGAAATTGAAATTGAAGCCATATAATTGCTTTCTTTTCCATCGACAGTAGAATCCATATAAGTTCCTGGTGTAATAACTTTAATGATTCCTCTTTCAACTAATCCTTTTGATGTTGCTGGGTCTGTTAATTGTTCACAAATCGCAACTTTATATCCTTTTTTTATTAATCTTTGTATATATGAATTACAAGCATGATAAGGAATTCCACACATAGGAATTTTTTCATCTAAGCCTGCACTTTTTCCTGTTAAAACTAAGTCCAGTTCTTGGCTTGCTAATTTGGCATCATCAAAAAACATTTCATAGAAATCACCGACACGATAAAAAAGAATTTTATCTTTGTTTTGTTCTTTGACTTGAATGTATTGTTCCATCATAGGAGATAGTTTTTTTTCTTTCATAATTTGCCTCCAATATTTGTATTATATCATTTTTTTTAATTATTTTTTTAATGTGTTATACTATAAAAAAATAAGAGGTGCCTATTTTGAAACAAACGATTATTTATAAAAATAAAATATATAAAATTGATATTGGCTTTATTGCCATTTTATTAATTCTAGCTTGTACGAGTTTTTTTGCGATATACAATGCCTTTAACTTAATTAAGACAGGATCTGGAACATTTTATTTAATAAAACAAATGATGTGGTATGTGATTAGTTTTATTTTGATGTCCTTTCTTTGTTCCTTTTCCAATGACTTTATCTTTAAATATATAAAAAAAGCTTATTATATATTAATTGGATGCTTAGTTTATTTGTTGCTATCAAGAATTGTGATTTCTTTAACGGGAGCTCGGGTAAATCTTCCTTTTGCTCCAATGATTAATGGAGCTGTCAGTTGGATTTCCATTCCAGGAGCGAGTTTTCAGCCAAGTGAATTTATTAAAATTGTTCTGATTGTCATGGTTGCTCAAATCATTGCCAAGCACAATGAACAATATCCTGAGCCAAGTTATAAAGAAGACTTAGGATTAATTATTGAAATTGCTAAGGTTTTATTACCACCATTAATTTTAATTCTATTACAACCCGATACTGGTTTATGTATTATCATTTGTTTCACAATTTTAATTATGTTGATGTGTAGTGGAATTCGTAAAGGATACATTGTTTCTATTTTTGTAGCTCTAGGAATTGTCGTTGCCCTCTTTTTATTCATTTACTACAATCAAAGAGATTTATTAGTTTCTTTAATATCAAATTATCGTGTTCAAAGAATCGATGCATGGTTAGATCCAGAAAGTAATATTTTAGGTAGTTCCAATCAGTTGTATACTGCCCTTCTATCATTGGGATCTGCTGGTTTTTTAGGATTTGGATCACAGGCAAATATTATATCGATTCCCGAAGCACAAACTGACTTTATCTTTGCGGCTTTTGGGCAGTGTTTTGGATTTCTTGGAACTTTATTTATTGTCGTTGTTTGTCTAGTATTAGATTTATATTTATGTAAGATCGCCTATAACACAGTAAATCAAAAAGATCGATTAATTGTGATTGGTGTTATTGGTATGTTGATTTATCAACAACTACAAAATATTGGTATGATTGTTGGTTTAATGCCAATTACAGGTATTACTCTTCCTTTAATTTCATATGGAGGAAGTAGTACTTTATCTTATTTCATTGCCTTCTCATTTGTGATGAATTTATCTCCTGTTTCCAAAAGAACTTTCTATTTAGGAAAAAGAAAAACGAGACTTAAGAAATCTCGTTAGTATAAGTTCTTTAATCTTTTCAAATAAGAATAAGTACGATATCGAGCGAATCGTACTTTTTTTGTACTTGATGAAATCAATATTTCATTCACATCTTCTAAATTCGCACTTAAATGGTCGTAATTAATGTTGGCATAGTGTAAAAATTCACCTTTGATTGTTAATTTACGAGTCTCTTTCATAATATAAGGATTTTGAAGAGAATGATGATTTTTATTCACAACCGGCATAATTTCACATAGTTGTAGCACATCTAAACCAGGATCCACAACAGCTCCATTTAGTGCTCTATTTAAAGCACTCGATCCTACTTGGGTACTCACACAGATTCCTGAACCAGATGTTTGTTCAAAAAATTCATCATCAATATAGATATCTAATTTTAATGTTCTATCCATACTTGAAATACGCACTTCATTTAACGCGTAACAAACTTCTTCTTTGTCTTTGAATTCAATTTTCAACATAGGACGATTTTCAATAACAGGAGTGGTATGAACAATTAAATGAATAAGTTCATTGATTTCTCTTTGGGTAAAATCTGTTAAAAATCCTAATGTTCCAGTATGAATTCCAACAAACATCGTCGTATCTAAAATATCAATGTATTGATGAATAGCTCTTAAAAAAGTCCCATCTCCACCAACACATATAACCAAGTCAGGATACTTTTCATCGTATTCTAAACCATGTTCCATTAATTGTTTCTTAATTTCATTTCTTTGTTGGATAGAATTATAGTCTGTACGATCAATAATAGCGAATTTCATGTTGACCTTCCTTTTTATAAGTTTTATTGTATCATAAAACGGAGGAATTATTATATGTTTAATCAAATGGAAAGAGAATTAAAATGCTTAGTCACAAAAAATCAATATGAAATTATCGTAAAATCATATGATTTTTCAAATCCATGGATACAAGAAAATTATTATTACGATACTCCTTCTAATCAAGTTAAATCACAAGGAGCTGCTATGCGTATTCGTATCATAGGTGATAAAAAAATATTTACTTTAAAAACAAAAAAAGATGAAGTCACTCATTATGAATACGAAAAAGAAATCGATACAGATTCTATCACTGACATAAAAGATGAAGAAGTTCTTGAATGGATTTCAAAATTAAATTTAACGGAACCACTTGTCCAAACATTATCAACTAAAACAAAAAGACAAATTTGTAGACTAGAAAATGCAGAATTATGTGCCGATGAAAATTGGTTTGGTGATGTGATTGATTATGAAATAGAATATGAATATACGAAAGATCATGATGGAATTCCTATTTTTAATGAGATTTTAAGCAAAATTGGCATAAAATATAAAAAAAATTGCCCAAGCAAGATAGCCAGGGCCAATGATTATATTTTATGTAATAAACGATAAAAGAAGGACTTGGAATTATATTCCTCTTCCCTTTTTTTATACTCTTCTAATTCATCTTTAATTGAATCCGCATCATCAATCTTTTCCTGAAGTGCTTTGTTTTCATCCAATAATTTAGAATTTTCAGTTTCTAACTTTTCAATTGTTTCATCTTTACTTTGTTGTTCGATTAAGAACGTTTGTTTTGACTTTTCTAGTTCCAACTTTAATTTTTCCTGATATAACTGATCCATTAATTGTTGTGCTTTTTCTTTTTCTTCAATAACAGCCTTTAATTTCTCATTTTCATATCTTAATTCCATCTCAACAGTTGAAATTTCGTTCTTTTCTTTACGGAAATAAGTTGATAATTTTTCTACTCCTTCTGCTTTAATGGTAATACGCTTTGTTTCAGGGTTTTTGTATTTCCAATCTTTATCTGGATAATCTTTTATTAACTTTGCGACGGCTTTATCAACTGTGTTTCTTGACTTATTAAATTGCTGACAAATCTGTGCGATATCCATATCATAATAAACATCTATTGTTTTATTCTCTTCCATTTTCAGCACCTCTTTCGCATGAATATCCTATTTTTTGAATTATAACAAAATTATTTTTGTTCCTCAATAAAATCATTTGATTTCTTCTTTTTCATTTCATATGGTTTTCATTATGATTTTCCTTTTCTTATTTTTTCATTCATATGAAATATTTTAGAAATTCACATGCACATTTCACATCTGTATTTTATTTTCATATGAATTAGAATTCAATATAATTCAAATATATGATTTATATATATTTATTCAGATATTTTCCAATTTTTGAATTATAGATTGGATATTATATGTGAGCAGTCATATGAATAAGAAATATTAATTTTTGTGTAAATTTCCACAATCAGAAAGTTTATCAGATTTTTATACCTCCATGTGAAATTTTATATGATTATATATGAATTTATATGTGATCAAGTATATGAATGACATAATATAATCATATTATTTATATTATGTATTTATAATACTCCATGTGTTGTTTATGAAGGACCATATGAAAGTATTTTGAGTTATTAATTGATTCATATGAACAAATATTAGTAAATATGAATAGAATGTGAAGCAAACAATATATTATAATGTTTCTTTTTCATCAATCTGAGCAATCATAGTAAAATCATCGGAATAAAAAAATAGGATATATTCCTGTATATGAAAATATATCCTATCATATGAGATATCACGTGAAATTAACTATCTGAACGTTTTTGAAACGCCTTTAACAAAGTTAATGGATCTGCGTAGTCTAAGTGTGATCCGATTGGTATACCATTGGCCAGTTTTGTCACTTTACATTTACCATTTAATAACTTCGATAAATACATGGAAGTAGTTTCTCCATCAACGGTTGGATCTAATGCTAAGATAACTTCTTCCGTTTCTTCATTCACACGTTTTAATAATTTATCAATATTTAATTGTTCTGGTAAAATTCCTTTTGAAGCATTGATTGTTCCATTCAACACATGATATACACCATTATATTCTTGCATTGACTCAATTGAATCGATATTTTTAGGACTCTGAACAACACAAATCAATTTATGATTTCGATGTGAATTCATACATATTTCACATTTTTCGCCATCTGAAAGATTTCCACATATTTCACATCGATTTATACCTTCTTTTATATCTGTTAGAGAAGATATAAATTCATCCATTGTTTCTTCATCCCAATTTAATGTCGTATAAGCATACCGTTCAGCTGTTTTCTTTCCAACACCTGGAAGTTTTGCGTATGCATCAATTAATCTTTGAAATTTCTTTGGATACATTTTTTATCCTTTCTAATCATCTATTAATTCTAAATTAGGGAATACCTTTAATAAATCATCCTCTGTCTTATTGGTATTCATATGAATATCGTTTTGTTTAGCTTTCACAATAGCTGGGACTGGTAACGCGTTATTCATTTGAAGTTTTTTAAATAATACAAGTGAATTATTCATTTGTTCAGTATTAATTGCGAATATTTTTTTAGGAGTGCCTAATAACTCATTCAGAAATTTTTCATATCCTTCGTTATTCTGAATGTCATTCACATTCTTTACAGCCAAATCTGAATTCAATACTACAATCCAATAATTTTCTGATGATGCCATTAATTTCATATTTTTTAGACTATTGGCATATTTTCCATAGTCTAAACTAAAATAATACTGATCCATATTATTAATCTTAGGCATATCTTTCATCTTTTCTTGTTTGTTAGCCCCAACTAACAATTGAATGATGTATTCATCATTCAGGATGATATTTGATTCTTTAATAGGTTCTTCTACGAATGTTTCACGTGAAACGTTTTCTACATCATCCGATTCATATTCTATTTCAGTTGCGGTTTCAACTACTTCTTCTTCAATCTGAACATCTTTTTTAATTTCAGATACCTTTTTTTTAGTATCATATGATTCTAAAACAGGTTTCTGAACATTCACATCCTTGTTCTGAACACTTACATTATTCGATTCAGAGATGATTGTTAATAGACAAGTTTCAATATAGTCCAGAATATTGGATGCATATACAAATTTAGAATACGTATCCATTAAATGGTTTAAAACATTTAATTTATATGAAACTGAAGAATTATTCATATATTGATTAATTACTTCTTTATGAGAATCCGATACCAATGTACTGTTTGAAGAATAATCTAAGATGACACTTTCTTTCATTAAAGAAATAAAGTCTTTCATAAATATTTGTAGATCAATCCCCATTGAAGCATATCTAGAAAGAGTATTCAATAAATCATCTACTTTTCCTTCTACTAAATATCGATATAAAACCCCAATATCTTCTACATTCAATACTCCATAGATTTTACGTACATCATCGGCTTTAATGTTTGTGATTGAATACGCAATACATTGATCTAATATAGAAAGGGAATCACGCATTCCTCCATTTGCTAGTTTCGCAATCAATGAAATAGCTTCATCTTCAATTTCAATTTGTTCTTGTTTACATACAACTTTTAATCTTTTTTCAATATCATTTTGAGATACACTAGAGAAATCATATCTTTGACATCTTGAAATAATAGTTGGAATTACTTTATTAGGTTCAGTTGTTGCGAATATAAAGATTACATGTTCAGGTGGCTCTTCAATTGTTTTTAATAATGCATTAAATGCACTCTGAGTCATCATGTGAACTTCATCAATGATATAGACTTTATATTTTCCTAATAAAGGGGCGTATTTAACTTTATCAATAAGGTTTCTGACTTCATCAACGCCGTTATTACTAGCAGCATCAATTTCAATGATATCAGGATGAGATCCATTTAATACCATTTTACAGTTTTCACATTCACCACATGGTTTATGTTGTTCATCCGTACAATTTAACATCTTCGCAAAAATCTTAGCGATAGTTGTTTTTCCGGTACCACGTGGACCACAAAATAAATACGCATGTGCAATTCTATTTTGATAAATCGCATTTTTTAATGTTTGTACAATGTATTGTTGACCAACGACTTCTTCAAAACAAGTTGGTCTATATTTTCGATATAACGCCTGATATGCCATTTTTTCACTTCCTAACGCTTTTATTATACCAAGAAATGTTCATTAATCATAAAAGAAAAGAAGCTATCGCTTCTTTCGTTTTTCTTTAAAAAAGTTTTTAAGTAATATGGAACATTCTTCTTCCATAATGCCAGAAAAATAATGTGGATGGTGATTGTATTCTTTGACATCGAATAAGTTCGTACAAGTCATAACACTTCCACCTTTTTTATCATATGCTCCAAAGTATACATTACGAATCCGAGATTGAATGATTGCTCCTGCACACATTGGACATGGCTCTAACGTGACATATAAATCACAATCCTCTAATCGCCATGTATTTAGTTTTTTACATGCTTTTTGTATCGCAAGCATTTCCGCATGGGCATAGCTTTGTTGGAGTTTTTCTCGTTTATTGTAAGCTCGAGCAATGATTTTATCATCTTTAACAATTACACAGCCAATAGGAACTTCA
This sequence comes from Erysipelotrichaceae bacterium, assembly GCA_028723085.1. Taxonomy (GTDB): domain Bacteria; phylum Bacillota_I; class Bacilli_A; order Erysipelotrichales; family Erysipelotrichaceae; genus Floccifex. The sequence continues at coordinate 7,822 of JAQYFP010000013.1, read as the reverse complement.
TCTTGTTCATATGCTTTTTTGGCTTGTTTAATTGCTTCCTTCATATATTTTTCTTCATTCATACAAGACTCCAAAATAAAAGCTACCACACATGATAGAGCAAACTTAAGGCTGCTTGGTTCCCCACCTGACCTGATTCATTAGATATCATTGTAGTAGCTTTAGTATTATAACAGTTAAATCTTTTAAAATCAACTTTATTTATTATAAGAAAAAAGACTGAACATATTATTCAGTCCTTATAAATTTATTTCTTTTCAATTTTAGTTTTACCACCCATGTATGATTGTAAAGCCTTTGGAATTAAGATTGAACCATCTTCTTGATAGTTATTTTCAATTAAGGCAATCAATCCACGTGGAGAAGCAACTACAGTATTATTTAAAGTATGTAAGAAATAAGTTCCTTTATCACCTTTAGTACGAATACCTAAACGTCTTGCTTGAGCATCTCCTAAGTTTGAACAACTACCAACTTCGAAATATTTTTGTTGACGAGGTGACCAAGCTTCGATATCACATGATTTAACTTTAAGGTCTGCTAAGTCTCCAGAACAACATTCTAATTGACGTACTGGTACATCCCATAAACGGAATAAATCAACTGTGAACTTCCACATTTTTTCATACCAATCCATTGATTCTTCTGGTTCACAAATAACAATCATTTCTTGTTTTTCGAATTGATGAACACGATACAATCCACGTTCTTCTAATCCATGTGATCCACCTTCTTTACGGAAGCAAGGAGAATAAGAAGTCATTGTGACTGGTAATTCTTCTTTCTTTAAGATTTGTCCTTTGAATTTACCAATCATTGAATGTTCTGAAGTACCAATTAAATACAAATCTTCTCCTTCAATTTTATACATCATTGCTTGCATTTCTGGGAATGACATAACTCCAGTTACAACATCAGAATGAATCATGAAAGGAGGAATCGCATATGTAAATCCTTGATCAATCATGAAATCACGTGCACAAGAAATCATAGCTTCATGTAAACGAGCAATATCTCCTAATAAATAATAGAATCCTTCACCGCTTGTTCTACCTGCAGCATCTTTGTCCATTCCATTAACAGCTTTGATAATATCAGCATGATGAGGAATTTCATATGAAGGAACAACTGGTTCTCCAAATCTTTGAACTTCTACGTTTTCACTGTCATCTTTTCCAATTGGAACACTTGAATCAATGATATTTGGGATTTGAAGCATTTTTTCACGAACAGATTCTCTTAATTCATTTTCTTTTACTTCTAATGCTTCTAATTCTTTAGCAATATCTGCCACTTTTTGTTTTACTTGTTCAGCTTCTTCTTTTTTACCTTGTTTCATCAATGAACCAATTTCTTTGGAAATATTTTTTCTTTCGGCTCTTAGTTCATCTCCTTTTTGTTGGCTTGCTCGTAATTCTTTGTCTTCTTCTAATACAGCATCAACTAAAGGTAATTTTTGATCTTGAAATTTTTTCTTAATATTTTCTTTGACAAGATCTGGATTTTCTCTGACAAATTTAATATCTAACATATATCCTCCTAATATAAAAAAAGAGACGCCATCCACAAAGGGACGATGTCTCGCGTTGCCACCCTTTTTACTTTATAAATAATAAAGTCACTCTACATGATAACGGTATGTACCGAATTTAATTACTATATTCATTAAATCACTCAAAGGGGCTTTTCATAAATATCTTTCGAATATTTTCACCAACCATATTCTCTCTACACAAAGATACATATTACTTATCCTTTTCAACGTTTTTTACTCATAATTTATACCATTAAATGGAGAAAATTTCAATCTAATTTATATCTGCCTAATCATATGAAAAAAAATAGGCCTGTTATACAAGCCTATTCATTTACTTCTTCTTCACTGTCTTCATCGTCTTGATGATAAATCATAGTGACTTTTGTGACCTTAGCATTATCATTTAAGTTAATTAAACGAACACCTTGAGTATTACGACCATAGATACCAATCTTTGATACATCAATACGAATCATAATTCCTGTACTAGAAACAATCATCGCATCTTCGATACCACTAACAGCCTTAACACTAACTAGATTACCAGTCTTTTCCGTAATATTAATTGTAGATACACCTTTTTTACCACGTGAAGTTAAACGATAATCTTCAATCTTACTTCGTTTTCCATATCCATTTTCTGAAATTGATAACAAAGTATCTCCTTCAGAACTTAAAGCCACACCTACTACTTGGGAACCATCACAATTAAATCCAGCTACACCAGCTGCGCTTCTTCCCATCATACGAATATCCGTTTCTTTAAAACGAACCGCTTTTCCATTTGAACCTGCAATAATGACTTCATCATTTCCAGTTGTCATCTTAACAAAGGCAAGGGAATCATCTTCTTTTAAGCTAATCGCAATTTTTCCAGATTTATTAATGCGTGTGAATTCTTCTAATGGTGTACGTTTTACTAATCCATTCTTTGTAACAAATAGAATAGATTTGAATTCCATATCTTGACGAACCGGAAGCATAGTCTGAATTTTTTCATCTTTTCCTAATTCAATCAGATTTACGATTGGTAATCCCTTAGCTGTTCTTGAACCATTTGGTACACGATATCCTTTTATACGATATACACGACCTTTATTCGTAAACAACATCAATGGATCATGGTTATTCATAGTAATCATTGTATCAATAGAATCTTCATCATTTAAAGTCAATGACTTAATTCCACGTCCACCTCTATTTTGAGTTTTATATGTATCAACTAATTGCGATTTAATATAACCAGATTCAGTCAACATAATGACAACATCTTCCACTGGAATTAAATCTTCATCATCCATATCAATGAAATTATCTGAAATTTCTGTACGACGATCATCTCCGTATTTTTCATCAATTTCAGTTAAATCCTCACGAATGATATTTAAAATTCTTTGTGGATTTGCCAAAATATCTTTGTAATCCGCAATTTTAATTAATAAATCATTATATTCATTTTCAATTTTATCACGTTCCAAACCAGATAAACGACGAATCTGCATTGCCAAAATAGCTTTAGCCTGAACTTCACTTAAACCAAAGGCTTCTTCTAATTCAGCAATTAATCCTGCTTCATCAGAATGAGAATGACGAATCAAATGAATAACTTCATCAATATGATCAATGGCAATTCTAAATCCTTCTAAAATATGCGCACGATCTTGTGCTTTTTTCAAATCAAAGCGCGTTTTACGTTCTACAACTTCAACTTGGAAATCAATATAATCTTGAATCACTTGTTTTAAAGAAAGTTGTTTAGGAGCCCCATTCTCCAAAGCTAAAATATTAATTCCATAGCTTGATTGAAGTGGCGTCATTCTAAATAATTGATTTAAAATAACATCCTCTTGTACATCTTTCTTTAATTCCATTACAATACGAATACCTTCACGGTTACTTTCATCATTTAAATACGTAACCCCTTGAATTTCTTTATCACGAATCAAAGAAGCCATTTTTGTGATTAAACTTGCTTTATTAACTTGATAAGGAATTTCATAGAAAATAATTCGTTTTTTACCATTTGGTTCCGTTTCAACACGATACTTAGAACGAATTAAAATAGAACCACGACCTGTTTCATATGCCTGGCGAATTCCTTTACGACCAAGAATCATACCACCAGTAGGGAAGTCAGGTCCTTTAATGTATTCCATTAACTCTACAACGGTAATATCTGGATTATCCATTACCGCAAAAATAGCTTGGATAGTTTCAGATAAATTATGAGGCGGAATATTGGTTGCCATACCTACCGCAATTCCCATTGAACCATTGATTAATAAATTAGGAATACGACTTGGAAGAACCGTTGGTTCTGTTTCTTCACCATCATAGTTCTCAATAAAATCAACGGTATCTTTATTAATATCTCGCATCATTTCCATGGAAATTTTTGACATACGAGCTTCGGTATAACGCATCGCAGCCGCTCCATCCCCATCAAGAGAACCAAAATTTCCATGTCCATCTACTAATGGATAACGATAGTTAAAATCTTGTGCCATACGAACCATGGCATCATATACAGCAGTATCACCATGAGGATGATACTTACCAATAACATCCCCGACAATACGAGCACTTTTCTTATGAGCTACACCAGAAGTAATTCCTAGTGAATTCATAGCGTGCATAATACGACGATGTACCGGTTTCATTCCGTCTCTTACATCGGGTAAAGCACGTTGTACAATAACAGACATTGAATAATCCAGGAACGATTCTCGCATCTCTTTGGATATTTCGACATCTTCAATATAATCATACTGTTTTTCCTGATCCATCCGTAGCCTCCTATAAATCTAACTTAGCATATACCGCATTGGCTTGAATAAAATCACGACGTGGTTCTACATCTTCACCCATTAACATACTAAATACGCTATCTGCTTCCATCGCATCATCAATTGTTACTCGTTTTAAAATACGATTATTAGGATCCATAGTTGTTTCCCATAACTGTTCCGCATCCATTTCTCCTAAACCTTTATAACGCTGAACTTTATATCCATCTTTAAATTCTTCACGTAATTGATCCATTTCTTGTTCTTTATACGCATAGGCAATTTTTTTACCTTTTTGAACTTTATAAAGAGGAGGTTGAGCAATATAAACATAACCATTTTCAATAACAGGTTTCATAAAACGATATAAGAACGTTAACATCAAAGTACAAATATGACTTCCATCGACATCGGCATCGGTCATAATGACAATTTTATGATAACGAAGCTTACTTAAATCAACATCTTCTTGAATACCACAACCAAAAGTAGTAATCATACTACGAATTTCCGCATTTTCAAAAATTCGATGTGTTCTTGCCTTTTCAACATTTAAAATTTTACCACGTAAAGGTAAGATAGCCTGTGTTTTCGCATTTCGACCTTGTTTAGCAGAACCACCGGCTGAATCCCCTTCGACTATAAAGATTTCACATTCAGATGCATCTTTACTTGAACAATCGACTAGTTTTCCAGGTAAAGCATTAATACCATCTAAAGCCGATTTACGACGCGTCATTTCACGTGCTTTCTTAGCAGCAATTCGAGCCTTTGAAGCAACAATACATTTTTCAACGATAGCCTTGGCTTCATTCGGATTTTCTAAGAAGAACGTTTTAATTTGTTCGCCTGCAATATTAGAAACAATTTTACGAACTTCACTGTTTCCTAGTTTAGTTTTAGTTTGTCCTTCATATTGAGGATCTGGATGCTTAACAGAAATAATCGCAACCAATCCTTCTTTTACATCATCTTGTGATAACGTTTCATCTTTCTTTAATAAATTATTAGCTTTTCCATAGTTATTTATACAACGCGTTAAAGCCATTCTAAATCCTTCTTCATGATATCCACCTTCATGGGTATGAATATTATTACAGAAAGAATAAATATTTGATTGATATCCATCATTATATTGAAGTGCCACTTCAGCAAAGATATCATCTTGTTTACCACCAACATAAATTACTTTTTCACCAATTACAGATTTACCATGATTCAAGTAATTTACATATTCGATGATACCACCTTCATATTTATATTCTTCTTTACGAACAGGAGATACTCTTTGATCTTCAATCGTTAATTTAATATCCTTATTCAAAAACGCCAATTGACGTAAACGATTATTTAAAGTATCAAAATCATATACCGTTGTTTCCTTAAAAATAGTTGGATCTGCTTTGAAACGAACCGTAGTTCCCGTACGATCTGTAGTTCCGACAACTTTTAAAGGAGAAACAATATTTCCTCCATTTTCAAAACGAACATTATAAATATTTCCATTTTGATAAACCGTAACTTCCAACCATTCACTCAACGCATTAACAACACTAGCACCAACACCATGAAGACCACCAGAAACTTTATAGGCACCTCCACCGAATTTACCACCAGCATGTAAAACGGTCATAATGGTTTCAACGGCACTGATTCCTGTTTTTTCATGAACACCAACTGGCATTCCACGACCATTATCTTTTACGCAAATAACATCTCCAGGTTCAATAATCAAGTTAATTTCATTGGCATATCCAGCTAATGCTTCGTCAATTCCATTATCAACGATTTCCCAAACTAAATGATGAAGACCACGAGCGCTTGTTGAACCGATATACATACCAGGTCGCAAGCGAACAGCTTCTAATCCTTCTAAAACTTGAATATCATCCGCTGTATATGAATGATCAACATGAGTTGCTTCATTTTCAAGTTCTTCAAACTCTAACATCTTATCTTCATTCATTGAGTAACCTCCTTCACCATTCCGTTTTGTACTTCATAAAACTGCACCGAACGATTCTTAAACCACGATGCATCTACTTTTTCAACTGTTGTGATAAATATCTGCATATTTTTAGGAAGAATATGAATCAGTTCTTTTTTTCGATACGGATCCAATTCACTAAAAACATCATCTAACAATAAAATAGGATACTGGTTTGTTTTTTCATAAACCATTTGTGCCAATCCCAACTTCATAGCTAATAAGTAACTACGCTTCTGTCCTTGGGATGCTACTTCATTTATATCTTTTCCATTTAATAAAAACTGAATATCATCGCGATGTATTCCTACATTTGTCATTTTATATAAACAATCTTTATCAAATGTATTTTCATATGATTTTCTGATATTTTCTTCTATATTATCAATATCAACAAAAGTAATATAATTTGCACTCATTTTTTCCTTTTCTCTTGAAAAAAAAGGATATAATCGATTCGCATAAGCCATTAAACTATTAATAAATGAATTTCTTTGTTTAATAATTACCACTTCATCTTCAATCATTTGAGAAGTATAGACATCAATTAAATCAACATCCAATTCATTTTGTTTTAAAGCCATATTACGATTTTTTAAAGTTCGATTATAACGAGACAAAGTAAAAGTATATTTCTTTGATAATTTTATTAATTCCATATCAATAAAATTACGTCTGACTTTCTTAGGTGCACTAAACAACATAATGTCATCAGGACAAAATGAAATCGCATTTAAAATACCCACAAAGTCAGAATACTTTTTTATAGAATTGTTATTATGGAAAAGATGTTTCTTCTGATTTGATACGACCACCTTTAAATCAGACATAGAATGATTCGATTCAATTTTGGCCTGCACAAGCATTTGATCTTGTGAATCCATCACCATACTCGATAAAGTATTGGTACGAAACGAGTGAAGATGACTTAAAAAGTAAATTGACTCGATTAAATTGGTTTTCCCTTGAGCGTTTTTTCCATAAAAACAATGAATACAATTTTCCTTAAAATTGAATTCGACATTGTCAAAATTACGAAAATGAATCAATCGCAATGATTTTATATTCATTCAACTTCGATTCTCAATCCTTCATCATTTGTGACAACATCATTTTTGCGAATCTTGCGACCACGGCGATTTTCTTCTTGCCCATTCACATATAAAACATTACATGCCAAATAAGCTTTTGCTTCACCACCACTTGAAACAACGTCACAAGCTTTCAACAATTGTTGTAAGGTAATATATTCTGTTTCTAGTTTAAAACGCATAAAATAACCCTCTTTCCACTCGTTAATTATACCATGAAACCTATATTTTTTCTACAATCAAAAAAAAGGAGCCAAGCTCCTTACAGTTTGTTGACAAACCCCTCGTTTTATTTTATTCGAGGGGTTATATTTTGCCAATTTTTCACCATTTTCTAAAATTGTAAAAATTTGGACATATTTTTCTGCATATATACGAAAAATCGAGCATATCCTATGCTCCTTTCCAACTCCATAATGCC
>JAQYFP010000012.1 GCA_028723085.1 Erysipelotrichaceae bacterium | reverse complement strand
TGTACTTTCAGGTTTTCTTGTTCAGTTTTCAAAGATCGCTTGCGCTCTCATCAAGCGCTCATTTATATTACCAAATCACCTTTTTAGAGTCAACACTTTTTTATAAAAAAAGTATCTTTTTTTGTGTTTTTTATGATTTTTACTAAAAAGGCCACTTTTTTTTTAAAAGTGACCAATTATTTAGCATTTAGGGTTTCTTACATATGCTTTAATTACTTTTATTTCTTTATTTTTGCTTTCACCGTATGGACGAATCGTATATTCTTCTATCGATGCTGGAATGATGAACGTTTCTGCATAATGAACTACAAATGGTTCAAACGCATTTGTTGGACTTTCTACGATTGCTTCTATTCCATCGATAAGATTCAACTGATTTACTGTTCCATTTGTTTTATGATATGAAGTATCTTTGATAGTATATCTTCTCGTTTCTATAAATTCCAATTCATGAAGCCCTGTATGTTCTATCTCACAATTATTTCCTTCTTCTGTTACTGGATATGTCGCATTTACTAAGTTTTCTTTAACCCATCCTGTAGTACGATTCCATTGAATAACATTTTTTCCGTGTTCTACATTAATTGGACGAGGTTTTCCATCTAAACCAACTCTTCCCCAGTCCCATAATTTATAAGTAAAAATATATGGCGTTGCACTAATTTCTAAGACCATTGCACCAGCACCTGAGCAATGACATGTTCCAGCTGGAATTAAGAAATGATCATGTTTTTTAGCTGGAAATTTATTAATGTATTTCTCTGCATCAAAAATGATATTTCCTTTTTGTGCTTCTCTTAAATCATCAATCATTTCATCTGGATTAATTCCTTCTTTTAATCCAAGATATACACATGCATCCTCGGTAGCATCTAAAATGTAGTAACTCTCATCTTGAGTATAAGCCATTCCATAGTTCTTTCGTATATATTCAGTTAAAGGATGAACTTGTAAAGAAAGATTTTGTCCTTCGATTGTATCTAGGAAATCAAATCGTATTGGATACTCAGCACCAAAACGTGCATATACTTGTTCTCCCAATAATTGTTTAGGTTTATATAAGACTAAGTCCATTGCAGGTAATTCAAATACAACATCATCATAATCGAACAAAATACTATTTTCTTCTGGAACTCCATCAAAACTCCAAGCATAGTTAATTTCATTTTTATCTAAATTACACACTTCTTTCATCCATTGTCCACCCCAAATTCCTGGATCAAAATAAGGAACTGTTCTAAAAGGTGTTTTAGATAATTCATCTAAACTATATCTAAAAGTATCACCTGAAATCATTTTTGGATCATTGGCTTTATTTGTATCCACAACATAATCAAATTTATTAAAATTTCTTTCTTTATGTTTATCAGCAATACGCCATTCAATGAAGTATCCTCTTTTATTTTTCTTTAGGATTTCTTCATTTTCATTGTTTGCTTTATAATTTGGCATTCCCTTACGATAACGTAATTGAATTTCCCATCTAGCCATATCAAAGTAAACATAAATATCGCCTTCAGTAACTAATGATGCGCCAACACCACAAACAATTGTTAAACCTTGATTATTAAGAATACTTTGTTTTGTTTCTTCTAATTTTGCTTCATCAATAAAATCAATAAAATCACCGAAATACATTTTCCCAAATGTACGATCATCAGTAAGATAATACTTTAATTGTTCAGTAATTGTTTGTCCATCTTTAAAAATATTAATTGTTTCAATAACTCTATTCGGATTTAAAGAAGTAACTAAATTCATCGCTTCGTCTTCATTGACCCCAGGATAGTAATCAAATACAAGAATACAATTTTCTGTTATTTTGGATTGTAATTCTTGTTTAATTTCGTCATATCCATGAAATGCATGATGATTATATATCTTCTTCATTGGGAACTTATCATATTTAGATTTAAAGTTTAAGTAGCTCATATTTTCACCTCTTGTTAAATGTTATAACATTATAATTTATAAATCAAGCGAAAATCATAACCACTAATAAAAATTAGTGGTATCGTAAGCCCTATAAGGGCGTGTTGTTG
>JAQYFP010000011.1 GCA_028723085.1 Erysipelotrichaceae bacterium | reverse complement strand
AGTTCCGGCACTATCATCAAAAATAAAACATAAAACTCAAAAAATTGGTGCAGAATATGATGAAAAACCGAGGACGATGGTTCGACCCCGGTTAATGACCCCAATTAAATTTGGTAACATTTCTCCAGACCCCAGTTAATGACCCCGGTTTAGCAGACCCCGGTTAAATTTGATTATCCTGATTTAATTCATTCATCCTTTTTCTATCGTATTCGTGTATAATAGATTTTATGGGATTGAGGTATCGTTTATGAGCAAGTTGTTAAAATGGATGCTTTCATTAAGCTTAATAGCATTATTAGCTGGATGTAGAAGCAAAGAAAATTCAGATGAAATTGCAATTTATCAATTGCCTAATCAATCATATAGTCAAATGATGTCTTATATTATTGAGTCAAATGGAACTACGATTGTAATTGATGGTGGTACTATAGACGATGAAGATTATTTGGTTGAGAAAATAAAAGAAATTAGTGGTGACAATATAGTTGAAGGATGGTTTTTGACTCATTACCACAAAGATCATACAGGTGCTTTGGCGCAGTATTTAGAATCTGATAAAGCGGATATTGAAATTAAGAAAATTTTTTATAACTTTCCTGAGGAAACGTGGGTAAGTGAATATGAACCAAATCGCTTACTAGATATTAAACAAATAGATGCACAATTGTACAAAATCAAAGAAAATGTTGTTGTGGAGCTAAATATGAATATTAATTTGGGTGACGTAGTTGTAGATGTTTTAAGAACTTATAATCCAGAAATAATTCAAAATGCCGGTAATAATTCTTCGAGTGTATATAAATTTGTTGTCAATGAAAAAGAAATTTTATTTTTAGGAGATTTAGGAGTTGAAGGTGGAGTTGAGTTAATGGAACTCAATGGAGAGGCTATTAAAAATATGGATTATGTTCAAATGGCTCATCATGGACAAGCCGGGGTCTCTGAAAATGTTTATAGTCTAATTAATCCAAGTTACTGTTTGTGGCCTACCACAGATTGGTTATGGAAAAATGAGGATGGAGCCTATCAAACGGATGAAACAAAATCATGGATTAACAAATTAAATGTGAAAGAAAATTATGTTGCTAAGGATGGTTTAATTCGTATTGATTTAAAATAATCATAATTTGACGTACTCTTGAAATTGTTGTAGAGTTTTGTAGGTGAGGTGCGATATGCAATTTTTAAAAAGTTTGAAAAAAAATAAAGATTTAATTTGGTTTTTAGCTAAAGATGATATTAAAAAGAGATATGCAGGCTCTTCATTAGGTATTTTATGGGCCTTTGCTCAACCTTTAGTTACAATTTTGATATATTGGTTTGTATTTCAAATAGGCTTACGTTCAACGGCTCCAGGTCAATATGGGGACACGCCTTTTTTACTTTGGATTATGTGCGGTTTGATTCCATGGTTCTTTTTTAGTGAAGGAATCAATAGTGTAACATCTGTTTTTCTAGAATACAGTTATTTAGTAAAAAAAGTTGTATTTGATATTGAAGTTCTTCCAATTATAAAAATTATTTCAGCTAGTTTTGTTCACTTATTCTTCGTTATTTTATTATTTGTAATTATGGCATTGTTTGGGCATTTACCAACTTTATGTTATTTACAAGTATTTTATTATTCAATTTGCATGATTGCCTTGATTATGGCAATGGGATATTTTACATCTAGTTTGGCAGTGTTTTTTAGAGATTTGCCTCAACTTGTTTCTGTATGTTTGCAAGCTGGAATGTGGTTAACTCCTATTTTATGGGACTTCAATATGCTTGCACCATATTCATTTTCGTTTATCTTTAAATTAAATCCTATGTTCTATGTAGTAGAAGGATATAGAAGTGCGTTATTAGGAAATGTATGGCTTACAGAAAATTGGCTTTTGACGATTTATTTTTGGGCACTTATTGTTGTTCTAGCTTTAATTGGTCGTGCGGTATTTAAGAGAATGAGACCTCATTTTGCAGACGTATTATAAAAGGAGACTATTAATGGAAAAAGTTATTGAGATAAAAGATATAACAAAAGTTTATAACCTTTATAATAAACCTAGCGATCGCTTAAAAGAGGCACTATTCCCAAGAAAATGCAGACATAAAGAGTTTTCAGCATTAAAGAATGTTAGCTTTGATGTAAAAAAAGGCGAAATATTGGGTATTATTGGAAAAAACGGTAGTGGTAAATCAACTATTTTGAAAATCATTACTAATGTTTTAACACCTACATCTGGTGAATGTATTGTTAAAGGTAAAATTGCTGCTTTGCTTGAATTAGGTGCTGGCTTCAATATGGAATATACAGGAATTGAAAATATCTATTTAAACGGACAGATGATTGGTTTTTCTAAAGAAGAAATGGATGAGAAGCTAAACGCAATTATTGAATTTGCGGATATTGGTGATCATATCAATCAGCCAGTAAAAACTTATTCAAGCGGTATGTTTGCAAGATTGGCTTTCTCTGTAGCAATTTCAGTTGATCCGGATATCTTAATTGTTGATGAAGCTTTATCAGTCGGGGATGTCTTCTTTCAAAATAAATGTTATCGACGTTTTGAAGAATTCAGAGAAAGAGGAAAAACAATTTTATTTGTAACGCACGATATGGGAAGTGTAATTCGTTATTGTGATCGTTGTGTACTTTTAAATGCGGGGGTCAAGGTAGCTGAAGGAAAGCCAAGAGAGATGGTCGATTTATATAAGAAAATTATGGTTGGGCAATACAATGAAAATGAATCTGCCGATTCTCAAACAAATCAAGTTGAATCTCATATTGATTCTAGCAAACTTTGGAAAGAGCAAATCAGTATTAATCCTGATATTGAAGTATATGGTGATGGTAGAGCAGAGATAATTGACTTTGGTATATTTTCTGTAAACGGAGATATAGGTAACAATGTTTACAAAGGCGATTATTATGATGTAAAGATGAAAGTCAGAATTAATGAAGATAATTTAGAACCAATTTTTGCTTTTAAGTTAAGAGACATTAAAGGAACAGAACTAACTGGTACAAATACAATGCTTGAAAATATCGATACTTCTTCATTGAAAAAAGGCGATATTGTTACTGTTACTTTTAGACAAAAACAATATCTACAACCAGGACAATATTTACTTTCATTAGGATGTACAGCATTTGAAGGTGATAATCTGGTAGTTTTCTGTAGAAATTATAATTGCTGTGTTTTAGGTGTAGTTGCGGATAAAGGAACTATTGGTGTATTTGACAGTGAATCGGAAGTTTCGATTCAAGTTGATTAATGTTATATTAGAAGCATAAAGAAAAGGTGAATTTATGGATGTAAGTATTGTAATTCCAACAAAAAACGGAGGAGAACTTTTTGATGAAGTTCTATCAATGATATTTAGTCAGAAAACAACTTATTCATATGAAGTAATTTGTGTTGATTCTGGTTCATCGGATCAAACGATAGATACAATAAAAAAATATGATTGTATTTTAAAGCAGATTCCTAAAGAAGAATTCGGACATGGAAAGACTCGTAATTTAGGTGCAAGTTTGGGAACTGGTGAGTACATTATTTTTATAACACAAGATGCAAAACCTTATGATTGTAACTGGTTACAGAATTTCATTGATGCTATGAAATCAGATTCAGAAATTGTAGGTGGTTTTGGAAAACATTATCCATATCCTGACTGTAATATTTTTGACAAAAGGGATTTAACTGCATTGTTTAAAGGTTATGGTGAAACAAATACAATTTATCAAATGGAAGATAAAAATAGATATCAAAACGATGAAGGGTATCGTCACTTGTTATCATTTTATTCAGACAATAATTCTTGCATGAGAAGAGATATTTGGGAAAAATATCCATATGATGATGTAAATTTTGCTGAAGATCAAATATGGGCTAAAAAAATGATAGAGTTAGGTTATAAGAAATTATATTGCCCATATGCTGCTGTTTATCATTCTCACAACTTTCCATTAGAAACATATAAACAACGGTATTATGATGAATATAAAGGTTTGTATAATGTACATCAATATGTAATGGTAAAAGACATACCACATTTGTTAGTGGGATTTTATAGATATTTAAAAAATGATTTAAATTATGTTAATAGTTTAAAAATGTCTAATAAAGAAAAAAAAGAATGGAAAAAATATGCAATAAAGCGTGATTGGTATCGTTTTTATGCAGCATATAAAGCTGGAAAATATCATACTTGTTCTAAAGAAAAACAAGAAAAAATGGATAAAAAATTTTCACAGCAAGTAAGACAAATTAATCAGTAGAGGTATTATATGGATATTAAAAGAATTATGCGTTCCTTAAAAACAAGAGGTTTGAGAGGATCTATTCAAAGAGTTAAAAACGGAGCTCCTAAAACAGGGACAATTGATTTTTGGGAATTTATTACGGATCAAACAAAAACAGAGTTTAATAAAAGTGAATATGAAGCTCATAAAAATGATGAAAAATATATATTAAACTGGGTTATTCCTGAAATGGGTGTTGGTTCAGGTGGACATTTAAATATTTTTCGATTTATTTCTTACTTAGAAAGACATGGTATTCATAACCGAGTTTATTTATATCGTTCTGCACGATTTTTAAATGATGAATATTTGACTGAATTTATTAGAAAGCATTTTTCAATTTTGGATGAGAATGTTGAATTAATTCATGATGCTAAGTTAATGAAATTTGCTCATGGGACTGTGGCAACCAGCTGGGACACAGCATATTGTGTTAGAAATTTCAATAATACAATTTCAAAATTCTATTTTATTCAAGATTTCGAGCCATATTTTTATGCACATGGTTCAGAATATGAATTTGCTGAACAAACCTATAAATTTGGATTCAGAGGAATTACTGCAGGAGATTGGTTGAAAGATATTTGTATTAATGAATATGGGATGAAAGCAGACAGTTTTAGTTTTTCTTACGATAAAGATTTATACTATCCTAGAGAGAAAAAAGAAAGCACAAAAAAGGTATTCTTTTATGCTAGACCTGTAACGCCTAGACGAGATTTTGAATTAGGTCTTTTAGCATTAAATGAATTAGCAAAAAAAGAAAAAGATATTGAAGTTATTTTTGCGGGATGGGATGTTTCTACTTACGAAATACCTTTTAAACACCAAAATAGAGGTATTATGAAAATAGAAGATTTATCAGAATTATATGCTTCATGTGACTTATGTTTAGTTATTTCAAATACAAATTTATCATTATTGCCTCTTGAAGTAATGGCTTCAGGTTCCATAGCTGTATGTTCAAAAGGTGCAAATAGTGAATGGTTGGTTAATGAAGAAAACAGTGTATTAGTAGATTATGATCCAATTCAAATTGCTGATACAATGTATGAATATTTAAATAATCAAGAAAAAATGGACTCTATCCGTAAAAAAGGAATTGAGTTTGCACAAAATACTTCATGGGATGTTGAAGGTGCAAAAGTCTATAATGCTATTGTGAAGGGAATTAAAGAAGATGAAAAATGTATTAATAATTGGGGGTAATGGTTTCATTGGAACAAACCTAGCAAAATATTTATCGACACTATACAATGTTTTCTCTTTCGATATTCAAAATCCAAAACAAAAAGAAAAAAATGTTACTTATATTGAAGGTGATTTTTTTGACGATGAAGTATTAAATCGTGCATTAGAAAATATAGATGTTGTTATTCATTCGCTTAGTACTGTAAATCCAGGTAATTCTAATACAAGATTTATGCAAGGATATTCTAGGGATTTTGTTCAGAGTGCGCATTTATTTGATCTTTGTGTTCAAAAAAATATAAAAGTTATTTTTCTTTCTTCTGGAGGTACTGTATATGGAATACAAGATGTACAGCCTATTAAGGAAGATGCACTTGCAAATCCGATTAATCATTATGGATCGGTAAAATTATGTATTGAAACGGTATTAAAAACATTCAATAAACAATCACATTCTAAAATGATCATTGCGCGTATTTCAAATCCTTATGGTCCGGGTCAGGATTTCAATAAAGGAGTAGGTTTTATTGACGCTGCTTTAAAAAAGGCCTTAAATAATGAAACAATTGAAATTTGGGGTGATGGTACAGTAGTGCGAGATTATATTTATATTGAAGATGTTTGTAAAATGATTGCAACGCTAATTGAATATGACGGTGAAGAAGAAGTGTTCAATATCAGTAGTAATGAAGGCGTATCATTGAATGATGTAATTAAAGAAATAAGAGAATTAGGGTTAAATCCTAATGTCGTATATAAAGATGCAAGAAGCGTTGATGTGCCTAAAGTGGTACTAGATAATTCAAAAATTGAAAGTATTCATTCGTTTGAAATTCAATCTTTCAAAGAAGGTTTATGTAAGTATTACCAATATTTGATTGGGTAATTTAAAAATTATTTTCTCATTTTACTTATTAAGGAGATATGTTTATGCCTTGTATGTCAGAGTTTTATAATAGTTGTGAATATAGAAGTAATATTTTAAAGTGGTATCCTATAAAAAAAGAACGCAGACTTTTATATTTAGGGGACAATGTATCTTCTATTATAAGCTTTTTAGAAAAAAATACGATT
>JAQYFP010000010.1 GCA_028723085.1 Erysipelotrichaceae bacterium | reverse complement strand
GGTCTTTGATGTCTTGTTTCAAAGCTTGACTTTGATTCATTAAATTAATACCTTTCAATAAATTGTTTGAATATCCAAACAACATTGATAAAATTGATATGAAATTATTAAACAAATGCCAATTGTTTAATAGTTTCTTCTTTATGTAGAGTAAGTTTCTAATCTTTCAAAATTCTAACTTACTCTACATTTTTAATTGTCTTTTCTTTTTAAGAACTAAGTAGATTGCACCTAATTCAACTACAATGACTCCAATCATACCAAGTGAAGAATGATTATCATCACCGATACCAGTAATAGGAGTAGCGTCTTTGTTATTGGTGAACGCAATCGTAACATCGTCTGTTAAAATTCCAGATGTTTCTTTTTCGGTAGTAGTATTTTCTCCAACTTTTACTGTAGTTGTATAACCTTCTTTATCCTCCAATTTCTCAGTTACTTTATAAGTAGAATTTGGTTGAATGTTTTGAAGAGTAATTGATTCATCATCTTTTAACGTAAATACTACGATTCCATTTTTACATTTTAAGTCTAGAGATGATGGTTTCTGCCCATTTTTGGATTTTAATGCTTTTATTGTTCCATTTTCACTATAAACAGCTCCAGGAGTTCCATTAGTACCAGGTCTTTTCAGCTGTACTTGGAAATCAAAATCTCGTGTCTTATCACCAAATGAACCTGTAACATCCTTTGAAATTGTTATATTCTTTGGATGTACTTGTACTACTGGTTTTTGATAAGCTACTTGACCATTTTCACCATTGTATGTATAACTTACAAAAGTGCTATTTATATCATCAACGTTCGAATAAAAACCAGGTTGATTACTGCTTGTTGGATTATCGATATTTAAATCTGTATTC
Organism: Erysipelotrichaceae bacterium; assembly: GCA_028723085.1. Classification (GTDB taxonomy): domain Bacteria; phylum Bacillota_I; class Bacilli_A; order Erysipelotrichales; family Erysipelotrichaceae; genus Floccifex. The sequence continues at coordinate 13,941 of JAQYFP010000010.1, read as the reverse complement.
TCATCACCTTTGATTTCTCCATATCCACTTTTGGCATACTCGACATAAGCATCTTGATTTACTTTTACTTGAAATTGAATGGAATACGTTACATCTTTTTGTAATGGAAATTGTTCTGTTCCGAAAGACGCCGTAATTGTCTTTTTATCACTTGATACTGTTACTATCGGGTTTCCTACTTCACTACCATCACTTGCAACAATATTAATTTTTTTTGGGTCAGTAACTAAATCAACATACTGACTCAAAGTATCCTGAATCGTTACATCAGTCATTTTGAATTCAGTAATCTGTGCTGCAATTTGATCAAATTTTTCTTGTAATTCATCTAAATCGTAAGCTGTAAAATTATCTTTATTCGTTGCATCCGAAACTTGTGTCAATTCTGTAACTAAATCTTTATCTGAGTCTTTTCCAAAGGCAATTGTATAGAAACCATCTAAACCTGTAATTTTTTGAACCTCTCCTTTTGCCTTAGTTTTTGCGTTACCAGTTGTATCCTCTCCATCTCCATTTCCTTGAGTATATCCATCCTCATCATAATAATATCCAGCAATACCATCCGTTAAAAAAATGACATATTTTTGAGCTTCAGGTCTAAAGCTTGATACTAACATTTCTCTTGCTTCACGAAAACCTGCTTGTGGGTTTGTTCCTCCACCAGTAGATATATTTAATATTGCTGATTCGAATCCTGATTGACTTGAAACCCAATCAGAAACTATTATTGCGTCATTATATGGACTATCTATGTAAACTTTATGTGATCCTGTGTTATCACCTGTTTTATACCCTGAATAAGCAACCGCTGACATTCGAACATTTAAATTTTCATTTGAAAATAGTATATCTGACAACCCTTCACCACTATCCCACCAAGAATTTTTCGATTCACGACCTGTAACAACATATTTTAAGGTTTTCATGTTATAACCTTCCATACTTCCGGACTTATCAAGAATCAATAAGACATCTACTGGTTGTTTCTTGGCTTCTGAATCATATTGACCCGTTACATCAAGTTTTAAAGTATATTTATCATCACCGTCATATTTGATTTTTTTACTGTGTGCGGGTTCAAAAGTAGATGTTGAATCAGCCAATGTAACAGCATCTAAAGTAAGTGGAACTCCTTCAGTTGTTTCTTCTTGGTTTTCATCTAATTTAGGACTACTTTCTGTTTCTTCTTCCACTGGATCACTTGTCTCTGTTTCTTCTGTGATTGGTTGTTCATTGGTGCTTTCTTCAGGTACTGGATCTTCTTCTACAGGTTCTTGTTCTGTAGCAGTTTCCGGTTCTGTTGGTGTTGTTTCTTCTTGTACTTGTTCTACTGTTTCTTCTTCGGCTTTGATAAAAGAGCTAGCTTGTACAAGTCCTAGACACATAGTTGCTGCAATGAAACATGGAATAAAACATTTCAATATCTTTTTCATTTTTCTTTTCCTCCTTTCGTTCATACTAAAAAATTACTTTAGTATTACACCTTAAATTTTACCCCCCCCGTATACACTTGTCAATGAAGCTTAGACTGCTATTTCTTCCATTAATACCGTGTTTTAGACATAAAAAAAGAGTGGCAATTAAGCCACTGTATCTAAGATATCTTTCATTCGTTTTGCTAGACCTTTTGTCTTATCAACTGTTAAAGAACAAATACCAACTCGAATTCCATTATTTACTTTTACTGTGAAGATTAAGTTATCCATTAAAGCTTCATGATATTTATCTCTTGTTTCATTGTCCATTGATAAAGTAATGAAGAAACCTTCTTTATAAGGATAATGTTTTAATCCAACTTCTTTAGCTTCTTTTACGAAGATATCAGAACGTTCTTGTAATAGTTTTACATATTTAACACGTTCTTCATTATAAGCTTCTTTATGGTTTTTCATGACATCCACAAACATGTGCATTGCCCCGTTATTGATATTTGACCAAGTTGCACGAGCATTCTTTTCAAATACGTTTTTGATTTCATAAATCACTTCATCGCTTTGTCCTAATACAATGGCAGCCCCACATCTTAATCCATAAGAAGTCATTGACTTAGAAATACTGAACGCAATCACAACTACTACATTATCACTGATATCATCAAATGTAGCCATGTATTCTTTCGCTTGTTCTTGACCATACGCAAAATCAATATACGCAATGTCGTTTAATAAAACAACAGAATGTGTTTTAGAACATTCATTTAAGAACGCTACAACTTCTTTCCATTCTTCTTTTGATAAAGAATAACCAGATGGGTTATGACAAGGATCATTGATAATCACAACTAAACGATCTTGTGATTTCATAGCTGTTTGACAAGCTTCTTTAAATGAATTTAAGTTAAAATGATGTCCTTCAAATAAATCATATTTAACTGTATTAATATTATTCATTTGTGCCATTAAGTTATATGAACCCCAAGCTAAAGAAGGCATTACTAATGTTTCTCCTTCTGACAAACAATTACTAATCGTCATATCAACAGCTCCTGTTCCTCCAGGTGTTGCGATAACTTCATGAGCTAATTTACTATTTCCATTTAATACCCAAGCATATAATTCATCTTTGAAATCCGGATTACCTGTAAAACTTGATGCATAGGCAGCCATATTACGATTATCAACATGTTTTAATGAATCATATACAGTATCTAAAGCCACTAATTTACCATCTTCACCATATAAAGAACCAATAGTCGCATTCACAACTTTATCATCACCATATTTCTTAGCCGCTTCTTTGGCTTTACGAGAAATAGAAAATACGTTATCCACGATTGGTTGTGTATTCACACCATTTTTCACAAAACTCATTTTTTTAATCCTCCTTCAATCTATAATTTCCTAAAATCTTTAAACTTTCGCATACTTTATCGATTTCATTTAAACAATCCTTTACATTGTCATCATTTAAATTACCATCGATTTCAATATAGAAGAAATACTCAAAAGGACGACCCTTAATTGGACGCGACTGAATACATTCCATATTCAATTTATGCTTACCAATTAAATCAATGATTTGAGCCAAGGAACCCGAAGTATGTTCAATCACTAAACTAATACTAAAACGATTTCCCTTCGTTGGTTTATCTAAACCAATGACCATAAATTTTGTCGCATTTTGATTGTTTTCTTCAATATGAGAAGCCAATACCTTTAAACCATATAAACTCGCGTTTTCTTTAGCTCCAATGGCAGCGATATGAATATCCTGCTGATTCGAAACAAATTGAGCCGCCATGGCCGTATTGGGATAGGCAACAGTTTGAACATCTAATGCCTGTAAAAACGCCTTAGCCTGAGATAAAGCCTGGTCTTTCGAATACACCCATTCAATATCTTTTAGAGTAGCTCCAGGAAGTCCCAACAAACATTGTTCTACCTTTAAATTATATGTCTCTTGAATATAAACAGGATATGAATTTAAATTATCCAATACTTCTCCCACAACACCGGAATTCGTATTTTCAAAAGGAATGACTCCATACTGTGCTTTTTTCTGTACTACTGCTTCAAATACATCTTCAAAAGAAGACAAACTCATTAAAGGATTTGAAGGAAATAGTTTTTCACACACGGTATGGGCAAAGGCTCCTTTGATACCACAATACGCTACAACATCATGAGCTTGAAGAGATCTTTGGAAGTCTTTAGAGTTAGCCATCACATTTTTTAAGAAATCCACATAATAAGGTTCATATTCTTTATTCTGGATAAACTTACGATTTCTTTCAATTAGAGTCCCTTCTCTTTTAGAATCAAAAATAGGAAGATTATTCTCCATTTTATAAGAAATCACATGACGAACCGCATCCATTCTTTGTTCATACAAACGCGCCATTTCTTCGTCAATACATTCTATTTCTTTTCTAGCCTGTTCTAATTCATTCATACATATCACCTATACTTGAATATCATACCATATTTTCACAAAAGTTTTCAGAAAAATTTTCATGTGTTTTCAAAAGATGATACAATAAGACCATATCGAGGTAACGAAACATGAAATTATATGTAGACTTAAAAGAAAAAAGCTATCCCATTTTAATTGAAAAAGGAGCCATTTCTAACATTGCTTCTATTATAAACGTCAATCGTAAAATTGCGATTATCCACGATGACAACATTCCATCAAAATGGATTCAAATCATCCAAAGTCAATGCCCTAATGCCATTGATATTTCTTTCCCTGAAGGAGAAAACTCAAAGTGCATGGCTCAATTTGAATACCTATTAAACCAATGCATCCAAGCCAATCTAACACGAAAAGATGCCATCATTGCCATTGGAGGAGGTGTCACTGGTGATTTAGCTGGATTTGTAGCCGCTAGCTATATGCGTGGAATCGATTTCTACAACATTCCTACTACTATTTTATCTCAAGTTGATTCATCGGTAGGAGGAAAAGTAGCCATTGATATGGGATCTTATAAAAATATAGTAGGAGCCTTCTATCAACCCAAAGGCGTATTAATTGATCCCGAAGTTTTATCCACTTTACCAATTCGTCAACAACACAACGGTTTAGTTGAAGCCTTAAAGATGGGATTAATCTTAGATGAAAACTTAGTCAAAGAATTTGAAGCCGACACTTTAAACCTAGAAGCCATTATTACTCGTTCCATTGATTTAAAACGTATGGTTGTGGAACAAGACGAAAAAGAAAACAACCTTCGTAAAATACTAAACTTTGGCCATACCATTGGCCATGCCATTGAAGGAGCCTATGGATTAGATACATATTACCATGGTGAATGCGTAGCTATGGGAATGTTGTTCTTTATTGAAGACAACGCTTTGAAACAAAGAATATTAAACATCTATAAAAAATTAGATTTACCGACTGTTCCTAATTATGATGTTGATACATTAATGGAATACATCACACACGATAAAAAAGGAAGTAAAGCCAGTGTATCGATTATTAAAGTAAAAGAAGCAGGAAAATATATCATTGAAGATATGAGCTATGAAGATATTCGTAAAGTATTAGAAAGAGGTCCATATGAAAAATAGTTTTGGCAATCAAATATCGATGACCATTTTTGGCGAAAGCCATGGACCCTGCATCGGTATTACCTTAGACGGATTACCCGCTGGATTTAAAATTGATGAACAACGCATTGCCCAAGACATGGACAAAAGAAAAGCCAAGGGAAAAATATCTACTCAAAGACATGAAGAAGACAAAGTTGAAATCGTTTCGGGATACTTTGAAGGATATACAACGGGTACTTCATTAGCACTTATCATTCAAAACAAAAACACAAGATCCAACGACTATAAGTCAACACAATATCGTTTACGACCAGGACATGCCGATTATACAGCTTATGAAAAATACAAAGGCTATCAAGACTACCGAGGAGGAGGACACTTTTCAGGTCGCTTGACAGCTTGTATTGTAGCAGCTGGAAGCATTTGTAGACAAATACTAGAAAGTAAAGGCGTATTCATTGGTTCGCATTTGAAACAAGTCTATACCATTGAAGATGATTCCTTTGATGTGAATCATTTATACGAACAAATTCAATTGGTAAACAAGATGGATTTTGCGGTATTAAATGAAACTAAAAAAGAAGAAATGAACCAATGCATTGAACAAATCGCAGCCAATAAAGACTCAGTAGGAGGCATCTTAGAAACTGCTATTGTAGGAATTCCTGCTGGCATAGGAGAACCTTTCTTTGATTCCGTAGAAAGTATATTATCGCATTTATTATTTTCTATTCCCGCTGTTAAAGGCGTATCTTTTGGACTAGGATTTGGTTTTTCAAATCTATTAGGATCACAAGCCAACGATGCCTTTGTGTATACCGACCACATAGAAACCAAAACCAATAATAACGCCGGCATTAATGGAGGAATTACCAATGGAATGCCTATTTTAATTAATACATGCATTAAACCAACCCCATCAATTTTTAAAACACAACAATCCGTAGACTATCAAACCAAAGAAAACGTTGAACTAACCATTCAAGGAAGACACGACCCTTGTATTATTCACCGCGCACGTGTTGTCGTTGATAGTATAGTAGCCTTTGGTTTATTGGATTTATGGATGAGTCAAAACGCACAGGAAGGATGGACAAAATGAGAGTAAAAGTAACCCCTAGTCATGTACACGGACAAGTATCCATTCCTTGTTCCAAATCAATGGCCCATCGTGCCATTATATGCGCTTCTTTATCTAAGGGAAAAAGTGTTGTTTCTAATATTTCTTATTCCAAAGACATTGAAGCTACTATTAATTGTATGGAAAGCTTAGGAGCTAAAATCACTAAACAAGAGGATTCATGTATTATATATGGTACAGATTTATCCATCCATGAAGACTTAACCCTAAACTGTAATGAATCCGGATCTACTTTACGTTTTTTTATTCCTTTAGCTTCTTTAATTGATGGAAATATTACATTTATTGGACAAGGACGTTTATTATCTCGTCCTATGGAAGTCTATGAAAATATTTTTAACGAACAAAATTGTACTTATAAACAAGCAGATACCATTCAAATTAAAGGACCATTAAAACCAGGACACTATAAAATTAGAGGAGACATCTCCAGTCAATTTATTTCGGGATTATTCTTTTGTCTTCCTTTATTGTCACAAGACAGTATTGTGGAAATTATTCCTAAATACGAATCAAAATCATATGTAGAATTAACCATCTCCATGTTGAAAAAATTCAACATTGAAATTATTCAACTCGATGAATTACACTATAAAATTCCAGGAAACCAACAATATAAACCATGTGACATTGTTGTGGAAGGAGACTATTCTCAAATGGCTTTCTTTGCCGCTTTGGATAAATTAAATGGACCGATTGAATGTTTAAACATGGACGAAACATCTTTACAAGGTGATAAAGCCATCATTGATATCTTAAAGCAATACAACGGAAACGATGTTGTGATTGATTTATCCAACTGTCCTGATTTAGGACCCATTTTATGTACCTTTGCCAGTTTCCAACCCGTACAAACTAAAATCATCAATGCCCAAAGACTTCGTATGAAAGAAAGTGATCGCATTGAGGCCATGGAACAAGAACTTAAAAAATGGGGAGTCGACATGGAAAGTACATATGATACCATTACAATCAATGGAAAACCTGAATATAAAAAAGATAAAATTGTGGAATTACTCGGGCACAATGACCATCGCATTGTCATGGCTTTAACGGTTTTTGGATTGTGTGCCAAAAGTGAAAGCATCATTGAGGATGCCCAGGCTATTTCAAAATCGTATCCACATTTCTTTGAAGACATTCAAAAAATAAATGGAAAGTGTGAAATACTATGATTTCAAAAGATACTAAATTTTTAATTGTTGGTTTAGGACTACTTGGAGGAAGCTATGCCATGGGTCTTAAACAAGAAGGTTATACTGTATATGGATTAGCTCGTCGTCAAGAAACCATCGACTATGCCTTAGAACACAACATGATTGATGAAGGACAAATTGAAGTCAATGAATTTGTTTCAAAAGCCGATGTCGTTATTTTCTGTTTATATCCTAAGGCCATGGTCAATTGGATTAAAGAATATAAACACTTATTTAAAAAAGGCGCTTTAATTAGTGATGTCAGTGGTGTTAAAACCAATATTGTGGATGTTGTTCAAGAAGAATTAAAAGACATGGACGTTGAATTTATTTCTTGTCATCCCATGGCCGGAAGAGAAACAAGTGGTATTGAATATGCGAATACCGAAATGTTTAAAAAAGCCAATTTCATTATTACTCCAACAAAATACAATACACAACCTGCCATTGAATTCTGTCATGACTTAGCTTATACATTACACTTCAATCACATATCTATTTTAAGTATTGAAGAACACGATCACATGATTGGTTTTTTATCTCAGTTATGCCATGTCATTGCTGTTTCGTTAATGAATACCCATGACAATTCACATTTAGTCGAATATACAGGAGATAGTTTTAGAGATTTAACGCGTATTGCCCAAATTAATGAAAACATGTGGACCGAATTATTTCTTTTAAATAAAGACATTTTATTAGATGAAACCAATCAATTTATTGATGCGATTTCTCATTTTAGAGATGCCTTAGCCAATGAAGACGAACAAGAAATGAAGCGTTTATTTATTCAATCCACACAACGACGTAAATTATTTAATAAAAACGATGGAAAGAAAGCGTAATGCTTTCTTTTTTTGAGTGCTAAAAGAGTGCTAAATCTTGCGAAATTGTGTGAAATTAGCACTCCACTTGTATTTGTGCCAACATTTCTTTAAAATACGAATCATATTAACGGAGGCCAATATGAATAATAAACAAAATAAGAAAAAGAAATCATTCGCCCAATGGTATTTAATCTTTATGATTGTCCTGTTACTGGTTGATTTCCTTGTCATTCCTTTAATCAGTGATGCCAAAATCGAACAAACATCATATTCCGAGTTTTTGACTTACATCGATAACAAAAAAATTGAGGAAGTACAAATTGAAGACAATGAAATTTACTTTACTGTAAAAGGCGACGATAAAACATATCAAACCGGTCAAATGTATGACCCTGATTTAGTGAATCGACTAGATGAAAGCGGAGCTGAATTCTCGCAAACCATTCAACAAGAAACCAATCCTTTCATCTATTTCTTAGTTTCTTTCATTCTTCCTATGGTTCTATTATGGGCTTTAATGAGAAGCTACATGAAACGAATCTCAAATAAGATGGGAAACGATCAAATGACTTTTAATCAAGGCGATGGATTTGGTTTTGGGAATCTTTCAAAATCCAATGCCAAAGTCTATGAAGGCGTTAAAACCGGTATTACTTTTAATGATGTAGCCGGACAAGCTGAAGCCAAAGAAAACCTACAAGAAGTTGTGGATTTTTTAAAGAATCCTAAAAAATACGAAGAAATTGGAGCTCACCTTCCTAAAGGTGTTCTATTAGTCGGACCTCCTGGAACTGGTAAAACATTATTAGCCAAAGCCGTAGCTGGAGAAGCCGGTGTTCCTTTCTTCTCTATTTCGGGTTCTGAATTCGTGGAAATGTTTGTTGGACGTGGAGCTGCTAAGGTTCGTGACTTATTCAAACAAGCACGTGAAAAAGCACCTTGCATTGTCTTTATCGATGAAATTGATACCATTGGTAAAAAACGAGATGGCTCTGGTTTATCTGGAAACGATGAACGTGAACAAACATTAAATCAATTACTAGCTGAAATGGATGGATTTGATGGATCAAAAGGAGTTGTCCTTCTAGCCGCTACGAACCGTGATGAAATCTTAGACCCTGCTCTTACTCGTCCTGGTCGATTTGATCGTCGTATTCCAGTTGAATTACCTGATTTAAGAGGTCGTGAATCCATTTTAAAACTACATGCCAAGAAAGTGAAAATGTCGGATGACATCGACTTTAATGTGATTGCTCGTGCTAGTGCTGGAGCAAGTGGAGCTGAACTAGCCAACATCGTGAATGAATCCGCTTTATTAGCGGTTCGTGATGGTCGTAAAAAAGTTCTACAAAAAGACTTAGAAGAAGCCATTGAAATTGTCATTGCCGGAGAACAAAAGAAAGGTGCTGTTATTTCAACTCATGAACGTCTAATTGTTTCTTACCACGAAATTGGTCATGCCTTAGTTGCTGCCAAATGTAAAGATACCGCTCCAGTTCATAAAATTACGATTATTCCTCGTACAAAAGGTGCTTTAGGGTACACGATGCAAGTAGAGGAAGACCAACAAAATCTTTTATCAAAAGATGAAATCTACCAACGTATTATGGTTTATACAGCTGGACGATGTGCAGAAGAATTAATTTTTGGTTCTGTCACTTCTGGTGCCAGCAATGATATTGAACAAGCCACTAAACTTGCTCGTATGGCCATCACTCGTTTGGGTATGTCGGATCAATTTGGTATGGTCGCTTTAGAAACCGTAAATAACCAATACTTAGGTGGCGATACTTCCTTAGCTTGTTCAACAGAAACGGCAACAAAGATCGATGAAGAAGTCATTGCCTTAGTGAAACAAGCACACGATGATGCGTATCGTATTTTGGAAGACAATAAAATGAAGCTACATGAACTTGCGAAGTATTTATATGAAAAAGAAACCATTACAGGTGATCAATTCATGTATATTTTAAACAAACCAGTTGAAATTGCAGCTCCACAAGAATAAAATGAATAATCTAATGGAGAACGAAAATGAATAAATTAAAAAACAAGTTGTATCAATTTATGGCCGGTCGATATGGTGCCGATTCTTTAAATAATGCCCTTACATATTTAGCTTTATTCTTATGTGTTGTGCAATTGTTTATTAAAAATCCGATTTTATCATTATTTATTTTAGTATTTTTAATTTATGTGAACTATCGTATGTTTTCAAAAAACATCGTAGCTAGACGCATAGAAAATGATAAATATCAAAGATTTATTAAGCCCTATCAATTAAAATGGAAATACCGTAAAACACATAAAGTATTCCGTTGTAAACAGTGCCAACAAATCATTCGTGTTCCTAAAGGAAAAGGAACCATCGAAGTGACTTGTCCAAAATGTAAAGCCAAAATCACAAAGAGAACTTAATCTCTTTGTGATTTTTCATATAACCAACAATTGTGAAATGGATCTTTTTGTAGTCGTTTCGCATCTTGTTCACTTAATTCAATAAGAACTTGTTCTTGAAGGGCTTGTTGAAGATACACATCTAAATTACCATCGTCTTTTGCCCATTTTAAAGCATCTTCTATAGTAAACCAAGGTGTCTTTAATTCATTTTGACTCAGTGAATTATAATATTGTTCAACTAATCCAATTGTTGAAAACGATAAGTTTTTATAATCTTTTTTCATTCCTAAATAATATTTTTTCATGGTGTCCTCCTGTTTTTATTAAACTAATTTATTTGTCATTGTTTATGTTAAAATAGAAAGAAAAGGAGATATTTATGAAATTCGCATCATTTTATCAAGAATATTTAAATCAATTAGCAGCCTTTAAATTAGCACTGGAAACAATTTCCTATGAACAATATACAATTGCCCCTGAAAAAGGAATTCCTTATTCAAATAAAATATTAGGTATTTTATCTAAAAATCAATTTGAATATGAAAACAATAAAGAAATAATCACAAAATTAGAATCATATGTTTCTTCTTTATCTGGTTTAGAAAAAAAAGAAGTTTCCTTAAGACTAAAAAAACTTTTAGATCAACAATCCCTTCCTTCTTCAACTTATAGTGAATATGTTGATTTAATAAATGATAGTATGATGATTTGGCATAAGGCAAAAAGTGAAAATAATTATGATTTATTTAAGCCTTATTTAAAACAAGTCATTGAAAAGAAAAAAGAAGTATTGTCGTATTCAAAGCGTTATAATGGATCAAATTTATATGATTTATGTTTAGATGAATATGAACCAGGTATGAATCAAGAAAAATATGATTTATTTTTTGATCGTATTAAAACCAAGTTACTTCCTATTATTCCTAAACAAGCTAAAGGAACTCATTTATTTGATAAGAACATTGACATTACTCGTCAACAACAATTTATGAATATTTTATGTGATTTTCTTAAAATTGATTTCAGTGAAATTCGCATGGATACTACTGAACATCCATTTACTTCTTCGTTTAGTAATCACGATACTCGTATTACTACCCATTTCTATGAAGACAATGTGATGAGTGCTATTTTCTCAACGATTCATGAATACGGTCATGCGCTATATGGACTACAAATTGATGATGAATTTATGGATACTATGTTTTATGAGCCTTATTGTGCTGCCCATGAATCACAGTCTCGTTTAATGGAAAATCATATTGGAAGGTCAACTTCTTTTTGGAAAGCTCTTTATCCTAAATTTATTGAAGTCTTTGATGAGTTTAAAGATGTTTCTTTTGATGAGTTTATGGATGCGATTTGTACAAGTGAGTGTTCTTTCATTCGTACCGAAGCCGATGAATTAACGTATCCCATTCATATTCTAATTCGCTATGAAATTGAAAAAAAATTATTGAATGGAACAGTTGATTATGATCATTTAAATGAATTATGGAATGATAAATACGAACAATATCTAGGGATTCGCCCAGAAAACGATTCCCAAGGAATTCTTCAAGATATTCATTGGTCAAGTGGAGACTTTGGATATTTTCCTAGCTATGCTTTAGGTTCTGCATATGCTGCTCAACTGTATCATGCCATGAGCAAAGAAATAAATGTAGATGAAGCTTTAGAAAATGGACACATTGAAGTCATCAAAGATTGGTTAAAAATGAATGTTCATCATTATGGAGCTAGTAAATCAATGGAAGAAATTGTAGAAGAAGTGTGTCATGAGCCTTTTAATCCGGATTATTATATTGATTATTTAATTGATAAATATGTGTCAAAGAGAAGTTAATTCTTCTCTTTGTTTTAATTTTTCCATAATAGATACCAACTTTTCCAATTGTGTTTTAAATTACTTTTTTTATTGTATATTATAAGTGAAAAGAAAAGAGGACAGACCGATGGACAGATAAATTTTCTATCTATATTAAAAATACCAGATATAGATAGGTGAGCGTTAGATGGTATTTAATATAGATAAGGTGCATTGGAAAGGAGAAAACATGAAAAACAAATTCATTTCTTAAAGGGTCTCAACGTTGATTGATAACAGTTGGGACCTTTTAAATTGGGTATTGAATTTATGTTTTAATTTATATACAATGAAAATACAAAAGGGAGTAGCTCACGAAATTTCGTGAAATGCGTCGTCAGTACGATCTTAGGATCCGGTTCATTTCAAAAGTAGCGAGACTTTTATTGCAGGGCAATAGAAGTCTTTTCTTTTGTCCTGAGAAAGGAGATTCAAATGAACACATTAATTTCTATTGTATGTATTGGACTTGGCTTTGTATTGTTGACAAAGGGAGCCGATGAATTTGTGGAAAATGCTTCGGGATTAGCAAGTAAGCTCCATGTTTCCCCTCTGATTATCGGATTAACAATCGTTGCCTTTGGAACGAGTTTACCTGAATTCGCAGTTTCTTTAAGCGCAAGCATAGAAGGAAGCAATGAAATTGCTTTGGGAAATGTAGTCGGTTCCAATATCTTTAATTTATTAGTTGTAGCTGGGGCCAGTGCAATTTTTCATCCCCTAATCTGTGACAAAGCTATTTTAAAAAGAGATTGGCCTATTTCTATTGGTGCGGCTTGTATTTTAGCTGTTCTTTTATGGGATGGTGTTATTTCAAGATTCGATGGCTTTATTTTAATGATTTGTTTTATTATTTCATTAATTCTTCAATTTAAATCAAGTACTTCCAATCAAATTGAAACCCAAACAAAGTCATATTCACATTATATTGTCTTTTTAATCATTGGTATGGCTTGTATTTTAATTGGATCTCAGCTTACTGTTAATGGCGCAAAAAGCTTGGCTTCTTTACTTGGTTTATCTGAATCCTTTATTGGATTAACGATTGTAGCTATTGGAACAAGTCTACCTGAACTCGTTACAAGTGTTGTGGCTACAAAAAAAGGTGAACATGAAATTGCGTTAGGAAATGTGATTGGATCCAATATCTTTAATATTTTATGTATTTTAGGTGTATCTAGTTTTGTGAATCCAATCATAGTAAATAATGCGATGATTGATGTTGTGGTTTTAATTGGAATCAGTGTTCTTTACTGGTTTATTGCCAAGTATTATAAACTTAATAAAATGATTGGTTTATCAATGGTAGGCATCTACATTTTATATACGATTTTCTTATTTGTACGATAAATAAAAAAGCTCGTCTAAAATCATGAAGTGAACCCCTAAATTTGGACATCGAATTTAGGAGGTTCACTTTTTATATGTCAAAACTTACAAACGAACAAAAAATAGAAATATTTGAAAAGAAAGCGGCTGGACAGTCGATAAAAAAATTAGCGATTGAATATGG
>JAQYFP010000009.1 GCA_028723085.1 Erysipelotrichaceae bacterium | reverse complement strand
TTCAAAGATATCAAACTGAAATTTTCTTGATTCGGCCATGCGTTCAAAATAATCATGGACATCAAGAATATTCAGCACCCTGGAAAGAAGCACATATCCAAGTCGTACACAGGGTGAAGTATCACCTATCTGTTTTGATGTTGTACGAGCTTTTTCAGCTTCACGAGCACGATTCAGCTCATCAACTTCTTTTTTGTAATAGCTGATAGGATCTTCGATGCCCTGTTTGATAAGAGCATCGACGAAGCCGATTTTCTTATAGCTCTTGTGCCTGGTGTTCTTGGTATCAGGGGAATAGAAACTCTCATAGATAGAAAGATAGATACGGTCATTTCGTTTAGTCTTCTTCAAAAAATAGGCCATAGACAGTGGACTCCTTAATTACACATTTACACCATTAGTATATCATAAATGAAAAATTTTTTAAATAATTTTTAAAACAAAAAAATCCTCTAAAATTAAAGGATTTCAGGTCATATATAAATTATGTGGTCCTAAAGAAACATGGTGCAACCTCTAAAGACGGGAAATAGAAACAAACATAAAATAATATTCAATAATTTTTTCATGATTTTATTGTATCATTTTTTGAAAACATTTATACAATATGATACAGTTATTAAGCTTCAAAAAAGGAGAAAACTTATGTCAAATTTAGAAAAGTATATCATTGTATTTTTAATATCAATGGTTCCCGTTGTGGAACTAAGAGGAGCCATTCCCATTGGAATTGGAGCCTATAACCTCCCTGTTGTTCAAACCTTTATTATTTGTATTATCGGAAATATGATTCCAGTTCCTTTTATCTTTTTATTTGCACGAAAAGTATTAGAATGGGGTATCGATAAACCAGTTCTATCGAAACCATTTTCTTTCTTATTAAACAAAGGACATAAAGGTGGACAAAAATTAAAAGCGAAAGCCGGACGTGGTTTATACTATGCTTTATTTTTATTCGTAGGAATACCCGTTCCTGGAACAGGAGCTTGGACTGGAACATTAGCCGCTTCTATTCTTGATTTAGATTTTAAAAAAACTGTTTTAGCCGTTCTTGCCGGGGTATTGCTTGCCGGGATTATTATGGCCATCAGTTCTTATGGATTATTTGAAATTATCTTCTAGCCTAAGTGAAACTTAGGCTTTTTTTTGATAGAATAATAACATGAAATTACCAGAAACCTATAAACAAAATATGAAATCTCTTCTTAATGAAGAATATGACGAATTTATCGAAAGCTTTGAACAAGATCGTTATTACGGATTAAGGGTGAATACCACTAAAATTTCCGTTGAAGACTTTTTAAAAATTAGTCCCTTTCACCTAGAACCTATTCCTTGGACATCAAATGGATTTTATTATCAAGAAAGTGAGCGTCCTGCTAAGCATCCTTATTACTACGCTGGTTTGTACTATTTACAAGAACCAAGTGCCATGATGCCAGCTCAAACATTAGAAATAGAAGAAGGTGACATCGTTCTTGATGCGTGTGCAGCACCTGGAGGAAAAAGCACCGAATTACTAAATAAACTAAACGGAACGGGATTATTATTCAGTAACGACATTTCTTCTTCACGTGCCCAAGGTTTATTACACAACATTGAAAAGTGGGGTTGTGGCAATGTAATTGTAGCGAGTGAAGATATTTCTACATTGGCAAAACACTACCCAGAAACATTTGATAAAGTTTTAATTGATGCTCCTTGCTCAGGAGAAGGAATGTTTCGAAAAGATCCTTCTTTAATTCAAAGTTGGGAAGAAAGAGGAAATGAATACTATGTCAAACTTCAAAAAGAAATCGTTAAAAGCGCTTTAAGCTTACTAAAACCAGGTGGAAAAATGGTTTATTCTACTTGTACTTTCTCTTGTAGTGAAAATGAAGACATTATTGCGTATATGAAAGAAATATGTCCAGAGATTCAACTCATTCATATTGAGAGTCCTTATTTTTCAAGAGGGGTTAACGGATATGAACAATGTGTTCGTTTATATCCACATAAAATCAAAGGAGAAGGTCACTTTGTAGCTTATATACAAAAAGGGGATAAGCCAATTTCTCATTCTTCTATTATTCATCCAAATGAAATACCAAATGAAGATGCCAAAGAATTCTTTAAGAACATTCAAAAATCATTTGATAATGGTACATTCCAACTCAAAAAAGATAAACTATATTTTATACCTGATATCAACTTAAAAGGCATTCGTATTTTACGCTCTGGTTTATTTTTAGGGGAGTGTAAAAAGAATCGCTTCGAACCAAGCCAGGCATTAGCCATGAATTTAAAAAAAGAAGAATTTAAAAATGTGATTGATTTAGATATTAGTGATCCAAATGTGATTAAATACTTAAAAGGTGAAACAATACAAGTTTCCAACACCAAACTTAAAGGATGGGTTTTAGTGTGTGTCAATGGATACTCTTTAGGATTTGGGAAAATTCAAAACGGAACAATTAAAAATAAATACGCACAAGGATGGAGATGGCAATGAGACTTGATAAATATTTAGCAGATATGCAGATTGGGACACGTTCTCAAGTAAAAAAATTAATTCAAAAGGGATTTGTCCAAGTTAATGATGAAATCATCAAAAAAATTGACTTTAAAGTAAATGAAGATGATATTGTGGTTGTGGATGGCATGCGTGTGGATTATGTCAGCTATGAATATTATTTATTAAATAAACCTGCTGGTTTTATTTGTGCAACCCAAGACAATCGCTATCCAAGTGTTCTTGAGCTCATTCCATATGTTCGCAAAGACATTGCGATTGTAGGAAGATTAGATGTAGATACACAAGGCGCTTTATTAATTACCAATGATGGTCAATTAAATCATAAATTACTGTCTTTAAAACACCATGTTGATAAAAAATATTATGTAGAAGTAGATTCTGTTTTACCAGAAAATGCCAAAGAAATTTTTTCGCAACCAATGGAATTTTCTGATTTCACTTCCCAACCTGCACTTTATGAAGACATTGATGATACTTCTTGTTTTATAACTATTCAAGAAGGAAAATACCACCAAGTAAAACGCATGTTTGAACAAATTGGATGTACCGTTACGTTTCTAAATCGTGTTCAATTTGGAAATTTAACCATTGATGGTCTTGAAGTCGGTGAATACCGTGAATTAACAGAAGAAGAAATTCAACAATTATATGAATACTAGTAGCCATAAAAACAGTTTATGGAGTGTATCGTATTGATACGCTCCATTTTTCATTGGGATAATATTGTTCATACTGCTTAGACTCAAGATAAGATATGTATACATTTATTTTGCAGATGCATTAAACGATCTTATTCACTCAATATATTAATTCGAATCAAAAAGAACAAATTGCACCGCAAACACAATTACGGTGCAATTTTTATATGTTTTACTAATTCACAAGCCACTAAACATAAAATGAAATCAGGAATAATGGTCATAAAACAATTCACAAAAGCCATTAAAAAACCAATGGGCTGTTGATAGAATAAAACCATCATTCCATAATAATAAATAAAGCCACATCCATAATATGCCAATAAACCTGCAATTGTTTTTATAAAATTTGATTTATTAATAGATGTCATTATCCAAATAGCTACTAGAAAACCAAACAAAAATCCAAAAGTTGGTTTTACTAAATAGGAAAATCCTCCCCCACTGGCAAACACGGGTATTCCAACAAGTCCTAAAATCAAATAACTAATTAAACATAAGCATGCATTCTTTCGATTCAACAATAAGCCAGCCAATAATACAAACAACCATTGCAGAGTAAAGTGCATACCTGCCATTAAAGGAATTTGAATCTTAGAACCAATGGCAATTAGAGCCGTAAACAAAGCACAATACGTAACGTCTCTAGTTTTCATCAATTAACTCCTTCAACGATTGAAAAGTAGCTTCATTGGCTTGAAGAATATGTTTAATTCCATATTCTTTTAAAGTTTGTGTTGTTTTAGGTCCAATCGAATACGCAATTCCCTTTTCCTTGTATTCTTCTATATTGGAAACATGTTTTAAAAACCGCTTCGCATTTAACGAACTAGTGAATATAACCGGATGAGCAATATACATATTTTCACATTCTATTTCTGAATTATGATAAACAACTATTTTATGATACTCACATACTGATTCTAAACCATCAATCTCATCGTGAATATCACTTGAAAAATAATCTACAATATCCGTTTTATTTACTTTTAATTCTTCAATCAATGTTTTGGCATTAAAACAAGATGGAATAAAATCCGCTTTAATTCCATAAGACTGTAACCTTGTTGCGGTTGCCTTTCCTACGACAACAAATTGTGTATGACAATATTTACGAATATCATCAATCCCAAAGAAGAACCCATCTACAGCATTTTTACTAGTGAAAATCACAATATCAGGTATGTGATCTAATTTATAAGGCAGAAGTTCAATTTGAGCCACTTTGACTTCATATACTTTATAATCTGACAACAATTTCGTTAACTGATTTTTTTCATGACAAGGAAAAAACAATTCCTTTTTCATAGCTTTTGATAGTGTTCTTGTTTCATGAAACGATACACACTTTCCTACAACAATAATAGCCGGTGATACTAAACCAATGTCTATATTTTGAATATCACTTAAAGTTGAATATAAATTCTTTTGATAAGGCGTTGTAGCACAACTAATAATTGCGATAGGCATATTAGAATCCATGCCATGTTCCATTAACTTTTGTGCAATTTCTTTTGCCTTTGATAACCCCATCAAAAAAACAAGGGTATCCTTACTTTTTGCGATGTTTTCAAAATCAATATTTTTAAATTCACCCGTGGCATTATGAGCACTCATTACATGAAATCCATTTGAAACACCTCGTGTCGTAAGTGGAATCCCAGCACTACTAGGAGCAGCAATACAACTTGAAATACCACAAACAACTTCATACGAAATACCTTTTTCTTTTAAGTACTCCACTTCTTCTTGTCCGCGTCCAAAAACAAATACATCTCCACCTTTAAGACGCACTACATTCTTATATTCCATTGCCTTTTGGACCATAAGCGCATTAATTTGTTCTTGTTTTAAGGTATGTTGATGGCTTGCCTTTCCTACATAGATCCATTCACAATCTTCTTTTCCAAAAGAGAAAACTTGTTCAGGAACTAAACGATCATATAAAATACAATCTGCTTCTTTTATTTTCTTTACAGCTTGAATAGTTAAATAATCCAATGAACCAGGACCCGCTCCTACTAAAGAAACTGTACCTGCCATTTGTTTACGAATTTGTTTTGCTGCTTGTATTGCGACTTGATACGCATCAGTACCTGATATTGATGCGTAATACAATTGTTCTTTTCCATACACCGCTTGTAAAGATATAATTCCATCTTGGTAACTTGCACAAGCTCCAATGGGATTTTTACAATTCCCATTCATTTCTTGTAAAAAGTAACGCTCACAATTTGTTTCTATATCACTTTTTTCATCACAAAATTCATTAACAATATTAATTAAATCCACATTATCGGCTTTTAATTCAATTGCCAATGCACCTTGACAACAAGAAGGAATCATTTGTTCATAAGATAAAACTTCTATTGTTTCATTTATGTGCAGACGATTACAACCCGCTTTAGCTAAAATCAAGCCATCATAATCATTGTCTTTCATTTTTTGAATACGCGTATCAATATTTCCACGAATATCGACAACATTTAAATCCGGACGAAGCTTTAACAATTGTTTCTTACGACGAATAGATCCAGTGGCAATTGTTGCTCCTTGTTTTAATTGAGATAAAGAGCGCTCATGATTTAAAATCAAGCAATCATGATTATCTTCTCTTTTCCAGCATTTACTAATTGTCAAATGGGGTTCCAATTCACTTGGTAAATCTTTCATAGAATGAATTGCCATTTGAATTTTATCTTTTAAAAGCTGTTGTTCAATTTCTTTTATAAATAATCCATTTCCACCTATTTCACACAAAGGACGACTGTTTTTATCTCCTTTGGTATGAATCAC
The DNA here is from genome assembly GCA_028723085.1 of Erysipelotrichaceae bacterium. Lineage (GTDB taxonomy): Bacteria > Bacillota_I > Bacilli_A > Erysipelotrichales > Erysipelotrichaceae > Floccifex. The sequence goes on along the minus strand of JAQYFP010000009.1, from coordinate 2,796 downwards.
CACGATTTCAAAACTTAGTTCTGGATGCGCTTTGGAAAGTGTATCCACAACACTTTGCGTCTGCATCAAAGCTAGTTTTGATCCTCTTGTACCTACTTTTATATACATAAAACACCTATTTTTCTAATGCGTCTAATAAAAATTCTTTTAATATTTTTTTACGTGATTCAATATCGATATCTTTTAATTGATCACGAATCACTTCCATTTTTTCATTGATATCCCCTAATTGTTCAGTCACTATATTTTCATTTTGTTTACGAAGATATTGACAAATTAAAGGATTCTTTCCCGATGAGCTAAAAGCCGCAACCACATTTTTTTGATGAATCAAAGAAGGAAAAATAAACATACAATCTTCTTTTTGATCCACTGCATTCACTAAGATATTTTTATCTTTACAATATGATGCGATTTCATGGTTTAATGTCTTATTATCTGTAGCTGCAATCACAATGTCAAAGTTATCGATGTCTTTTAATTCAACTTCTTTTTGAATACAAGTACATCCTTCAATTTGAACAAATTCTTTGGAAATACATGTCACATCGGCTTCAAAATCCATTAGTGTATGTATTTTACTCTTTGCGATTTTGCCAGAGCCTACCACTAAACATAGTTTATTTTTAATATCAATAAAAAAAGGAAAATATGCCATGAGAGTATTCTAACATATTCTTTATAATTTATCTCATTTAGTTTATCATTATATAGAAGGAAGGTTTTTTTATGAACAATTTAGAATTCAAAAAAGATTTACCTGAATTCATTGAAAAAACAAATCAATTTTATTCAGGTGAAATGAATATGAAAGACTATAAAGGTTTTTCTGGTTTTTATGGAAGTTATGCTCAAAAAGGTGGTAAAGCCAGTATGCTTCGTCTACGTTTGCCAGCTGGAGTCATCACAAAAGAAACATTAAATTTCATTGTGAATGAAATCAAAAAATATGAAGTTACACGTGCCCACTTCACAACATGTCAAACCATTCAGTTGCACGACTTACAACCATCTCAATTATTTTCCATCTATGAAGACATCTTAGATTTTGGGATTATTTCGATTGGTGGAGGAGGAGACTTCCCTCGTAATGTCATGTGTTCTCCATTAAGTGGTGTACAAAAAGATGAATACTTCGATGTTACACCATATGCACAAGCCGTAAGCAATTACTTATTAACACTTGTGAAAGCCGAAAAAATGCCTCGTAAATTAAAAGTTGGTTTCTCAAACACAAAAGACAATGTTACTCATGCCACTTTCCGTGACCTAGGATTTGTTGCTTGCCAAGACGGTACTTTTGATGTTTATTGTTGTGGTGGACTTGGAAACAATCCTCGTTTTGGAGTACAAGTTGCCTCAAAAGTACAAGGCGAAGATCTTTTATATTATGTAAAAGCAATGCGTGATACTTTCTTACAACACGGAAACTATACAAACCGTGCTAAAGCACGTACTCGTTATATGATTGAAGCCGTTGGTGGTGAACAAGCCTTCAAAGAATACTTTAATGAAAATTTAAAAGAAGCATTTAAAGAAGATTTAAAAATCAGCGTTACTCCAATTGCGATTACTAAACAAGGAAACGGTTCAATCGAAGGGTTCAATGTGATTGCTCAAAAACAAGAAGGACTATATAGTGTTTGTTACCATCCACTAGGAGGAAATCCAAGTTTAGAAGTACTAGCTCATTTAAATGATGCACTTCAAGATATGGATGATGTCATTTTACGTTTATCACCAGATGAATCTTGTTACATCACAAACTTAACAGCCCAAGAAGCTCGTATTGTTTTAGATGTCATTAAAGAAGACAGTGCTCAAAATGTGTTTGAAACATCAATTAGTTGTATTGGAGCAAGCACTTGTCAAGTTGGTTTACGTGATTCACAAGGATTATTAAAAACTTGTATCGAAGAAATTCGAAATGCTAACTTACCAGCAGATGCTCTATGTCAAATTCATATTTCTGGTTGTCCATCAAGTTGTGGTACACACCAAGTTGGTAAAATTGGATTTAGAGGTCATACTAAAGTTATCGACAAAAAAGCTTATCCAGCTTTCATGTTGTACATTGCTGGAAATGACATGCAAGGAAGCGAAGCAATGGGAAAAGAAATGGGTGCTATTTTAGAAGAAGATGTACCTAAATTCTTAGTTGAATTAGGAACAACAATCGCAAGTTCTCATTGTTCTTTTGATGAATGGGTTCAATCAAATCCAAATGGAATTGAACAAATCGCTAGTAAATATATTTAAAAGAAAAGAAAAAACAACGGTGTTTCTACATCGTTGTTTTCTGGATAATCAAATTTAACCGGGGTCTGCTAAACCGGGGTCATTAACTGGGGTCTGAAGAAATGTTACCAAATTTAATTGGGGTCATTAACCGGGGTCGAACTATCGTCCTCGGTTTTTCATCATATTCTGCACCAATTTTTTGAGTTTTATGTTTTATTTTTGATGATAGTGCCGGAACTAATATGTCATCCCGTAAAAGACAAGGACGCTTTTCTTGCGCTCGTTTTATCCTTGTCTTTTATGGATGACATATTATAATTTCACATCTTCAAAATTAAAAAACGCCTAGAATTAACTAGACGAATTTGATTTATCCTCCTATCCTTTTTTTGTGCTCGGATATTAGATAGGAGAATAAACATATGCACGAAAAAAGTATATCACAATTTTTTAATGTTGTTGATTCGGATTCATCTGTCACTGACATCAGAACTGAAGGTAATGTCAAATATATTACTGTTTCAAAAAACTTAAACCATAACCTTTCCTGTCCTG
>JAQYFP010000008.1 GCA_028723085.1 Erysipelotrichaceae bacterium | reverse complement strand
ATTTCCAGTTAAACAAATTGATAAGTGATTTAATTCATTTATTTTTTTGATTGCTTCAATGGCATTAGTGCTATATCCGCTTTGCGTTACAACAAGAACTAAATCATCTTCATTAATATCGTGTTCATAGTAAGTAAATGTATATGGTGTAATAATCTTAAAATCCATAGGCAATACTTTTTTCATGAATGCTCTAGCACAATGACATGCATTGTTACTTGAACCACTTGCGACTAACCAAATGCGTTTGTATTCTTTTTCATTGGCAATATCTAATAGCGGTTTTACAAGTTCTTGATAGTGTTCTACATTGTTTAAAGCAACTTCAGGTGCTTCTTTAATGTAGTCTAACATTGTATATTTTTCCATAAAAACCTCCAAAAGAGGTGAAAACCACCTCTTTTATTGTATCAAATTAATATTCTAATCTTCTGTAGTAACGACGGATTTCCATTGGATGACGTGTTGCTATTTCCATGTGAACATCGATACGATTATTTACAGCATGCATTACATGATGTGACAAATGTTTACGATATTTTTCACTAATTCCTTTTAATTCATAATCTTTTGTATCAATTACTGTATAGTTGGCACAAATTCTTGGAATGAAATTCACAACTCGTTCAGATAAAGGACGTTGAGCATCTTCACCAACATAAATTGTTACTGGTGTATCGCGTGTAATGATTTCAAACATTCCGTGGAAGAATTCAGGAGCTGTAATTGATTTTGTCTTTTTCCATAATTGTTCTTCCCAATAACACATTGCATATGAATAAGTAGCTCCCCATTGGTTTCCAGCTCCTACAAAGTAATGCATTTCATCATCACAGTGTTTTTTCGCAAATTCTTGAGCAAATGGATCTGCTGCTTTTTCTACATCAACTAAAGCTTGTGCTAAATGTGCATCATATTCTGCATACATTTCATCATACTCAGGCATTTCTCCTGCGTTATACATAAAACGATCTGCTGTCATGAAGAATTTTAATTGTTCGTTCATTGGATACGAAATTTTATAGTCTGATAAATCTAAGATTTCTGCTTTTGGTGCATCCACAAACCCAATAACACGAGCTCCAACAGCTTTTGCTTTCTTTACTGCATCTACAACTTCAACTGTATTTCCTGTAACACTTGAAATAACGATTACTGTATCTTTTGTGATTCTTTTATTTCCTGTTGTTAAGTATTCAGCAGCATTTTCAGCCCAAGTTTCGATTCCTGAGATTTCTTTCATATGGACAACAGCTTGCATGCTACTAGCCCATGTTCCTCCAATTCCTAACCAACAAATATTTGAATATCCATCTTTACAAATTTCATCAACGATTTCATTGATTCTTGGTCTTAATGCTAAGGCTCCATTTACACTATCAATTTTTGCTTTTTCATCAAATTTAATCATTTTTATATCCTCCTATACTCCTAAAATTCCAAAGAATGATCCAACTAAACCAATGGCTACACAAACCAATAATAAAGTAGTTGTTTTAACATTTTTCTTTTTCAATAACCAATAAACAAATAAAGTAAACATCAATGGAGCAAATCCAGGCATGATAGAGTTGAAAATATCTCCAAGAGTTGTTGCTTCATCACCTGTACCAAATGCAAGTGGAAAGTTAATTGAAACGTTTTCAGCTGTCATAGCTCCCACAACCATTAACCCAAGTACACTTGCCGCATAAGTTAATTTTTTCATTAATCCTGATTGTTGAATTTTTGTTAAGAATGTACTTCCTAATTTATATCCAGCATTCATCAAATAGTAACGAAGTCCTTGAGCAGGTAAATTAAAAATTAATAAGAATAAAATTGGTCCTAAAAGGTTTCCTTTAGTTGCTAACGATAAACCAATACCAGTCGCAATGATACGTAATGTACCCCAAATAAATGAATCACCAATTCCAGCTAGAGGCCCCATTAAAGAAACCTTAACATTGTTAATACTTTCTGTATCAAAGTCTTCATCATTGGCATTGCTTTCTTCCATAGCTGCACTAATACCTAAAATTAAAGTTGCTAAGTGAGGCGTTGTATTGAAGAATTCCAAGTGACGTTGCATTGCTTCAATTTGATCTTCTTTATTGTCATATAATTTTTCAATTACAGGTAACATGCAATAGGCATATCCCATATTCATTTGTCTTTCATAGTTCCAATCCCATTCAAGACCAAAAGATCTCCAGAATACTTTATTTAATTCTTTTTTTGTTAATTGTTTTTTATTAGAAGTCGTCATCGTCGTCATTTCCTCCTTGTACTAATTCACCTTGTACTTTATTTGATTTCAATTGTGTTAAAACAATCGCGATAATTACTCCAAAAATCGCAATTCCTGTTGTTGGAATTCCTAAATAAACTGATAAAGCAAATCCTAAAATAAAGAAACAAGCTACTTCTTTGTTCATAATCATCTTTAACAACAATCCAAATCCAATAGCAGGAAGTAATCCCATAGTAATTTGTAATCCATTGTTAACCCATTCAGGAATAACACTTAACAATGCATTTACAGCAGGTCCACCAGCATAATAACCACAACCAACACATAAACCAATAATTAAGTTAACTCCGAAGAAACCTCCTAGAAAGTGCATTCTTGCTACACCTTTCATGTCTCCTTTAGCTGCATAATCATCTGCTTTATGAACAAATGGTGGAAGGATAAATACCATTCCAATATTTTTTGCAATCAAAACTAATGAAGCAACTGGAATACCAACTGTAATAGCTGTTTCAGGTCCAGCTCCTGTTGTAATAGTAAAAGCAGTTCCAAGTACAGTACCTGAAATCATTTCAGGTGGAATACTAGCTCCGATTGAAAATGAACCCATAAAAGCCAATTCCAGAGTTGCACCCAATGCAACACCTGTAGGAATATCTCCTAAAACAATACCCGTTAAAGTTCCCATAACAATTGGTCTTGATAATAAGCTTGTACCTAATAAATATTCCGCATTTCCAAGCATCGCAACCAATCCTAATAAAATTGCTTGTACTAACATAATTCTCCTCCTATAATACTTTCTCTACTTTAATTGCTGGATCATCTGGAACCATTTGAATTTCAACATCACATCCAATACCAACTAAATCTTTTAATAGTTCTTCTTCTTTTGGTGTGATATTCATGGCCTTTGAAATATTTCTTGTTTCACTTGTAGCCTTAGTTCCACCTAAATTTAATTTTTTAATTCCGCAATTTTTGATTAATTCATATGCATCTTTAATCGATTCAACCACAATTAATAACTTATATTTATCAGTGACCCCACTATTGATAGAATCAATTGAATCCTTAATTGATTTAATAACTAATTTTGTTCCAGCTGGTTTAGCTAACTTCAAAGATGTTTTTCTTAAATCATCTTTAACAACTGAATCATTCGCAATTAAAATACAATCCGCATCAACATGTGCTTTCCAAGAAAAAGCAACCTGACCATGTAGTAATCTATGATCTACACGCAATAATTTGATCATATATTCTCCTCCTCTTTTAAAATTCCTCGTCTTCTTGTTCTTTGATTCCATGCATCAATGTAATTCCTGATTGAGAACCTGTTATTAATGCATCAAATTCACTTTCTTGAATTCCTTCTCGATATTGAAGCACTACATCCAATGCCATTGCCATATTCATTCCTGAAATTAAAACTACATTTTCAAATACTGTTAATGGCATTAATGCCGTATGGACACTTCCACCTTTGATATCCGCTAAAATTATGACTTGATCCTGACACTCTTGAACTCTTTCGCGTAACTCTTGATAGTAATCAGTTGGATTTTCTCCTGGATACAAACAATATGTTTCAACATCATCTGCCAACGAACCCGCAATCATCGAAACAGAGTTTTTCATTCCTTTTGCTAAATCTCCATGGCTCGCAAATATAATCTTTGCCATTGCCTTCCTCCTTTCTGTATTCGTCACTTATTTATAAGCAAATTTTGTGCCATAGAACTAAATTTCATAAAAAAAAGAAGAAATATTTCTATTTCTTCAAAATTTAATAATCATTTTCAATGTATTTATAAATATAAGCAATTTCTTGAATTGGTATATCAATTCCATAGTACAATTCAATGTTTTTAAACGATTTCTTTATATATGAAACAAAAATAGGATGTTCATTTTCAAAGGAACTATCCACTTGTTCACTTTCCTTTGATAAAACCAATCTTTCAATCATACAACAAATATGGACATATAACCCAAAACATGTCTTTGAACTAAACTGTTTATTTAAATATTCCTGAAGTTGATCCAATGAATTTGTAACTTGTTTCAATAAAGTATGTGGATTTAAGATTGTCAAAGCATTCATGATATTTGATAAAGAGAAATTATGTAGAATTCTACGATTAAATTCTTCAATTTGTGATAACGACATATAATCATTAAAATACTCATTTAACTCATCAAAACTATCATTAATAATTAAATCTTCAATCCCAATAAAATGAATTCCCTCTACATTTGGATTCAATGTTCCAATTACACAAAGAACATTATTTTGCTCAAATAAAGCAGAAGTCGTTCCATATTCTATTAATTCATTATAATTACAAATCTTTACATCAATCGAAACATCTTGTGGCAAAGAACTTTCAATCATATCTTGAAGTTTACGAGCTGTTCCAATACCACTTGCACACGAACAAAGAATGACTGGTTTCTTTAATTTATTTTGAACAATATGATACATGAAATTCGTTTGCGTTCCTTCTATTGTATCTTTAAACAATTGTTCCATAGGTGTATTCTGTCGAATACCATTTCCAATTTCTAAAGCAATCGCTGTACTAACATTATTTATAATTCCAATATCAATTTGATCATCTTTTATTCCTTTATATATTTCTTCTAATGATCCCATATCCACTAGTAAATACAATTCCTTAATTTTTCCAATTCTCGAAAGATATAAATTTAATTTTTCAATCATCGTTGCTGTATCTACATATAAAGGCATATCAATCGCATCAAAAACATATTCTCCTAATAAACGATTTGCTGCATCGGCAATAGAAGAAGCCGTTGAAAAGCCATGGGCCATTACAACACTAGCTTTTTGATTGTATCGTGTATCTTTTTGATGATTGTATATATAGAATATGAATGTACAAATCACAATAGGATTAATTTCCAATTCTAAATAAGACTTTAAATATGTACATATTTCTAGGGAAATATTTGCTGCTCTAAAAAATTCATTTTCTAATAATTGACTTAAATCTTCACAATCTTCTTCATGTTGTAAAGAATATGTTCTCACTTCATGGTAATCGTTAGCTAATTCATCCAAATAACAAGAAATGGCCAATATATCATTATTGGTTATTTTAACTCCATATCGATTCGCAACTAAATCAAATACATATTGTACTCCTCGTTTATAATATTCAATTTGTGGAGTGATATGCTTTCTTAAAACTAAATTATCGAAATATCTTTCTACTGTTTTCTTCCCTTCACTCATCATTTCATCCAAAGAAATCTTATTATTCTTCAATTCATTGAACCAATAAATCAGTTCATCACTCAATTGAATTATTTCTTTTTCATGATGATAAATGCCTTTTAAATCATCAACATAAATATATTCATCATTCGTCAAAGAACTCTTTTGACTTGAATACACCATATTCAATAATTTTTTAGGTAAACTATTCAAGCGAATTATTAATTCCCCGTTTTCTTTTGTGAATAAAGAATTAATACAACAAGTTTGAATACAACTCTTTAATTCTCCGATATTACCTGGCATCTTACTCGACAACAATACCGAATAAACCTTTGAACTCAATTTGATTTTACAATTCAAACGAGCTTGTTCATTAGAAAACAACGTATAAAGCAATTCTATTCGTTCTTGTGTTCCTCTTTCATCTAAAGAAGGAATTGTAATGACCATAGGAATACGACGAAGTAACGTTTTTAAAAGTACTTTTTCAGGATTTTCAGTCGTTGCGAAGATAATGCGCACATTCGATTTATACCATTTTTCATTATCTCCTACACGATGATAAATACCTTGATCCATAAACAAAAATAATTTTTCTTGGCATTCTGCCTTTAATTCATGAACCTCATCTAAAAATAATACCCCATCATTGGCAAGTGAAATTAGTCCTTCATTATCTTTGTCAGCTCCTGTAAAAGCCCCTTTTACATGTCCAAATAAATTGGCAGTCAATAATTCCGGATTGTTGGCATATTCACTACAATTCACTGTTACAAATTTTCCTTTTACAATACCTTGATGAACAGCCCATTTATAGCTCAATTTCGCAATAAAACTCTTTCCTGTTCCTGTTGGTCCATACAACAACATAGGAAGACCGTTAGGAGGATAAGCAATTGTCGCTTTACACTGATTTACTGTTTCCTTTAAAGAATGTTGATAGCCAACTAATTCTTCAAAATCAGATTCTTGTTCACATAAAAATAATTCATCTAAATTCGCATATCTATCTTTTGTATATGGGATTTTTTGATCATCTAAAAAAGAAGTAGATACATAAATAAATGGTTTACTATCAATACGCACAACTTTTTTATCATCCATAAGCTGTTTTAATAATAAAGAACATTGATTTCTGCCTATTTTTAAAGCTTCGCTGATTTTTAAAATAGAATTATCTTCGTATTTTTTTTGTATACAATTCCTATTTATTAAATCTAATATTCTTTTTTCCATAAAACCTCTCCTCATTCGTATATTGAACAAAATATAGTATAATCTAGCTATGAAAACATCTTATAAACTAAATCAAACTCTTAGTCAAAAACTTAAATTATCTAAGACCATGCAAGCACAAATTAATATGTTAGGAATGAACCAAGCCAAAATTTCTTCATTACTAACAGAAATAGCTAATACCAATCCTTTTTTAGAATATGTTCCTAGTTCAGATATCAACAAATATCTAGAAGAAGCCGTTTCTTCTAAACCCAAATTACAAGATGAACTATATTATCAGCTCCATACAACTACTATTAATTATAATGAAAAAATATGTGAATTTATTATTAATTCTTTAGATTCTCATGGTTTCTTTACTTTAAATCATGAAAAGGCAATTCGACATCTTCATACTAATAAAAAACAATTTGATTTTAATCTAAAATTAATTCAATCTTTTGAACCCATTGGAGTCGCTGCATCTTCAAGTATAGATAGTATTTGTATTCAATTAGAACATAAAAAATATCTAAATGCTGCCTATATGTTAAAAACATTTCCCAATGAAGTAGAAAACCAACAATGGCAACTAATATCCAAAAAAATGAAAACTTCAATTGACGTCGTTTATGACTATCTATATCAAATACAAACTTGTACTCCATTTCCGTGTTCGCAATATTCTACAAGCAATACTGAATATATAATACCTGATTTAGAAATTCAAGTTATTGATGATGATATAATCATTCAGCCAAAGGAAATAGGAAAAATAGAATTAATATCACAAGAAAATATAAATAAAGAATTAAAGGAATACTTTAACCAAGCAAAATTCTATATAGACAGTCTAAATAAAAGAAATAAAACACTTTTAGTTTTATCAAATACCTTATTCACAATTCAAAAAAGCCATTTTTTGTATAATGATGAACTCCATGCTTGTGGAATAAAAGATATCAGTGAAGCCACTGGTTTTTCTTACTCTACTGTATCTAGAACACTATCAAATAAATATTATTTATATGATGGACTAATTTATCCTATCAAAGATTTATTTGTTTCAAGTACAAAGCAAGGAAGTTCTAAAGACGCCATTAAAAGTGCTATAAAATATTATATCGACAATGAAGACTCGACTTGTCCATATAACGATGATCAATTAGTTTCATTGTTAAGCGACTTAGAATTATTTGTATCTCGAAGAACTATATCCAAATATAGGTCACAAATGAATATACCCAATTCTAAACAAAGAAAAATAAACTTTAAATCCAAAGCCTCTTCTGAAAAAAAGTTGTAAAAGAACAAATAAAATTTCGACAATTAATATGTAACTAGCAAGGTGAGAAAAAAAAATCTCATCTTTTTTCATCTTTTTTTTTACAAATTCCATTTTTTTTCGAATATATATAATGGAGGTGTGAAAATGAATGATTATGAAACAAAAGAATTAGATGTCATAGCTAAAAAGATTAATGCTCATAAAAGTATTATTGCTCGCTATGCCAAGTATTTACTAGAAGAATTCAAAGACTATGAATTAGAAGAAATTATGACATGGATTGAATCTGACAATCCCAATTCCCCTATGGTACATGGAATGAATACGGAAATTAATTTAAAAGGTAAAATCATAGCTAATGAAATCGTCAAGATCAAAAATCCCTATACCAATGAAATTATTTATCTTGATATTGAAATGCAGGCAACGGAAAGAAAACTCGAATATCCTTTACCTGTTAGAGCTGAATACTATGGAGATAGTTTAATTGTGAATCAAAAGAAAATAGAGTTTACTAATGATGATTATGGCAAAATCAAAAAAGTGTATACGATATGGATTGTACTAGATAGCTATTCAGAAAATAGAAATAGTATCATTAATCGTCGTATTCAACCAGAAATAATATATGGTGAAAACAATCTATCTAGACAAGATGTAGGAAAACACGCGGATATTATGATTTATATGTCGGATAAATCATTAGATCATCCAGTCAC
>JAQYFP010000007.1 GCA_028723085.1 Erysipelotrichaceae bacterium | reverse complement strand
TTATCTAGTGTTGAAAAATCAACTAATTTTTTCCTCAATGCCTGACGTACCAATGCACTCAGGTTATAAAGGTTCTTATTTTTAAGTTCAGAAAGGAGTTTAGATAACTCCTCGTCCAGTCTTACTGTAATTTTTTTCATTTTAATATCCCCATAATATTTAACTATTCAACTATTCAGCTTGCTCAAGCATGAATTCTTCCTGAACTTGCTCAATTTCCATAAGGACAGGAAGTGAATGACCAAGAGCCTCATTGACAATAGCAGAAAAGGACACGTGCAACTTCCTAGATAACAGCCATAATCTTAGCCATAACATTCTCTGAATCATTACCATATAACTAATAGGTGCAAGCTCTGAGATTTCCCTTATATCTCCTGCTTGTAATTGCCTACCGTTATAATCAAGAAAATTCTTTAATGAGTTAGCCATGAACTCTTGCGGTTCAACCATTTTAAGCTTAAATCCGTAATGGAAGAATAATCTTTCTGTTGCTTGCGGTAGTTCTATCTCTACCCACTGATATTTAATCGTATCTATTATTGTCTCTAGTATATATTTCATAATTGTTTCCCTATTCGTTTGTTTATACTATAATATAAGTGTTAGGTCTGACTTGTCGGACTTCGGACTTTGAATCGTTAAATTAAAATTTTGCTTTTATTTTGCTTTTGCAGATTTCGTCAGCGTATCAAATAAGTAAAATTGAGCATATCAAGTAAAACCCTGAATGTTCAGGAGTAGCAAGGTTTTTATGGAACGGAACAAACTCGTAAAATCTATCAAATTTGGCTTAAGTATTCTTGCCAAGGAGGATGTCGCGAGTTCGAGCCTCGTCTCCCGCTCCATAAAGAAGAAGGTTTCAAGACCTTCTTTTTTATTGCAAATTTTTTATGTAGCTTATATGAAGCCTAGGTTGATTTGAATAATAAAAATACTATTGAATAATTTTCTGATTAAATAATGATTCATTTAGTTAAATATTTAAAAAATCTAACTATTTTAACAATAGTTAGATAATAAATTAATAGCATTTATTTTTTGTTCTGGGATAGCGTGTGCATACCTCATTGTAGTTTCGATTTTTGAATGTCCTAATATTTCTTGAACAACAGGAAGTGGTACTCCTTGTTCGACCAATCTTGTTGCAACTGTGTGTCTAAGATCATGAAATCGGAAGTTCTTAATATTAGCCTTTTTTAATACAGCATTAAAACTTTTGTGAATATCTTTATAAGGTAATCCTGTATCAAGATTCGTAAATACATAATTATAATTTTTTGATTGTTTGCTAAAAACCTTATTGAGCTTATCTGAAATAGGTATTTTTCTCGCTTTACCTGATTTTGTTTCTAACAACTCAATATAATTGTAGTCGTAATTAATATTTGCCCATTGCAAGTTGAATATTTCACTTTTTCTCATTCCTGTTTGCAAAGCACAAATAATTATAGGCTTAATATGTGGATATAATTCATCAATAGCATTGAATAATTTTTCTTCTTCTGATTTTGTTAAATACCTTATTTTATGATTGTCTTCTTTATATCTTTTTACATTTTTTAATGGATTTTCTGTCAGTATTTTTTCAGCTATTGCAAGATTATACATTTTACTTATAATGTTTAAGTATTTATTTATTGTCGATTTACTGCTATTTCGTTCATCTCGTAATTTTATCTTAAACATCTCAAAATCTGTCATTGTTAGTTTATTGCATATAGTTTCAGGTGGAAAATAATTTTTTAATATATTTATAAAATAACAATCATTGGTATAGGATTTTTTATTTAACTTCGCATATTGATTGTATAGCTTATAAAGTACCGCAAATTTTATTACCTCATTTTTTTCTATTAAACCTGCTTGAATCTGCCGGAGTTTGTATTTTTCAGCATCTTCAATGGCTTTGGCTTCGACTTTACTTTTAGCTCCTTGACAAAGTAAATGCTTTTGTTCCCCATGGATTTTAAAACGGCAATACCACTTGCCGTTTTTACCTTTATAAACTGTCATTAACTAGCCATCCATTTCTGAGTTTCTTCAACTCTAACAAACCATGAGCCACCAATACGTTTAAAACATTCTATTGGTATATCACCTCGAAGTTTCCATGTGTAGACGGTACTTTCAGGTACTTTCAATTCTTTTGCGAAATCTTTTATTTTCATTAGATTAAACATTTTATCTTCTCCTTAATTATTTTTATTTTTCACATATTTTAAGTAGTATTCATTAAAATCCTTGCAATCACCTTTAAGTGATACATCTTTAAAGAATGGGTATTCTTCAAGTATATTTTTTGTTGCTTCTTGACCTGCTGAATCGTTATCGAGCATTAAGTAGCATTTTTTATATTTTTCGGGTTTGATAACTTGTAATTGTTTTATAAGAGAATTAATACCATTACTTGGAGTTATAATGTGATAGTAATCAAGCTGATTTTTCTCTCGAAGAAATTGCAAGAAAGCATAAGCATCAAAATAACCTTCTAATACAACCAGAATTTCGGTATTTTTATCATAGGCATTAACCATGGCTAATCCAGTCTTACAATTTGGCTCTCTGCGGAGGTTATCTTTTGAGAAGTCCGCAGGACGATATTCGTAACCCATGATAAGTTCACAAATATTATCACTATCTGTTGAATACTCTATCGTTGGGATACACCAATCATATCCATAGTTCTTCTCATATACCATATTTGTTTGACGTATGCCTAAACCAACAGCACTTACTGTTTCTAAATTAATACCTCGAATATCCTCTAAATGTTCAATAATACCTTTATTATCGCGATAACTATCATATAAACATTTTATATATTCATCAAATTTTAGTATAAGTTCCAATTTTTTCTCGTCGGTCATTCCAATATTATTCATATATGTATTATCACAGCCAGATGGCAATTGGGCACCATGATTACGCAACGCATTATAAAATTGCGAACGTAATATTTTTGAATGAGAGGGTTCTCTAAAACAAGTAAGAAGGTTTTTCCTTGTGTTGTAGATTAAGTTATCTCCATGGTTATCTGCCCCCTCGCCCTTACATAGAGGGCAGGGGAAAATAATGTTGTCATATTTTTTTATGTATACTTCGCCGAATAGTTCGGTCAGTATTTCTAATATATTATCCATTCGTATCTCCTAAAATATTACATCGTTGTCTGTATTGTCTGTATTGTTTGTAAGGTCGTTATTATAGTTGTTGTTTGGTTCATTCGATATTTTGGATAGTTTGGAATCTTCAATATTTTGTATCAACTCATCAACAGGTTTGACATAATAACTTAATGAATTATTTTCGAGTTTAGTTAAGGCACAGCAGATTGAATTATTACTAGAGTTTGGTCGAATACTGAGGAAATAACCATCCTGTATGGCTACATCTTTTGCCATATCTAGGATTTTTTCAAACTCTTTTCTGAACTGTTCTCGACGTTTAGCAAATTTGGTATAATTTTTGATGAAATAACCTTTTTTAAATTCTTTGCCAAGGTTGTTTTCGGATTTAAGAAATGTAATTATTTTGTCAACTTCATCAGGTGCTTGCGATTCGTAGCTTATAAATTTATGATAATCCTTTGAGCAAAATTCAACAGTTGTAGTTGCCTGTTCCATGTCAGATTCTAAGATTCTGAAATCTTTTGGATGATTCAATGCAGCATAATGACAAGATAAACGGATTGCTTTATTGGCTCTGGAATGCAACTCGATTAAAAGATGTGGATTTTCAATATTTTTAGCTTTATCAAAGCACTGTTTTTCATACAATTTTAAGGTATTATAAGCCTCTGATGTTAATATAAATGTACTACCTATTACAATTTGATTAAAATCATCAAAGAAATTTTTTCCTAAAACCTTTAATTTATTGTTAATTTCTTGATGTTCTTCAAGATTTATATTAACAAATTCGATTGTTTTATCTGCATCAAATGATGTTATGAATCGCCTAGCATCTCCTCTGGATTCTCTCAACAAAATTGAATCTTTTAACTTACCGGTGAGATTTGTAGGGTCAGACATCATCAAAACGGAAACTCCTACATCTGTTGCAGGTTCTTCTGTTTCTTCACTTTTGATGTTGCGTTTTTCAAAAACTCCGTCAAATGCTTGTAACATACAGTCGAAGAACTTTTCATCTATATTCGTTTTTGTTTGCAGTACCGCTAAAAGCTCATTAACTTTAATTTTTAATGCTGTTGTTGATGAGTACATAACTGTCATAGCGACTTCATAAGCCCCTTCTTTTGTAAAGCTATTTATGTCATATGGTACTTTTTTGGGCATATTAGAACGCCTGAATTGTTCGTTTATCATCTGGTAATCTCCTTTCCGCTAATATTTCTTCTGCACTTTCTTTCTCATTTTCTTCTTCTTGTTTCTTTTGTGCATTGTACAGGGCAACTTGGATTTTATATTCCTGTTCTGCTTGTTGAAGAAACCAATTTTTGAAATCTGGTAATATAAATCGTTCAATATCTTTTGTAATATAATCTTTTCCAGCTCCACTCTTGGCGAATACTCTTGCAAAATAATTTGGTACAACTAGCTCGCCCGCTTTGGAATACTTTATTTTCTTCGACAGCGTTGCATGTGTGGTGTGGAATAAGACAAAATTTATAATTGCACCTAGTGACAAATTGGGCATTTTTTTGTAAAACTCCATTACGATTGCCGATATTGTACTAGGCATTTTCTCAATTACCGTTTTTTCTTGTGGGCTGAGTGTTTCAACCCCTCTTAGCTTAGTTTCCATTGATATTTTCTCCTTTATTTTCTTTCATTTCTGAATCAAAAAATTCGATTAATCGATTTGAATTACTTGTTTTAATCAAATCTTTTATTTCGCACCCCCAAAAATCTGGAGATTTATTTAACATATTTTTGAACTTCTTTTAACAAGCTGATCAATACG
>JAQYFP010000006.1 GCA_028723085.1 Erysipelotrichaceae bacterium | reverse complement strand
AGACAATTATCTGCTCTGGCAAGTCCTTAATTTTGTACTTATTAATTTTTGAAAAATCAACTTTTGGGGTCTGATTTTTCTCATCCCCCAAAAGTTCACCCTAAAAGTTTTTGGATAAACCCCAAAAGATTTTGGTTACCCAAATTATGTATATTTGCACACTTTTACCAGTTCATCTTGTTCGTTATAAACAAGTTTTATATTGATGAACTGATTCAAATAAAATAAATCATCTAAGAAGTATGTATCTCCTTGCCATAAAGGTAAATTAAATACATCTTCTTTTTTAATCCATTGAAGTTCTCCTTCATTACATTCTTTTAGTGTTCCTTCATATTGAGTAGCTGAATATAGAAAACAGATTTCATCTTCCCATTTTGGTAAAACAAAAGTGATAATTCCTCTTAATTGATAATCAATTAACTTTAATCCTGTTTCTTCTTTTACTTCACGAATCATGCAGTCATCTGGACTTTCATGAGGCTCTAATTTTCCTCCCACACCAATCCATTTTCCTTGATTTTCATCGTTTTTCTTTTTATTTCGATTCAACATTAAAATATTATTTCCTGATTCAATATAACATAATGTATTTAGTTTCATAGTTCCTCTTAAAAAAGCATTAGCGGTGCTAATGCTTAACTTGTTCAATTGATTTTTCAAGTATTTCAACGACAACATTAGTATGATCACATAATTTTTGATATGTTTCATCATCTTTTTCGTTGATAATACGATTAAATTCACGGCATTCGTAAACCATATGTGCTTCTTGTTCAATGCCTAAATTTAAAGAAGATTGACTATTTTTATTATTGATTGGTTCTCCTTTAGGTGGAATGAAATCAACACTCGGTAAAATACCAATACTCATTCCCTTTACTCTTAAACATCCTTTATCGCCTTGAATAAACGCAAATACATCACTTGAACTATCTTTAGCTCCTGTACAAGTCGCAATGAATTTTGGATACTGTAATACGACTGTACCACTTGTATCAATGCCATTATATCCAATATTGGCATAATATTGCGTTGATTGTGGTTTTCCAAATAATCCTGTCACAAAATGAAGACAATATACACCAATATCCATTAAAGCTCCACCGTTAAAAGCAGGATCAAAGGCATTGGTTTGTTCATGGTTTTTGTATTTATCATAGCGAGAAGAATATTGTGAATAATTTACTTGAATTAATTTAATATCTCCTACGCGATTTAAATTTTCTTTAATAATCTTGTAGTTTGGTAAAAATTGATTAGTGATAGCTTCAAAAATATATACACCATTCTTTTGGGCAATTTCAAATAATTCTTTACTTTCTTTTAAAGTTGGACAAAATGGTTTTTCATTGATTACATGTTTATGCGCTTCCAGTGCTTTTTTAGATTGTGCATAGTGAAGTGAGTTTGGACTGGCAACATAGATTGTATCCAATTCTTCATCTTTCATCATTTCATCTAAATTTGAATAGTATCTTTTCATTTCATGTTTTTCACAAAAAGCTTTTGCCTTTTCTTCGCTTCGTGAATAACACGCCACTACTTCAATTCCATCCACTAATTTCATTGATTCAATCATGCGATCAACGATAAATCCTGTACCAATTGTTCCTACTTTCATCTTTATTCTCCTTTTGTTTCACGCTTCTTCCACGAAGAATTAGTCTTTTTCTTTTCTTCCACAGGTTCTCGATAAATTCTGAAACAAACACCATCGTCTGTGTTATATCCTTTGACAAGATAGTTATTTGTTTTAGTGACCTTAGAAACAATAGAAAGACCTAAACCAAACTTACCTTTTTCTCCTTTTTCAAAAGGATGGAATAACGTTTCAATGCGGTCTTCACTCATCTTTGGACCATCATTTGAAATTCTTAAATCATCTTCACGCACTTCAATTTTAATATATGTCTTTGCATATCTAAACGCATTGTCCATGATATTTTCAATACATACACGCCATGCTTCTAATAAACCATCGAAGAATACTTCTTCAATATCCGTAATGACTTCAATTTCAGGGCGAATGACAGCTGAATTTAATACAACCTCTTCCACAACTTCTTTCATGTTTGTGACCACACCTTCAGAATCCGATGTCAACAAGTATTCAATTCGATTCAAGTAAAGTAAATTATATACTTTTTTCTCTAAACGATTGGCATTATCAATAATGACATCAACACTTGATTCCAAGTCACCATATGGATAAATACCATCTTTAATTGATTCTCCATATGATTTAATCGTTGCAATTGGTGTTTTTAAATCATGGGAAATGTTGTGTATCATTTCTTCTTTTGATTTTTCTTGTTTTGTCAATTCATCTTTCATGACCACAATTGAATGAGCCACTTGTCCAATTTCATCACCACGATTAATGTTTAACTCCACGTCTTTTCCCATATTAATTTGGGTAATATAGTCTTTAATTTGTGATAATGGTTGAATGATTGAGAATACCCAAATTAAAATCACCATAAACACTAAAATAAAAGCAATAATAATTAAATACACCGTTGAATCGACTAGAATTGAACGGAAAGAAGATGGATATGTATTATCCATAAAACTTGCGACTATTACATGTGATTTAGTACAAAAGACAAGACTATAATAATATTCCATGTCATCAATCATAACAGTTCCATATTCCACGTTATTAACAGGGGACATATCGCTTGCTTCTTTGATTAAATATTCATATAAATCTACGTTTCCAATTTTATCGTCTTTTCCACCAAATACATGTAATACATTATTTCGAATTAAACAATCTACTTGCGTAGAATTTTTGGCTAGATACGAATAAAATTCCTCGTCTACGTTTCCTTCATTTTCAATTAAATTAACTATTGGTCTTTGATTATCTTGCAGCATCGAAACCATTTGTGTCTCAATTGTGTTATTAATTCCCGTTCTTAAAATCGCAAAAAAGAATATTAAGAACGCAATCAAACAAAGAAATATAATAGAAACAAATTGTTTGGTCAAAGACAATTTATGAAATAATTGTTTAAATTTTTTCATATTCTATCCTAATCGATACCCATATCCATAGATCGTGTGAATATTTAATTTTGGCAATTTTTTACGCAAACGACGAAGTGTATCATCTACAACACGATCCGATCCAAAATAATTTTCGTCCCATACATTTTCTAAGATTTTATCACGTGAAAACGCAATTCCTTTATTCTTGATAAACATCATTAATAAATCAAATTCTTTAGTTGTTAGTTCAATTTCAACATTATCTGAATAAATCTTTCTTTGTTCTTCATCTAATTCATATCCATCAATACTAATACGATTGTTTTCATCTTTATATGCACGACGAATAATATTGTTTACACGTAATACCATTTCCTTTGGTGAGAAAGGTTTTGTGATATAGTCATCGCATCCTTTTTCCAATCCAATAATACGATCAAATTCTTTATCACGTGCAGACATAAAGATAATCGGAATATTAGGTCCTTGTAGACGAATTTCTTCTAATAAATCAAAACCTGATTTGTCATCAAGCATGATATCAAGAATCCACAAATGTACATCATCATCTTGAACATGAACACTTGCTTGTTCATAAGTATAATAAGAACGAACTTCGTATCCTTCTTTGCGCAAATACTGAGCGACTAGATTATTAATGTCTTTTTCATCTTCAACTACACAAATGACACGTTTCATACTTCATCCCTCTTTTCTAATTATACAATTTCATGTCCTTTAGCTTTTATCACATCAATGACATGATAAACATATTTTTCACATTCTTCATGTGTTTCGGCTTCAACCATGACACGAACCAATGGCTCTGTACCTGATTCACGAACTAAGATTCTTCCTGTATCTTGTAAAGCTTCTTCAACTTCATGGATTGCTTTTTGTACATCCTCATCATTTTGAGCTAATTTTTTATCTTTCACTTTAATGTTTACTAATAACTGAGGATAAATCTTCAAATCTTCATGAAGTTTACTCATTGGCATTTTTTTCGCAACCATGACTTCCATCATTTTTAATGAAGTTAAGATTCCATCTCCTGTTGAAGCATATTTTGTGAAGATAATATGACCTGATTGTTCCCCACCAATACGACAACCATTTTCTTTCATATATTCATAAACATATTTATCCCCAACAGCTGTTTTCGCATAGCCAATACCTGCTTTATCAAATGCTTTATATAAGCCAAAGTTAGACATAACCGTTGTAACAACTGTATTAGTAAGTAATTTTCCTCTTTCTTTCATATATTTTCCATAAATATATAAAATATGATCTCCAGTAATTACGTTTCCTTTTTCATCAACACAAAGACAACGATCCGCATCTCCATCATAGGCAAAACCAATGTCTAAACCATTTTCAACCACAAATTTTTGTAGTCCTTCAATGTGTGTTGATCCAGCGTCTTTATTAATGTTGCATCCATTGGGTTGCGCATTTATTACATATGTTTTGGCTCCTAACGCATCGAAAACAGCTTTTGCGATTTGCCAACTACTTCCATTGGCACAATCTAAACCAACGCGATATCCCTTAAATGAATACATCCCCAACGAAATTAAATAACCAATATAACGGTTTCTTCCTGATACATAATCTACAGTTCTTCCAATTTTATCTTTTGTGGCATATGGAATTTCAGGCCAACTTTGTCCAAATAATTCTAATTTTCCATCAAGATAATCTTCAATGTATGAAATTGTAGTTTCATCCATTTTTTCACCATCTGAATTAATTAATTTAATTCCATTGTCATAGTATGGATTATGAGAAGCACTAATCATAATTCCACAATCAAAGTCATCTACACGTGCAATATAAGCAACACTAGGTGTAGTAGTGACATGAAGCATATAGGCATCTGCTCCTGATGCCGTTAATCCGGCAATTAAGCTATATTCAAACATATAAGAAGAACGTCGTGTATCTTTTCCAATCACAACTTTTGCTTCTCCATTTTTTAATTTTGAATAATACCATCCTAAAAATCTTCCTATTTTATATGCATGGTCTGCATTTAAAGTAACATTGGCTTCTCCTCTAAAACCATCTGTACCAAAATATCTACCCATTCTTTTATTCCTCCTCTTTTGCCAATTTAACGCTAGCGGTAATGGAATCATCTAAGAAATCCACATTGATTACATTTCCTTCTATGTCATAGGCAACTAATTTAACATTTGTAGTAAAGTCAGAAACTTGACCTGTCGCATCCACTAAAGCTTTCACAACACGAATCGAATCCAATGTATCTTGACTTGCCTTAACGGTTACTTGGTTTTGTGATAAAACCGGTTTTTCAAAGTCGGTTGTTTTTTGTCCATTTCCAACTAATAAATCACACGAAAGTGTAAAGACTGCTTTTACTTTTGGATTTAAAGTCACATCCACTGTTTCAGGAGATACTTTAGCACTTAAACTAGAAGGCAAAGAATCAACAGTTAGATTTACTAGATTTTCTCCTGGTTCACATTTACTTAAATCACATATTACAGATACACCTTTTTGTTGTCTAAAAACTTGAATATCCGTTGAATTACCAGTTAAGACAACTGTAACAACCCCAGGAACTCCTTCGATTTCATATTGACTCTTATCAGCTTTTACATCCACCGCTACATCACTAATCGTAACAGATGTTGTCAAATCATTAAATAATTGAACACGAATCGTATCGTAGTCAATCGAAATACAAATTAATACAGATAAGATAAAAGAAACAATAACCATTCCTTTTTTATCAAACACAATACGATCGAATAACTTAGAAAAACGACGAACAACAGGTGAAAAAATATAACGAATCATTTCATATATTTTATTTATCATATTATTTCGCCTCCTGAGAGTAATTATCAATGATCTTAATTGGCTTAATTCTTTCATCAACGATTAAATCTTGTTTCTTAGAACGAGATGTAAAGCTTTTCGCGGTTTGAATCACGGGTTCAAAGAAATTGTTTGTCGTTTCTTTATTATCCGCTAAAACCAATGTACTCGTTAGAAAACTCTTTAGTGAAGAAGTCGTATATTTTGCCAAGTGTCCATTCATCGCAATCGAAATAGCACCCGTTTCTTCACTAACAACAATCGTAATAGAATCTGTTATTTCACTAATTCCAACTGCTGCACGATGTCTTGCCCCATATTTACTTGGTAAATCACGCTTGGTTGGTGGAAAATACGCTGCTGCACAGGCAATACGATTTCCTTGAATAATAACGGCTCCATCGTGTAAAGGCGTTCCATATTGAAAAATGGTACAAAGAAGTTCACTTGAAACTTCCGATCCCATACTAATTCCTGATTGAATATAATCTTGTAAATCTTGGTTTTGTTGGATGGTAATAATAGCACCTGTTTTTTTCTTAGACATAGAATCACAAGCGTCGACAATATTATCAATCATTTCTTCATATTGTAATGAAGAAAGATGTGCACTTCTTTGCCCTGATTTCCCAACTTTTTCAAGCATCTCTCGGATTTCAGGTTGGAAAATCACAATTATTAAAACAACTCCCCAATTCAAAAAGATATCAATAATATATCCAACTGCCATCAAATTCAAAATCATTGAAAGTCCTTTAACTAATAAGACAATCAATGCCCCCTTAATAATTTGAACAGTACGGGAATTGTTGCTTAAAATTCTTAATAAAGAATAAATAAGAAACCATACCACCAAGATATCAACAATGAGCTGAAAAATGAATTTAATTTCGCTTAAACTAAAGCTCATAAGATCACTTCCCCTCTATTATCTATTTTATTATTTTAAAATATCATTAATCATACAACTTATTGAATCATATTCTTTGTTTGCATGGGCTTTTACATCTTCTAAAGCCGTAGACATACAAGCTCCATTTAATCCATATTCCATTAATGGAATATCATTGTAAGAATCACCAATTGTATAAACACAACTTTCATCGATATTAACCCATTCACAAACAAAATCAATTCCAAGTGCTTTTGATGTTCCCTTTGGTACAATATCAACCACAAAATTATTGGCATAAGCTACCACTACATCACCAAAATTCGAATTTATTTGTTCAGCTAATGAAACTGCATATTCTGTTTCAACCATTGAAATCACAATTTGAGCATATTTTCCTAAGTCCATAACATGTTGTTCATCCAAATCAGGTTCTAAATCCAAATATCTTTTTTCTTCTAGTTCAGAATCTACAACAATACGATGACGATAATATCCATCGTTGACAACATAAGAACAAACACCCTCTATTTCTTTGGCAATATACATTAAATCAATACTTGTCACTGTATCCAAATAAGAGGCATATAACTCTTTTTTATTGGCATCATAAACCATTCCACCATTGTTTGTGACAAAATAATCAACAGGCAAATCATAGATTTCAGCTTGTCTAGCGATTGATTCCATAGAACGACCTGTCACAATCACAAATAAATTGCCTTGTTCTTTCCATTTTTTTATCGCATCTAAGTCTTCTTGCATTACTTTTTGTGCGTATTTTAATGTTCCATCATAATCTGTTGCTAAAATATTAGTCATAATTTTTTCCTCACCTTTGTTTTTATTGTATCACATAATTCACTCGTAAAAAATAAAAACAAGTCCCTATATAGACTTGTTCTTTGAAGCTAGAATCTTTTGTTTTTGTAGACGAGACAAAGGAAGAACTTCTCCCGTTGTTAATTCGACTTTATCTTTGTACCAAGCAAGAATATATTTTTCATTTACTAAATAAGAAACATGGATGCGAATAAATCCATAAGGAACAAAAATTTCTTCCATTTCCCCAATATTAATTCTTTGATGAAATTTTCCTTTTTTCGTATAAAAATACACCATTTTATCATCTTTTTCTAAATAATAAATTTCTTCATAAGGAAGATTCACATTCACACGATCATAATTTAAATGATATATATCCGATTGTTTACTTTGTTTTAATAAAGAATTCTGAATATTTTCATACTGTTCTTGAATATGATTTTTTTCAATATATAAAATACGACCTCTTTTATCTTCTTTTATATATTTATATTTATTTTCAACCACAAACACAAACACAGCATTGGGATTATCATGAACAAAAACACTTTCAATTCGAGGTGTTTTAAATATTTCATCAAACACAAAGATTTGATACGATTCATTTTTCATTCCTTTCATCAAATCACTTGCCTTGGAATAAATACGAAACGTCCAATCTTGTTCATGAAATGTTTTTGCCATTAGATAAGATAATTCTTTTATTTCATTTTCATATTCTAAAAATGCGATTTTTATCATGATTCTATTTTATCATAATTAAAAAAAAGAAGTAGTCTATTCTACTTCTTCACGCCAAATTTTAGCACCTAAATTAATTAATTTACCATCTAAATTATCGTATCCACGATCAATATGATAAACATCATGAATTTCTGTTACACCTTCTGCCATTAAAGCCGCAACAACTAAACCAGCTCCACAACGTAAATCCGTTGAAGTAACTTTAGCTCCATGTAATTTTGTTTTTCCATTGATAAAACAACTAGGTGTCATAACATCAATATCGGCTCCCATTTTATTCAATTCCTTACAATGTTTAAAACGCTCCGTATAAATTGTTTCCGTTACTGTAGAAATTCCCTCTGCCTGTGTTAATAAAGCCGTAAATGGTTGTTGAATATCCGTGGCAAAACCAGGATAAGGTTTTGTTAAAATTTCTGTTGGTTTTAATGGTTCATCTGTTTTAAAGACTTCCACAAAATCAGCTCCCACTTTCATTTCAATTCCCACTTGTTTTAATTTCATGATAACGGATTCTAAGTGTTGAGGAATGATATTTTCAATTACCATATCATCTGCCATAGCCGCTGCAATGATAATATAAGTAGCCGCTTCAATTCGATCTGGAATAATTTCGTGGAAACATCCACCTAATTGTTCAACACCATCAATTACAAGTGTACTTGTTCCCATTCCATGAATTTTAGCTCCCATTTTATTTAATAACGTAGCAATATCAATAATTTCTGGTTCACGAGCCGCATTTTCAATAACCGTTCTACCCTTAGCATAGACAGCTGCCATCATAATATTAATTGTGGCACCAACACTGGAAATATCCAAGAAAATGTTTGTTCCTTTTAACTCAGGTGCATCTAAAATATAGCACCCATTTTCATAAGAAATATTAGCACCCAGTGCTTCAAATCCTTTTAAGTGTAAATCAATTGGTCTAGGACCTAAATAACATCCACCAGGCATTTTGATTTCTGCATGTCCAAAACGACCTAGTAAAGCCCCCATAAAATAATAACTAGCACGCAATTTAGAAACAGCATTTGAAACCATTGGAATATTTTTAATATGAGTTGGATCAATGTATAAAGTATCTTCCCCTTTTTTCTCTACTTTAACATTTAATTCTTCTAATAAAATTTGTAATGATTGAACATCTGAGATATTGGGAACACCAAAAATAGTTACGGGTTTATTTGCTAAAACACAAGCAGGAATCAATGCGACTGTCGCATTTTTAGAACCACTTATGCGCACCGTACCATTTAAACGATGTCCTCCTTCGATTTTTATAACTTTTTCCATAAAAACCTCCCCTAAGGCATATAAATTTTACACTATTCACTCACTTTTTCCAACTGAAAATAAAAAAAGGTGACATATAGTCACCTCAAGTTTCATAAATTAAGCTTTATCTGCGCAACCAAAGTAGTTTTTGTTCATGTCTTCTACTTTAGCTTGAATAGCATCTGTACCAGCTTTTAATAATTTACGTGGATCGTATCCTTTACCGATTTGGTCTTTACCTTCTTCGATATATTTACGAGTAGCAGCAGCAAATTCTAATTGTAATTCAGTGTTAACGTTAACTTTAGAAACACCTAAAGAAATTGCTTTTTTAACTTGTTCAGCAGGGATTCCTGAACCACCATGTAATACTAATGGTTTACCATTTGTACTAGCTTGGATTTTAGCTAATTGATCAAAGCTTAATCCAGCCCAGTTTGCAGGATATTTACCATGGATGTTTCCAATTCCAGCAGCTAAGAAATCAACTCCAAGAGCAGCAACAGCACCACATTCTTCTGGATCAGCTAATTCACCAGATGAAACAACACCGTCTTCTTCTCCTCCGATTCCACCAACTTCACATTCAACAGAAATTCCTTTTGAATGAGCTAAAGCGATGATTTCTTTTGATTTAGCTACGTTTTCTTCGAAATCAAAATGAGATCCATCAAACATTACTGAAGTAAATCCAGCTTCGATGCAATCTAATGCTCCTTGGTATGATCCATGGTCTAAATGGATAGCAACAGGAACAGTGATTCCTAATTTGTCATGAATGTTTTTAACCATTCCAACAACATTTTTGTACCCTTGCATATATTTTCCAGCACCTTCAGAAACACCTAAGATAACTGGTGAATTAGTAGCTTGGCATCCTTTTAAAATCGCGATGATCCATTCCATGTTGTTAATGTTGTATTGTGGAATAGCATAATGACCTTCATGAGCCTTGTTAATCATTTCAGTAGCAGAAACTAACATTTTATTATCCTCCTTTAGAATTCTACGCTATTATTTTAATACAAAAGACACTATTTTAAAAGCATTTTATCTACGGCTTTTTCCTGTCATAGCTTGTGGTTTTGATAAAGCACGAATTCGCTCCATAAAACGATCACTACTCACAATATTTTCATCTTTTCCTTTAATAAAATAACGATTCTTTAATTCTTCCAATGTATAGTTAGAAATAAAATATGTTTTTAAGTTATGGTCCATACGATAATTCAAAGCTGGAAACAATAAAGAATCCCTTGACCACTGACTAATTGATTCTGACCCTAAATCATCTAAAAACAATATTTCGCTAAACTTTAAATGCGATAAAATTGTTGCCTGGTATTCATAGTCACTTAATGAATCTTTGCATTCTTGTACCAACTGAGGAACTTTCACAAAACTAACAACATGACCTTGTTTGGCATAATAATTAGCGCATCCAATGCATAAATAACTTTTTCCCACACCAGGTTGTCCATATAAATAAACTCCTTTTTTATCATCAATGGATTTTATTACACTAGCATACGCTTCTAAATACTGTGCTGATTCATTTTTTAATTCAATCGCATTCAAATCGATGAAATATTCATTTGTGGATAAATGTGAAAAACGATAAGAAGAAACATGCTTTAATTCTTTATTTTCTTTTTTCTTATAACGACAAGGCATAAAAGTCTCTTCTAGATAATCTCCATCCATATAAAGATTTTTAACTCTTCCTCTTATTTTTTGCGTACAAAAAGGAAGTCCCTGACATCCTTCACATTTTTTTAGATTTTGAAGCCATTGTTCAAATAAATCCGAATATCCATCCACAAAATCCAAATCCAATTTATTTTTCTTTAAAAACGAAAGGACATGACGATTTTTCTTTAATTTCTCAAGCAGTTGACGCTCATATAATTCTTGTTCCACTATCCTTCACTTCCCTTCAATTTTTCTTGTAATTTTAAAGCCTCTTGTAAAGATTGTTGACTAGGCTTTGTTTGTTCTGTATTTTCATACCACTCAGGTGCTTTCTTTCTAGTTGGTACTTTATTAATTTGATTTAGAGCTTTTTCTTTCGTATCAATTTTTAAACGAGCCCAACTCGAAGCCACCTTTTCAACATAACTATGATTAAAACTTTGATTGGTCTTATCCAAACAATATTCTATTAATACATTCACAACCTCATTGGTAAATCCATAATCCACACAAAGCGATTCAAGTAAATGTTTATCGCTATTGGATACTGGTGCACCATTTTGTTTTGATTTAAAGAACGCCACTGGTCCCATTTTATATGGATCTTTGCTTGCTTTAACATTCTTACGAGATACAAATACCAATTCCTTTAATAAATCTTTATCAAATTCTTTGGTAGAAGGATGAATACTTCTTTGCACTAAACGCTTCATATCTCTTTCATCAATTCCATAAATTGATGATAGCTGAGCGATAAAACTTAAATTTTCAGGGGTACGAAGACGAATTGGAAAAATACGATCCATCCCTTGTAAAAAGACATTAAAATCAAAGTCATATACTCTTTGTTCATTGGCCTTATTATTTTGGAACACTTCTTCTTTTTTATCATTCCATAAATCAAGTCTTGAAGTATCCAATGGTTTAGACACATCTAAATATCCATCCGTTTTCATTTCATCTACATGAAAATAAGCTTTTAAATAATCATATTGTCTAGCCCCGCATTCATTTATAAAAATACGCGCATAGCTATCATGACTAAAAAAAGAAGTGGAATCTAATGGTGGACAAACAAAATAAAGCCAACGATTTTCAGAAGTATTTAAAAATGTTTTTAATAAACCAAATTCCTCTAAAGTTTCTCTTGCCTTTTGATAGGTTCCATCATTTAAATTACTTAATTCAATAATTTGATTAACACCAATTGATAAATCTTCAAGACTATACAACAATTGATAAAGAATAAAAGCATCTTTGCCAATAATTGGATAATAAAGAAGCGTTAACACTTTTGTTGAATCTTGATGAAACGTACCTGATAATTGAATAATCGCTTCTCCACTATTTTCCATTAACACTCCTCTTTTCTAATAATTCATCTATTTGTTTTTCTAACTGCTCTAAGCCTCCGTTGTTTTCAATACAAACATCGCTATTTTGTTTTTTATATTCCACTGAAAATTGATGTTGTAGACGCTGTTTGGCTTGTTCAAGAGTAAAATGACGATATTTCACTAAACGCTCAAGGGCCACTTGTTCATCACAATAAACACACCATATTTCATCAAATTTTGATTGAGCTTGGATTTCAAATAAAATAGGAACTTCTACAAAAACCAAAGAACTCTGTTGTTCTTGTTTCCATTTATCTATTTGTTCAAAAATAAGCGGATGAAGA
Source organism: Erysipelotrichaceae bacterium (assembly GCA_028723085.1). Lineage (GTDB taxonomy): Bacteria > Bacillota_I > Bacilli_A > Erysipelotrichales > Erysipelotrichaceae > Floccifex. Next base: position 862 of record JAQYFP010000006.1, on the reverse strand, counting down.
ATTTGCTCCACTTGTTTTTTCTTTGTTTTATCACTAAACATAGAACTTGCCATTTTGGTTTTATCAATTTCATAGTTTTTATCTAAGACAATCCAATCAAATTGAACTAATTTTCTATATCCTTCATGATCTTTTTTTATTAAATCCGCATTAATACGATCACAATCAATTACAGGATAAAAATTCGCAATGTATTTAGATACTTGTGATTTTCCCGATCCCATTGAACCCGTAATCGCAATTACTTTCTTTTCTGGCAATGTGTGCATATATACGTACCTCTTGAAGCGATAACTGTTTTAATAATTTTATTATGACAAATTTCACATGGTTCATCTTTTTTAGTGTGAACATGTAACTGAAGCTGAAATAAACCCGTAACACCTAAACTCGATGTATAAGAACGGATAGTTGTTCCCCCTGCTTTAATTGCTCCCTTAATTATATATTTTGTCATTTCCACAATCTTTTCACAATCTTTTTTAGATAAGCGAGAACAACGGCTTCTTGGATCCAATCGTGACATAAAACATATTTCATCGGCATAGATATTTCCAATACCGGCTTGAATGCTTTGATCCAATAAAGCAGTTTTCAAATTACGATTGGATTTATGTATTTTATTATAAAAATACATGGCATTAAAACGATCATCCAATACATCCCATCCTACATTTTTTAAAGCCGGACAATCATATTTATTATCGACTTTATCATACAATGCCATGCGACCAAATTTTCTTGTGTCATGATAACACAAATACCGGCCATCATCTAAATGAAAAATCACATGGATGTGTTTTAAATCTTTAGGAAAAGTATCCATGATATAAAACTTTCCTTCCATTCGTAAATGAACCAC
>JAQYFP010000005.1 GCA_028723085.1 Erysipelotrichaceae bacterium | reverse complement strand
TCTGTTTATGTTTTGGGTTTTCACAAATAACCATTACGCGACCTTTTCTTTTAATTACTCTGCATTTGTCGCAAATTGGCTTTACAGATGGTCTTACTTTCATGTTTATACCTTTCTAATCACGTATTTCCCCACTAAAATGCGCATAGTTCGTTATGCGGATTTTAATGGAATCGTAATGCTATTTAATCACGCAAACAAATTGCGCTTATTTTATTATAAGCGCAATTCTTTATTTTTTCAAGATTTCTTTTAATACAGGCCAAATTTCTTCAATTGGCTTAGAAGCATCAACTTTAGAAACCATCCCTTTTTCTTCGTAATAAGCAATTACAGGTTCAGTATTCTTAGAATATTCATCTAATCTTACTTTTAAGCTTTCTGCATTGTCATCTTTTCTTTGTGAAAGAGGTGTGTGACATACATCACATGTTTCTTCAACCATAGGTGGTTTTGAATAGATGTTATAAATAGCACCACAGTTTTTACAAGTTCTACGCCCTGTAATACGACGTGTTAATTCATCGAATGGTACATCCATTACAACAATTTTTTCAACTGCTAAATCAGTTCCAGCAGTCATTTCTTCAAAAGCCTTTGCTTGATCTAAAGTTCTTGGATATCCATCTAATAAATATCCGTTTTTCTTATCTTCAAGTGTAGCCAAATAGTCTTTCACCATTTTATTAGTGATTTCATCAGGAACTAATAAACCTTTTTCAGAATAAGCTTTTGCTTGTAATCCTAATTCTGTTCCTTTTGAAATATTTTCTCTGAAGATATCTCCAGTCGAAATGTGATTTAAATTAAATTCTTCTTTAATTCGACTAGAAAAAGTTCCTTTTCCTGAACCAGGAGCACCCATAATAAAGATATTCATATTTAAATTCTCCTAAGATTTAGTAGTAATCTTTATAAGATTTTTGAGTAATCAAACCTTGTACTTGTTTAATTGTTTCAAGAGCAACACCAACAACGATGATCATTCCCGTACCACCTAAAGCCATTGTAGATGAGATTTCTGGCCAAATAACAGTCATTAAATGAGGTAAAACCGCAATTAATGCTAAGGCAAGAGCACCAAATACTGTGATTCTAGATAATACTTTATTTACATAGTCTTGTGTTTCTCTTCCTGGACGAACACCTGGAATGTATTGTCCAGATTTTGCTAAGTTTTTACTGAATTCTTCTGGATTAATTTGCATCTTTGTATAGAAGAAAGTAAAGAAGATAATCAATAAAACATAGATAACTAATGAATACCATGTCTTTAATCCTAACCAGTTATTCATGGCACGAATGAAATCATTTGTGTCAAAGAAACTAGCAATTTGAAGTGGAGCCATCATTAATGAACTAGCAAAAATGACTGGAATAACACTTGCTGAATTGACTTTTAAAGGTAGGTAATCATCATTTTTATTTTTAATAATTTCTAATGAACTTGATGTTTGTTGAATTGGAATACGACGTTCAGCTGTATTAATCAAAGTTACAAAGATAATGATTAATAAATAGATAATGATATATAAAACAAATAATAAAATACCATTATCTGGAGCAGAAGAACCAGATACCAATGAAGAATATGCTGTACTGAATTGTTGAGGTAAACGTCCAACAATTCCAGCCATGATGATCATTGAAATACCATTTCCAATTCCTTTCATAGAAATCTGATCTCCAATCCATACAAGGAACATAGTACCGGCAGTAAAGATTGTTGCGATATATAAAATCGTAGCAATACTTGATCCACCAACTAATAATCCTGTATATGACTTAGATAACCCATATACTAATGAGAAAGATTGAACAAATCCAAATACAACTGCTAAATAGCGAGTATATTTGTCCAATGTTTTACGACCAGACGCTCCTGATTTGCTTAATTCAGTCAAATGAGGAATTACATCCATACTTAGTAATTGAATGATGATAGATGCAGTAATATAGGGAGTGACACCCAACGCGAAGACGGAAAATTGTTCCAATCCACCACCACCCAATAGGTTGATCATAGCGAAGAAAGAGTTATCTTGCATTCCTGCAACTAAGTCAGATGTATTTACATTTGGAACTGTAATAGCACATCCCAAACGATACACAAGAAAGGCGAACAGAGTAAATAAGATTCTGTTACGAATTTCTTTATTGGTGAACATTGCTTTAATAGTTCCGAAGAACCCTAAGCTGTTTGCCTTTACTCCATTTGCCTTTACTTTTGAATTCATTAAATAACCTCAGCTTTTCCGCCTGCTTTTTCGATTGCTTCTTTTGCTGATGCAGAGAACTTAGCTGCTTGAACAGTTAAATTCTTAGTTAACTCACCATTTCCAAGAACTTTTAAGCCACTTAATTCTTTTTTGATGACACCCATTTCAAGTAATAAAGCTGCATTAACTACAGTTCCATCTTCGAAGCGATTTAAAGTTTCAACATTAACAATTGCATATTCTTTGCGATTGAAGTTTGTGAAACCACGTTTTGGTAAACGTCTAGCTAATGGTGTTTGTCCACCTTCAAATCCTAAGCGAACTCCTCCACCACTTCTTGCGTTTTGACCTTTATGTCCACGTCCTGAAGTTTTTCCATTTCCACTACCTGGACCACGTCCAACACGGTTACGTTCTTGACGAGGTGCAGTAGAACTCATTGTATGTAATTTCATATTGTTACCTCCCTATTAACCGCGAATTTCTTCTGGTTTCTTTCCACGGATTTCTGCAACTTGTTCAACAGTTCTTAAGCTGCGTAAACCTTCAAATGTTGCACGTACAACGTTGATTTTTGTACGAGATCCGATACATTTTGTAAGGATATCTTTGATACCAGCTAATTCTAATACTGCACGAGCAGCACCACCAGCGATAACCCCAGTACCTTCAGCAGCAGGACGCATGAATACTTGACCAGCTCCGTAAACACCGTTGATTTCATGAGGAATAGTATCATTGATTACTGGTACTTCAATGATGTTTTTCATAGCATCATCTTTAGCTTTACGAATTGCATCAGGAACTTCGTTAGCTTTTCCTGTTCCAATTCCAACATGACCGTTACGATCTCCAACTACTACTAATGCAGCGAAACGGAAACGACGACCACCTTTTACTACTTTAGTAACACGATTGATCGCGATTACTTGATCTTCATATTCTTTTTGGTCTTTTCTTGGTTTTCTATCTAATGCCATTGTGCGACCTCCTAAAATTCTAATCCAGCTTCACGAGCTGCATCGGCTAATGCTTGAACACGACCAGTGTATACATATCCACCACGATCGAATACTACTTTTTTAATACCCTTTTCTTGAGCACGTTTAGCGATTTCAGCACCAACTAAACGAGCGGCTTCAACGTTTCCACCATTTTCTAATTTCATATCAACACTTGATGCACTTGCTAATGTAACACCATTAACATCATCAATGATTTGTACATGAATATGAGAATTACTTCTGAATACATTCAAACGTGGGCATTCAGGAGTTCCACTAATTTTATTACGAACACGTGCGTGACGACGTACTCTAGTTTCATTACGTGATACTTTATTAATCATAATTTAAAATCTCCTTTCCCACTATTTCTTACCAGCTGTCTTACCTTCTTTACGACGAACAGCTTCATCTTTGTAACGAATACCTTTACCTTTATATGGTTCTGGTTTACGTACAGCTCTTACTTCAGCAGCAAATTGACCAACTAATTGTTTGTCAATTCCTTTAATTTGGATATCAGTTGGAGATGTTTTCCCAGCTGCATCTAAACAAGTAACTTCTAATCCTTCAGGGATTTGCATATCAACTTGGTGAGAATATCCAACAGTTAAAGATAATGTATTTCCTTTAACAGCTGTACGGAATCCGATTCCGACTAATTTCAATTCTTTTTTGTAACCTTCTGATACACCAACTACCATGTTGTGTAATAAAGCACGAGTTGTTCCGTGTAATTGTTTAGTTACTTTTTGATCATTTGGACGTTTAACTGTGACAACATTTTCTTCAACATTAATTTCCATTAATTCAGAAAACGTACGAGTTAAAGAACCTTTAGGTCCTTTAACAGTCACCTCATTCCCAGCAGCTACTTCAACAGTAACTCCTGCAGGAATGGTAATCAGTTTATTCCCGATACGTGACATTCTTATTTCCTCCTATTTATTTATTACCAAACGTAAGCAATTACTTCTCCACCTAAGTGGGCTTTTCTTGCTTCTTTATCAGTCATCATTCCGTTTGATGTAGAAATGATGGCAATTCCTAATCCACTAATTACGCGTGGTAGATTTTCTACAGTTGAATAAACACGTAATCCTGGTTTAGAAATACGACGTAAACCTTTAATGGCTTTTTCGTTATTTACATATTTTAAAGTAATTGTAAGTGTCTTTTTAACACCGTCTGCTTCTACAGCATAGTCAGTAATATAACCTTCATCTTTTAAGATTTTAGCGATTGCTTTCTTTTCATTAGATGATGGCATACTAACTGTTTCATGTTTTTGTTGTAATGCGTTACGGATTCTAGTTAACATATCCGCAATTGGATCAGTCATAATCATATTAATATGCCTCCTTCTTACCAACTTGCCTTTTTAACTCCAGGAATTTGACCTTTGTAAGCCAATTCTCTGAAGCATATACGACAGATTTTGTATTTTCTTAAAACTGAATGTGGACGACCACAACGTTCACAACGAGTATACTCACGAACTTTATATTTTTGAGGACGTTGCTGTTTATTAATCATTGATTTCTTTGCCATGATATCCTCCTATTTCTTGAAAGGCATACCCATTGCTTGTAATAAAGCACGTGCCTCTTCGTTAGTTTTTGCAGTTGTTACGATTACAATATCCATTCCACGAGTACGATCTACTTTATCGAAATCGATTTCTGGGAAAATGATTTGTTCTTTAATACCTAAAGTGTAGTTTCCACGACCATCGAAACTTGTGTCGCTTACACCACGGAAGTCACGAACACGTGGCAATGAAATGTTGAATAATTTATCTAAGAATTCATACATTTGTTGTCTACGTAATGTAACTTTACATCCAATAGGCATACCTTCACGTAATTTGAAGTTAGCGATTGATTTTTTAGCTTTTGTTACAACTGGAGCTTGACCAGTAATTGCAGTTAATTCTTCAACTGCTTCATCTAATAATTTAGAGTTAGTAATTGCGTCACCTACACCGATGTTTACAACAACTTTTTCAATTTTTGGAACTTCCATAACTGAAGTGTAGTTGAATTCTTTCATAAGTTGAGGGACAACAACGTTTGTATATCTTTCTTGTAAACGATTCATCTATGCACCCTCCTTATTTAACTTCTTTACCGCTCTTAACATAGACGCGTACTTTTTTACCATCTTTAACTTCTGTACGAACACGAGAAGCTTCTTTTGATTTTTCATCATAAAGCATTACATTAGAAACATGGATTTTTGCTTCTTTTTCTACGATTCCACCATCTGGATTTTGTTGAGTTGGTTTTAAATGTTTTTTAACCATGTTAACACCTTCAACAATTACCTTATCTTCTTTTGGGAATGCAGCAGTTACTTTTCCGATTGTGCCCTTGTAAGCACCAGTAATAACTTTAACTTGATCACCTTTTTTAATTCTCACGTTGGACACCTCCTATAGTACTTCTGGAGCCAATGAAACGATTTTCATGAAGTCTCTGTCACGTAATTCACGAGCAACTGGACCGAAAATACGAGTTCCTTTTGGCGTTTTATCATCTTTAATAATTACACATGCGTTGTCATCAAAACGGATATAAGATCCATTTTCACGTCTTACCCCACGTCTTGTACGTACGATAACAGCTTTTACAACATCACCTTTTTTTACAGTTCCACCAGGAGTAGCTTGTTTAACACTGCATACAACGATGTCACCAATATTTGCTGTTTTTCTTACGGATCCACCTAAACAACGGATAACTAAAACTTCTTTAGCTCCAGTGTTATCAGCGACACGTAATCTACTTTCATTTTGAATCATTGTTTCGCCCCCCCTGTATTAAGCACGTGCTTTTTCAGCAATTTCAACTAAGCGGAAACGTTTTGTAGCAGATAATGGACGAGTTTCCATAATTACTACTGTATCTCCAACATGAGCTTCATTGTTTTCATCATGTGCTTTGAATTTTTTAGAATATTTTACACGTTTTCCATACAATGGATGTGTTTTCTTTGTTTCTACAACTACCGTAATAGTTTTGTCCATTTTATCTGAAACAACTGTACCACGGTATACTTTACGAGCATTTCTTTCCATCGAATGGTCCTCCCTATTCCTTATTTGCGCTTTCACGCTCTGTTAAAACTGTCTTAATACGAGCAATTTCTTTTTTAACTGTTTTGATACGTGCTGTATTTTCCAAGTCACCAGTAGCTTGTTGGAAACGAAGATTAAATAATTCATCTTTTAAAGCATCGATCGTAGTTAATAATTCTTCATTTGATTTTTCACGAATTTCTTTAATTGTCATTATTCTACTTCTCCTTTTCTAGCAAAACGAGTTTTTACTGGTAATTTGTGAGAAGCTAAACGAAGTGCTTCACGTGCAACTTCTTCACTAACTCCACCGATTTCGAACATAACACGTCCTGGTTGAACAACAGCTACCCATCCTTCTGGAGCACCTTTACCAGAACCCATACGAACTTCTAGAGGTTTTTTAGTTCTTGCCATATGAGGGAAAATACGAATCCATACTTTACCTCCACGTTTCATATAACGTGTCATGGCGATACGAGCAGCTTCGATTTGACGGTTGCTGACATAAGCACCACTTTCAGCAACTAAACCATATTCACCAAAGTCAATAGTACGTCCTGCTTTACTACGTCCTTCGTAGCTTAAGCGATGAGGTCGTCTATACTTTGTACGTTTAGGCATTAACATTATTCGTTACCTCCTTTGTTTCCTTCTGCATTTGCTTTAGCAGCTGCAGCTTTAGGAGCACGGTTGTTTTGACGTCCGTCTTTATTGAAGTTACGACGTCCTTTTCCTTTACGTGCTGGTCTTTGTTTTGGAGCTTCAGGTTCTTTAACCATTTCACCAGGAAGAACTTCTCCACGGCAGATCCAAACTTTAACACCGAATTGACCATAAGTTGTTCTAGCTTCTTCAACTGCATAGTCGATATCACTACGTAATGTATGTAGAGGAACTACACCTTCTGAATATCCTTCAGTACGTGCCATGTCAGCTCCACCTAAACGACCAGAAACAGCAGTTTTGATTCCTTTTGCTCCAGCACGCATAGTGTTTTGAATAGCTTTCTTTTGAGTAGCACGGAAAGATTTACGTCCTTCTAATTCATCGGCAATCCAACGAGCTACTAAACGAGCATCTAAGTTTGGATTAGCGATTTCTACAACATTAACTTGAATGTTTTTAGCGTTAGTTAATTTTTCTAATTTTTTCTTTAATCCTTCGATTGATTTTCCATCTTGTCCAATTACGACACCAGGATGAGCAGTACGAATGATTACTGTTAAACGATTTTTTGAACGTTCAATTTCAATACGAGAAATTTGAGGATTAGCTTTACGTTTGTCAACGGCAGCATTAGCTAAATCGTTATAGTATTTTTCGATGAATTCACGGATTTTAACGTCTTCCATTAAAGTTGATCCGAATTCATTGTCGTTTGCGTACCATCTTGATTCCCAATCACGAATCACTCCGACACGCATTCCGATAGGCGATACTTTTTGTCCCATAGCTTACCTCCTAGTCTCTTTCTGCCACAACAACAGTAATGTGGCTTGTACGTTTGTTAATTGGGCTTGCGCTTCCTTTAGCACGAGGCATGTATCTTTTTAATGTGATTCCTTCGTCAGCCCAGCAAGCTTTAACATATAATTTAGATTCATCTAAATCATTGTTATTAACGGCGTTGGCAACAGCACTTTTTAATACTTTACCAACCATTTCTCCACCTTTATTTGGAGTAAATTTACAAATTGCAGCGGCTTCTTCTACGTCTTTTCCACGAATTAAGTCTAAGACAAGTCTAGCTTTACGAGGTTGAATACGTAGTGTTTTTGCAGTAGCTTTAACTTCCATTTTCAAATCCTCCTATCGTTTACCTTTCTTGTCATCACTTGCGTGACCAGTATATTTACGAGTTGGAACAAATTCACCTAATTTATGTCCAACCATATCTTCAGTTACGTATACAGGAACGTGTTCTTTTCCATTGTAAACAGCAAATGTATGTTCTACAAATTGAGGGAAAATTGTTGAACGACGGCTCCAAGTCTTAATTACTTCTTTTTTTCCAGCTTCATTTAAAGCTTCAACCTTTTTCATTAAGTGTTCATCCACAAAAGGTCCTTTTTTCAAACTACGACTCATTTCAATTTTACCTCCTTACTATTTACCATTACGACGGCGTACAATTAACTTGTTGCTAGCTTTCTTGCTATCGCGAGTCTTAACACCCAATGCTTTTTTACCCCAAGGAGTCATTGGAGATTTACGACCGATAGGTGAACGACCTTCACCACCACCATGTGGGTGATCGTTAGGGTTCATTACAGATCCACGAACAGTTGGACGAATACCCATATGACGAGTACGACCAGCTTTACCAATATTAACTAAGTTGTAGTCTTCATTTCCAACTACACCAACAGTTGCACGACAATTTCCTAATACTTTACGAACTTCTCCAGATTGTAAACGAAGAGTTACATATTTTTCTTCAATACCTAAGATTTGAGCAGAACATCCAGCTGAACGAGCCATTTGTCCACCTTTACCAGGTTTTAATTCAACGTTGTGTACGATTGTACCTTCTGGCATATTTCTTAATTCACAGCAGTTACCAATTTTGATATCTGTTTCAACACCAGAAATGATTTTGCTTCCAACTTTTAAATCTTTTGGAGCAATGATATAACGTTTTTCACCATCAACATAGTTGATTAATGCGATATTTGCTGAACGGTTTGGATCGTATTCGATTGTAGCAACTTTACCAGGAACACCATCTTTGTTACGTTTGAAATCGATGATACGGTAAGCTCTCTTGTGTCCAGCTCCTTGATGACGTGTAGTAATACGTCCTGTGTTATTACGACCACCCTTTGATTTTAAAGGTGCTAATAAGCTTTTCTCTGGCTTTGAAGCAGTAATTTCTTCATTAGTCAAAGTGCTCATTCCACGACGACCAGGTGTCGTTGGCTTATACTTTTGAATAGGCATAAACTTTTATATCTCCTTCTATACGCAATATTTATTCAGGAAATAGCGTCTTCTCCCTGATTGGATTATTCTTCAGATCCGAAAATATCGATTGAATATCCTTCTTTTAATTTAACAACAGCTTTGTGAACAGCAGGAACTTTACCCATGTAACGTCCAACTCTTCTTGTTCTTTGTTTACTGTTTGATGTATTTACTTTTTCAACTTTTACATTCCAGATAGCTTCAACAGCTTGACGGATTTCAATTTTGTTAGTTCCTTTTGCTACCTCGAAAGTGTATTTGTTGTCTTCAGCCATTGCCTTCATACTTTTTTCAGTAATGATTGGGCGGATAATTACGTCTCTATAGTCTTTCATTATGCTAAAGCCTCCTCTACTTCTTTGATAGCAGTAACAGTCATAACGATTTGATTAGCATTTACTAAATCATATACATTGATGCTTTTGCTTGTTGCAAATCCAACACCTGGAATATTACGTCCAGATAAGATTGCGTTTACAGCATCTTCTTCTTCACCAACTACAAATAAAGTTTTCTTTGGAGCTTTAATTGCAGCTAAGATTGAAGCAAATGTTTTTGTTTTTGGTTCAGCGATTTCGAATTTATCTAATACACTGAATGAAGTTTCAGCAACTTTTTCGCTTAAAGCAGATCTTAAAGCTAAACGACGAACTTTCTTATTAATACGGTAAGAGTAATCGCGTTGAGTTGCTCCGAATACTGTACCACCACCTACGAATTGAGCGGCACGAGTAGAACCTTGACGAGCACGTCCAGTTCCTTTTTGACGGTATGGTTTACGTCCACCACCAGAAACTTCGCTACGTCCTTTTGTAGCGCTTGTTCCTTGACGTCTACCTGCCATTTGCATTTTTAATGCATCATATAAAGCTTGTTGGTTTGGTTCAATACCAAATACTGCATCGTTCAATTCGATTGAACTTACAACTTGCCCTGATTGGTTAATAACGTCGATCATTGCCATTATTCTTGAACCTCCTTGCTAGCACTGTAATCTACTAAAGTAACAGGTGCTTTATTTCCTTTTGATGTTTTAGCTGTACGGATCATAACACATCCTTTTTTAGGTCCAGGAACATTTCCTTTTACTAAAATGTAGTTATTTTCTCTATCAACTTTGATAACTGTTAAGTTTTGGTTAGTTGTTGTATAACCACCTTCTTGACCAGCCATGATAGTTCCCTTCATAATACGTCCTTGACGTGAAGTAATACCGTTTGTAGCTAATGAACCAATGTGACGAATGTTTTTAGAACCACCGTGTGATTTAGGTCCTTGGTGAGCATTGTTACGAACGATTGTACCGTTGTAACCTTTACCTTTGCTTGTTCCAATTACGTCAACTTGTTCACCTGATTCGAAAATGTCAACAGCAACTAAGTCACCTACGTTAACATCTAATTCACAGTTACGAACTTCTTTAATAAAGCGTTTTGGACTTGTATTAGCTTTTTTACAGTGTCCGATGTTTGCTTTAGTTGTACGTTTTTCTTTGATTTCTTCAAATCCTAACTGAATTGCTTCATATCCATCTGTTTCAGTTGTTTTCTTTTGTAAAACAACATTTGGAGTTGCTTCAATTACAGTTACAGGAATTAATACACCATCTTCAGTGAAGACTTGTGTCATTCCTAATTTTCTTCCTAATAGTCCTTTCATCTTTAGACACCTCCATTAAAGTTTAATTTCGATATCTACACCACTTGGAAGTTCAAGTCTTTGTAAAGAATCGATTGTTTCCTTAGTTGGTGCTACAATCTCAATTAAACGTTTATGTGTACGAATTTCGAATTGTTCACGTGAATCTTTATCTTTGTGAACAGCTCTCAAAATTGTAACAACTTGTTTTTCTGTTGGTAGAGGAACTGGTCCAACTACTTTCTTAGCTCCGTGTTTTGTCGCAGCTTCGACAATTTTTTTAGCACTATCATCTAAGATGCGGTGCTCATACGCTTTTAAGCGAATTCTCATAGTGTTTTTTGCCATGTGTAACTCCTTTCGTTTATTCTAGATAAACATGCTCTACGCGAATTACCTGACGCCACCCATGACAACGTATTTCAGTGGGTCAGCAACCTCGCGTTTCCTCGCAATGCCCATGTATTTTAACATAA
>JAQYFP010000004.1 GCA_028723085.1 Erysipelotrichaceae bacterium | reverse complement strand
CCATATTCAATCGCTAATTTTTTTATCGACTGTCCAGCCGCTTTCTTTTCAAATATTTCTATTTTTTGTTCGTTTGTAAGTTTTGACATATAAAAAGTGAACCTCCTAAATTCGATGTCCAAATTTAGGGGTTCACTTCATTTCAAAGTTTGCTTTCTTTAATGAATATTTAAAATTGGATGAGGATGGTATGAGCCTTTAAAATCCATGATGTTTTTTTGCCAAGGAACATTCCATCCTTTAAATTTTGATGAGGTCTTTTTTTGACTATTACTGATGCATTTTGAATCATTTTTATTATATTCTATAAAACTTTATATTAAATTTTATATTTATTTTTTCAAAAAACTATGATTTTATATCTATATACAACACATTTGTAAATAACTTCTGTTTTGTGATGTTGCAGCTCCATAGATGAGATATGTTGTCCCAATAACAATCTGCAATCCAACAATGAAGTTAATCAATTTTTATTTTAAATTATATTATTACAAATGGGCGACGATATTGTGGCAGTCCATAGAAGCAAGGTAACCAGTATACTTGCTCATTTCATCTATTGGATCTTTTCTTTTTATTGAAGTTTATGTGACTTCAAATACATTTTCTTATACTCATTTTTTTTAATTTTTTTTAACCAAAATTTTATACATTTTTTATAAATATAGATACTCGCAAAACAGAAGTCGCTACACAAAAAGGAAAGGATTCACTTTATAACGGTGGTCCTTTTCCCTTTTTGGTAGCGGCTACCGCAAGAAAATCCTGGGGAGAGCCATGAAATGGCTCGGGGCAAAGCCCCATAAAGGCACGAAAAAAAAGGCCTGTCTTAAACAGACCTTTGATTCACTTATAAACGGTTGTGAGGTTTCATGACCTCATGAATTTTAAAACCAGATTTCAGTCGACCTCATCCAATTTTAAAGTACCTCTTTAATATTTAGATATTTATTTATGCTAGTGCAACTTCATATCCTTCTTCTATCAATGTATCGCTTATTTCTTCTAATACTGATTGTATACTAACAAGCATTTGTTCTTCAGAAGGATCATGAATAACTTCTCTCTTTGCTGTTTCATTTTCAATTATTGGTGTTAATAATTTTCTAGCAAATTTCTTTCTATTGTCGCTTGCATACATTTCTTTTAATACTTTACCAGTAAGTTTATCTCTTAATTTGTCTACTGCTTTTTCCGCTTCTTTATTGTTAAGTAAATATTCCGATGCCATATCAGTGAATACAGATTCAATTATTTCAACCATTTCATCAGCATCATCTTCAACAAATTTTCCAATAACATCATTCGTTGCTTTTCCTGCTAATGATCCACCTGCCATAGTACCTACTAAACCACCAATGACAGTTCCTACACCAGGTAGAATTGCAGAACCTGCCGCTGCTCCTGCAATCCAACCACCAGTTCCGCCACCAACTGTTGCTGCTGTTCCAGCCATATTTTTAAACAATTGTTTCCCTGAAATTCGTCCTCTGAATATATCAGCTACATCTAATGAGGAAAGAACCATAAACGTAATTCCTGCTGTTATCGCATTTCCTCTAAATAGTTTAGCTGCACTTTTCATCGCAGCTGCACCATAAATTTTTGAACCACTTCTAAATGCATTTATGATTACTGCTGATGCTTTAGGTCCCATCATCGCAACTAAGGCTTCGGAACTTCCTACTAAAGCGCTATTTAATCCAGCTTTCGATAATTGTGCAGCTAAAACAGATGTAATAAATGCAGTTCCGCCTACTTTTAATCCCGAATATGTAGCTATTTTCAAGGCATTGTCAAAGTCTTCACCGTTCCAAACTGAAGTAGCAAAAGAGATAATGGCTGTTACTCCAAAAGCTGATGATGCCGTGATTATTCCGTTTACTGAATCATATGTTAAAGATTCAATTGTTCCCGCTTTAGCAATATTTCTAGCTTGAGCATATGTGAAATTTCCTTTTCTAACAATGTTTTTGGCTTCATTTGGATCTGTAACTCCTTTTACTTGTCCATTTCGTATTTTTTCTTCCATTGCTTGTATTGCATCAGCATATTTATCTGAAGGAACCTCAATTTGCATTGGTTTTCCATCCATCATATACCTAAATGAACCTTTTCCGCCTTCTTCAAAACATTCATTGATACATCTAGATCCAGTTGCACAATATTTAGATTGAATATATACTCCATCTACAATCCTATCCGCACCATTTTTAGCATTATCATCTCCAACAATTTTTGCATCATGTCCTTTTAACTTATCATAAAGAGTGTTTGCTCTTTCTGCCGCAAAACCATGGCCTTGTCTAGCATGGAATTTTTCTTCATCGTATTGATTATTTACTGTTCGATACGCCTCAACTCCTAATCCACCTGACTCAGCAAATTGATTATTTGTTTTTTCTTGTTTTATGGTCATTTTTGATTGTTTTAATGATGCATCATAATTTTTAATTTCTTCTAAGAACTCCATCAATGGTGTCTTATTAACAAAAGAACTTTTAATTATTGTTTCAGTTCCATCAAACTGAATTATTTCTAAAGTTCGCTCCTTATCTTCTTTATCCATATCAGTTATTCTCATTGATTTAATATCGTCATACCATAACTTTTTTGGCTTTTCCAATGTATCAACATAATACATTTTATCATCAGTAAAAATATATCCATTTTTACCACTACCTATAACAGTCGTATCATAGAAACCAATTATTGTCTTTCTATCCATACCATAAGCAAATTTCTTTAATGCATTATCAATTTTCTTACTAGGAATCTCTCCTTTGATGTGATAGTCAAAACCATTCGCAATTCTTCCTAAGTATTTGCGCATTAATTCTATTTTTTCTTCATGAATATTATCCATTATTAATCCTCCAAACTTGCTTCTAAAATAGCACTTAACTGCTCAACATAGTAATGCATAAGTTCCTGCAAATAAAATCCATTAATTCTTTGTTTTTCAGGCAATGATTTAAATTGTTTTTGAGCATAATCAACCGATTGCTTCCATACCTCTTCAATAAGCTCACTATTTATATATTTAGTTTTGAAAATAGATTTTAACTTATCTTCAAAATACCGTTTATTATCTCTAATTATTTGTTCTTTTGTTTCTTTTTTTGAAAGAAACGGAAAATCTAATTTTGTCGTTTCTTCTAATAATTGTTCTACTTCTTTCTTCATATTATCCACACCCTACTTAACTCCATTTTATCGTATTATTTACAAACACAATAGGCATATAGTTACATTAATACATGTAATAATTACAATTAAAAGAACTCCTTTGACATTTCTAATTTATATTAGTAAACTACAAATGACAGAACTCACCACGCTTAGTCTTACTTGTAAGAATGCGCAACCCGGTGGGACTTTTTATTATAGACAAGAAATTAGCTCATGATCATTCTGCACTAAAATATTCTTCTATATCTAAATCAATGAAAGAATTAAAAAACAATAAAACCCAAGGAAAAGATATAAAAACATCGTACCCTTGGGTTATATTTTATTTATTTTTCATCAAGTACACTTATACTC
>JAQYFP010000003.1 GCA_028723085.1 Erysipelotrichaceae bacterium | reverse complement strand
CCATATGATACATTTAATGGTTGTTCTTTGCATAGAATCATTGTGCCGCTATATCCTTTTCTTTGGGCAGAATATTTATATTGATAAGGATATAATTCACAATCCACTTCAATTTGATCTTCTTGTGCCTTTGTTTCTTGGATACAGAAAATATCAGCATCTAGAGCATATAAAATCTCAATAAAATCTTTTTTCATAACAGCACGTATGCCATTCACATTCCAAGATATTAATTTCATAATAACCTCTAGTTTTCAATAAATTCGAATTCGAATCCACCTAATTGAACCGTATCCCCATCTTGACAACCCGCTTCTCTTAGCGCATTGTCAATTCCTAGGTAACGTAAACGATTGGCGAATAAATAGAAGTCTTCTTCGGTATTTAATTTCTTAATATCAAAGACACGATCAATTTTAGGACCATATACACTCCATAAACCATCACCAATTTGTTCAATTGTGTAATCCTTTTTCTTTTCTTCAAATGTATATGTAACACCTACATCTTCATTTGTTTCTTCCACAATTGGGAATGGTGGTGTTGTTTGAAGTAAGTCAGCAGCACGGCATAAAACAGGCTGCAATCCTTCATGAATAATTGTTGTTGTTTCAAAAACTTCAACATCTGGATACGCTTGTTTGAAGGCTTCTAAATTTGCTTGAGATTGGTCTAAATCCATTTTATTGGCAACCACGATTTGTGGTCGTTCTAATAAACGCAAATTATATGACTTTAATTCTTCATTAATAATGCGATAATCATCAATTGGATTTCGACCTTCTTCTCCACCCATATCAATGACATGAATAATAACACGACATCTTTCAATGTGACGTAAGAATTGATGTCCCAATCCTTTTCCATCACTTGCTCCTTCAATTAATCCAGGAAGATCGGCCATCACAAAGCTTCTTCCATCTTTGGTTTGAACCACTCCTACATTAGGAGCAATTGTTGTGAATGGATAATCTCCAATTTCAGGTTTAGCACGAGAAACAGCATCTAAAAAAGTAGATTTTCCAACACTTGGAAATCCCACTAGTCCAACATCCGCCAATGTTCTTAATTCAACAATGGCATCAAATTCTTGTCCTGGGAATCCATCTTCGGCATATTTTGGAGCAGTATTGCGACTTGATTTAAAGTGGCAGTTTCCACGACCACCACGACCACCTTTGGCAACGATTTGTTGTTGGTGAGGCTGAGTTAAATCGGCTAAAATATGCCCAGTTTCGGCATTCTTTACAATTGTACCTAATGGAACCTTGACAATTTTGTCTTCACCATTGGCACCGTGCATACGCTTATTTTTACCTTTTTCACCATCTGTCGCTAATATTTTACGATGATAACGAAGATCTAATAAAGTTGTCATTCCTGGATCCGCTTCAAAAATGACATCTCCTCCATCGCCACCATCTCCTCCAAAAGGGCCACCGTAAGCAACGTATTTTTCATGGCGAAAGGAAACAATTCCATTTCCACCTTTTCCTGCTCTTAAATGAACTTTTACTTGATCAACAAACATGTCTAGGCTCCTTTCAATATCTAAAAAAATAGACCCCGTACATCACGGGATCTAGAAAATTCTGTACTAAGCTTGTGGATAAACAGAAACTTTCTTTTTATCCTTTCCAAGACGTTCAAACTTAACAACACCATCGACTAATGCGAATAATGTGTCATCGCCTCCGCGACCAACGTTTGTTCCTGGATGAATCTTAGTTCCACGTTGACGGTAAATGATACTACCTGCATGGCAATATTGACCATCGGCTAATTTAGCACCTAAACGTTTTGATTCAGAGTCACGACCGTTCTTAGTAGAACCTACCCCTTTTTTAGATGCGAAAAACTGAATATCTAATGTGAAACGCATGATTTACACCTCTTTCCTTATTATCGTAATATTTTCCGGATAACTTGCTTCCATTGTCTTATATTGAATTTCAAGAAACAATAATGACTTTTGAAGCATATCCGAATTCTTTAATGCTTTGATTCGGAATTGATTATCTCGCACTTCTATATCTACATCTTGTGCGAACAGCTCATCAAATGCATTCAATGCACCAAATCCGATTGATGAAGCCCCTGCACAAACTAAATCATTTCCTCTTGTTCCTGCTCCAGCATGACCTGAAACACGAATCGATTGAATTTGATCTTGTTTATACAGTATTTCCACCTTAACCATTAATTAAGCCTCGATACCAGTAATTTTTACACGAGTATATGGTTGACGGTGTCCTTGTTTACGACGAGTTGAGCTCTTCTTAGGTTTGTATTTGATAATAGTAATTTTCTTACCTTTACCTTGTTTTTCAACAACACCAGTAACAGAAGCCCCTTCAACATAAGGTTTTCCGATTTTACCGTTGGCAAATAAGACTTTGTCGAATGTAACTGTTTCTCCTTCGTTAACATCTAATTTTTCAACGAAAATAACAGCATCTTGTTCAACTTTAATTTGTTTTCCACCAGTTTCAATAATTGCGTACATATTTTTTCTCCTTTCATTTGATGACTCGCCATTAAGGTGTGATGTTCAACTTATAACCTTTTCTGTGCGGTTGCAAGAGCGGAGTCTGCAACACTATGATTATAGAGCATAGAATTGCGTTTTTCAAGTAAATATTTTAATTATTTATTAATTTCCAATACCGCATTATACGCATCATGAATTGCATTTAGCGCAAGAGCAGGCTTAGCTGCATCACCGACAACATAATACGGAATATTGTTTTCTTTACAATGATTTTGAAGTACCGTGGAATCATTTGATTTTGAACCAATGGCCATAATAACTACATCACAAGCAAGTTCTTTTGTTCCTTCTTTCGTTTGAACAACCACCTTACCTTCTTCAATCGATTGACAAGTAGTTTCTGTTAAAATCGTAACTTTTTCTTGTGCTAGAGACATTTGTGTTCCAATTTGACGAAGTTGACCCAATTGTGTTAACACTTTATCCATCATTTCAACAACATTAACTTCCATTCCTTTTTGAGCCAAGTATTCCGCACATTCAATTCCAACAAGACCACCACCAATGACAACAGCCTTTTGCCCTGATACTTCTTTACCAGCTAATAAATCATGTGAATTAATAACACAGTCTAATTGTGCTCCTGGAATATTTGGAATTATTGAGGAAGAACCAATTGAAATAATCACTGCATCTGGTTTGATTTCATCAATTTTTTGAGTGGTTGCTTCACAATTTAAATACACTTCAATATTTTGATCTAAAATATTTTGAACAGCCATATCACTGGCAAGCTTAAAATCTTCTTTACGAGGTGCTTTTCCAGCTAATTCAAATTGACCACCTAAATGATCCGATTTTTCAAGAATAATTGGTGTATGTCCACATTGTTTTAAATCATTAGCAGCCTCTAATCCTGCAATTCCTCCACCTAAAATCAATACTTTTTTAGGATGATCACTAGGAATCAATTTCATTGTTTCTTCTTCTAAAACCGCAGGATTTCGCATACAAGAAATATGTTCAACATTCGGATTATATAAAGCAGCCGTAAAGTAATCATAACATCCTTGATCGCATCCTAAACAATATTTGATAGAATTTATATTACCTGCTTTGGCTTTATTACAGAATTCAGGATCCGCTAATTGGGCACGTGCCATAACAACTAAATCCGCTTTATCTTCTTCAAGAATTTGTTGTGCTAATTCTGGGGTATTAATACGACCACAAGGCATTGTGATCATACCTGTTTCTGAACGAATGCGAGCGGCATTTTCAACATTGAAGCAATGTGGAATATCTAATGGAGCTACTTCATAAATCGTTGCAGCTGTCATAATATTTCCACGTGATACATTTAATACATCCACTCCTAATTTCTTAGCATCTTTACAAAAATCAATTACATCTTCGATTGTTAGTCCTCCCGGAAGCATATCATCTTGACAGTCAATTCTCATAAACAAAGGCATATCCTCAGGAATATTTTCACGAATAGCTTTAATACAAGCCAATGGGAATTTCTTACGATTTTCTTGTGTTCCTCCCCATTCATCCGTTCGATGGTTTAATCCCCCTGACAACATAGAATGAGGTAAATAATTATGAGCACAATGGAATTCCACACTATCAAAACCTGCTTCAACCGCACGTCGAGCCGCTTGTCCAAATTCTTCAATCACTTGTAATAATCTTTCATTGCTGATGGCAGGAACTGTGTATTGAGGCGATAAAGGCATTGGATCTGGTAATAAGATTTCAGCTGTTTTATCGCTAGCAACAGCTAAACCGCCTTGCCATAATTGTACACATGTTTTTCCACCGGCTTCATGAATCGCATCGTTTAATTTTTTTAATCCAGGAATATATTTATCTTCCGCAATAGAAAGGAAACCATGAGGAGAACTTGCTTTGTCAATTGCAGTAACTTCTACTGTATTTAATCCACATCCTCCTTTAGCACGGGCAACATGATACGCAATCAACTTATCGGTTACACTTCTTCCATCTTCACTTGCCGCACTTTCATGCGTTCCCATGGCCGCCATAACCACACGGTTCTTTAATTCTAATCCTCTAATTTTAATGGGTGAAAATAATAAATCATACATAAATTTTTCCTCCTAAATTGTAAGTGCAACTTGCACTGCTTGGGCTGTAGCATCCAGTGCTTGTGCAGGATTTGATGCATCCCCAATCAAATAAATTTCACTTACACTGTCTTTTATTTTTTCATATAAAGTTTGATTTGATTTCGATCCAATCGCATAAATTAAATAGTCAATATTATCTTTAACAATCATTTCTTCTTTGTGTTTTAATGTCGCATGTTCATTTTCATATTTTTCTAATTTAGTATCCGTTAATAATTCTGCTTTTAATTCTTGAAGCAATGGAACCAAGTTAGCTGGTCCTACATTCATTCCTACACGAGGTGCCATTTCAATTACCGTAATATTTGTTTGTGGTGCGCGACTTTGTAAAGCTAGAGCCGTTTCAAGGCCAACCATTCCACCACCAACAATTAATACGTTTCCTGATTCGATTGGGAAGTCTCCTTTTAAATATTCATGAGCCGTACAGATTTCTTTTCCCTTTTGTAATGATATTGGATTAGAACCCGTTGCGACAATGTAAGCATCATAGTCTTCATTTAAAATAGATTCATCCACTTCCACATTCAATTTTATTTCAACATCTAAACGATTTAATTCTTTTTTCAAATATTGAATCCATTTTTGTAGTTCTTGTTTATGAGGAGGAAGACTTGCCAAATTAATTTGTCCACCTAATTCATTACTCTTTTCAAATAAAGTGACTTTATGCCCTCTCATTTGTGCATAACGAGAAGCGGCCATTCCTGCAATTCCTCCACCAATCACAGCAACTTTTTTAATAGTTTGAGCTGCTTCTAGTTTCATTTGATCTTCTTTACCTACAAAAGGATTCATAACACATGAACCAGGTAATCGTTTACTTTGTTGACCAACACATCCCACTAAACATGCAGCACATGGTGCAATTTGTTCGTCTTTATGTTCTTTGGTCTTTAGTACAAAATCTGGGTCAGCTAATAGGGCACGACCAATCACAATTCCATCCACTTCATTCATTAAGTCACGAGCTAATTGTGGTTCATTGATTTTACCTACAAGTAAAACAGGAACACTACTGATTTTCTTAATTTCAATGGCTTCTTTTAAATTACTTGCTTGTGATTCCCCATGAGATGGCATAATTTTATTTGGCATTTCATATTGAGAACCGCCACTGATTTCAAAAGCATCAATTCCATGTTCAATTAGACATGGAACAAGTGTTTTCGTATCTTCTAAAGTATTTCCTCCTTCAATTTTTTCACTACCGGAAATACGTAAAATAATAGGAAAATCTTTTCCACATGTTTCTTTAATCGCATCAATGACCTCAAATAAGAAACGAGCACGATTGAATAGAGACCCACCATATTCATCATTTCTTTTATTTCGTCTAGGACTTAAAAACGATCCTAACAACATATAGGCATGGGCACAATGTAGTTCAATGCCATCGTATCCAGCTTTTTTAATGTTTAAAGCTGTTTGAGCATATTGATTTGTGATGTGATGAATCTCATCAATCGAAATGGCTCTTACTTTTTGTCCCATTGAATTATAACCATCACTTGGTGCTAAAGGTGTAATTCCCATAAAGCTAGAAATGCTTTCTGGTCCTGGATGTGATAATTGTGGAATCACGCGACAATTATAGGAATGAATCCTATCGGTAAATTCTTTATGAGCCGCAATAGATTGTTCACTTCGAAAACACAATGTATTTCCTAAATAAGGAACATTGGGATCTACACTCGTTACATCGGTTATTATGCATCCGACTTCTCCTTGAGCTCTTCGCGTCCAGTACGCGATTTCCTTTGATGATGGATTTCCACTTGGATCATCGTATCCTAATGTGATAGGTGACATAAATGTTCGATTTTTTAAAGTCATCGAACCAATTTTTAATTCTGAAAATAAATCTGACATGTTATCCTCCTTTCGTCTTTTTATTTCCAAATGTATCACGAATAATTTCGTAACAATTATTACGAATTTCTTCCACTTGCCACAAATCAGGGTTATTCATAAATTTCATATACATGCTCTTGGTCATTCCGTAATAGAATTCCGCTAATAACCATTCTGGCATATCTTTTATTTCTTTCTTTTCAATTCCTTGTTTTAAAATTGAAGTTATATCACGAATAAAGTCATCTCTTTCAATGAGTGAACTCGTATTGGGATTTGAACTATATAATACTTCTACTTTGGCTTCTAAAGGATGATTGATACAATAGTTCACAATATTATCAAAACGAACACAAAGACATTCAATTGCACTATCAATGTTTTCTAATCCAGCATTACATGCTTCTACGTCTAATTGATGGCAATAATGATAGACTTCTTTAAATAAAGCTTCTTTTGAGTCAAAGTAAAAATAAAGTGTTGCCTTTGAGATTCCAACTCCATCGGCAATCATCTGCATCGATGATAAATCCAATCCTTTTTCACAAATGAGATGGATACAACTTTCTATTATTTCTTGTTTTCGATTATTATTTTTCATAAATTGACCACTCGGTAGATTTTTCTAATTTCATCTTAAACCATAAAAAAAGAAGATGTCAATGACATCTTACATAAAATATAATAAACCACATAATAGACCAATCACATACCCCACTACAACATCACTTATATAATGTACACCACCAATGATTCGCATCATCCCTAATATAAATGATATCAAAAGTAGAATAATTCCGATTGTTGTATTCACATATAAATAGCTCATCGAAATAATCACAGCACTAAATACATGGCGACTTGGCATAGAATGTCCTTTGGTGTCTTTTATGATAATCGGATGAATGGGATGTGTCTCATAGGGTCTAGGTCGATTGATTTTATCTCGTACAACACTTACTAATATAAAGGAAATCATAGGTATAAATAGTATTTTTATATCTTTTGATAGAATCAATAACACTGGATATAAAATATACATTAAATAGGTTGTGATCTTATTAGTAATTTGAATTATCGTTTTATAACTTGAAAATGATTTTTCTATTTTTTGATAAAATAATTCGTAATTCATAACCCTCCTAGAAAAAAATGTAGTCAATTGACTACATTATTTTGGTAATTTAAATGAACTCTTCAATGAAGTAATACGATTTAATACAAAGTTTTCATCTGTTGAATCTTTCGTATCAATGCAATAGTATCCATTACGAACAAATTGGAATGAATCCCCTGGTTTAAATTCATTGATATAAGGTTCTACATATCCATCCACAACAGTTAATGAATTTGGATTTAAATTCATTGAACCATCTTCGTTATATACTCCCTTAGATTCATCAACTAAGTTTTCATATAAACGAGCTACAACTTTACGAGCTGTAGTTTGTTCTACCCAATGAATTGTTCCCTTAACTTTACGAGCTGTAAATCCTGTTCCATTTTTTGTTTCTGGATCATATGTACAATGAACTTTTGTGATCTTGCCATTTTCATCTTTTTCAAATCCTGTACAAGTTACGAAATACGCATTCATTAAACGAACTTCATTTCCTGGATATAAACGGAAATATTTTTTAACTGGTTCTTCCATGAAATCATCACGATCAATCCATAGTCTCTTTCCAAATGGTACATCATGGAAACCTAATTCTGAGTTTTCAACGTTTGTACTAGCTGGTAAGTATTCAATTTGTTCTTCTGGATAGTTATCAATGATTAATTCAATTGGATCTAATACAGCCATAATGCGTGGTGCTTTTGGTTTTAAATCTTCACGAATACAGTATTCTAACATCGCATAGTCTACTGATGAATTTGATTTAGAAACAGAACATAAATCCATAAATAATTTAATTGATTCTTTTGTGAATCCACGTCTTCTTAAAGCCGCAATTGTGACAAGACGAGGATCATCCCATCCATCTACAACTTTATCTTCTACTAAACGCTTAATATATCGTTTACCTGTTACAACATTGGTAACATACATTTTCGCAAATTCAATTTGTTTAGGGAATTCTTCTGGACTATTTTTATATCCACATTCAATAACTACCCAATCATATAAAGGACGATGATCTTCAAATTCAAGTGTACAAATCGAATGAGTAATTCCTTCAACGGCATCTTCAATTGGATGGGCAAAGTCATACATTGGATAAATACACCATTCATCTTGAGTATTGTGATGATGAATACGTGCCACACGATATAAAATAGGGTCACGCATATTGATATTAGGACTTGCCATATCAATTTTAGCACGAAGTACTTTCGAACCATCTGGGAATTCACCATTCTTCATTCCTTCAAATAAACGAAGATTTTCTTCTATTGAACGATTACGATAAGGTGATTCTTTACCAGGTTGCGTTAAAGTTCCACGATATTCTCTAATTTCTTCTGGAGTTGAATCATCAACATAGGCTTTCCCTTTTTTGATTAATTTAACGGCATTTTCATACATAATTGGGAAATAATTCGAAGCAAATTTAACTTCTCCATCATATTTAGCCCCTAACCATTCAACGTCTTCCACAATTGAATTGACATATTCAATGTTTTCTTTTGTTGGGTTCGTATCATCAAAACGTAAATTAAAAGATCCATTATATTTTTCCGCTAAACCGTAGTTTAATAAAATTGACTTAGCGTGTCCGATATGTAAATATCCATTTGGTTCTGGAGGAAAACGTGTAACTACTTTAGTACATCTTCCTTCTTCAATATCTTGATCAATAATTCTTTCAATAAAATTTTTACTAATCACTTCTTTTTCCATAATTCCTCCTGCATCACAACTATTCTATCATAGTTATTATTCTAAAATCCATTTTATATTTCGAGCTAAAATAGATTGTGGTCGATCTTTCTTACCCGATACATAGACAAATTTATCTTTTTGAATGTTGTCTTTTTCTATTTTATATAAATCTGGCATGATGACAACATCTATTTTACCTTTTTCATCTTCAATTGACATAAAACACATCCAATCCCCATTTTTTGTCTTGTGCGTACGATATCCTGTGACTTTTCCTAATACATTAAAATAACCATTCTGTGATAATATATCATGAATTCCTATTGCTTTTGGATAATTTTTACGCATTTCTTTTATAGGATTATTTGTTAAGTAGAAACCAAATACTTCGAATTCTTTTTGAGCACATACCAACACATTTTCTTTGTGTTTTGTGATAACTGGACACGATACAATGTCGTAACATAATAGCGGTCCTTCATTTGTTTGGGTACAAACTAAATTCGCATAATTTAATATATTATGAAGGTTTTCTTTCATCGTTGTACGATTGTATCCAAAACAATCCAAGGCACCTCCATCAATTAAAGCAATAATAATCGCATCATCAATTTGGATTGATTTTGCACGTACAACAAATTCAATAAAATTATGATATGGATCTTCTTCACGTTGAGCATTGAGTTTGGCATAAATGTTTTTACTTATTCCTTTTATAATTGTCAAAGGAAGACGTAGACCATCTTGTTCAATTTTGTAGACATCTTCGGATTTCAAAATACTAGGTCGATAAAGAGGAATTTTTCTTCTTTGACATTCATAAATGTAATCCATTGTCTTAATGGAACCAATCACATTATCTAATAAGCTCTTATAAAAATGAAGAGGATAATTTGTTTTTAAATACGCCATTTGATACACAATCAATCCATAGGCATAACTATGTGATTTATTGAATCCATATTGAGCGAAGCACTCCATTGTTTCAAATATCTCTATACTTATTTTTTGACTGATACCATTGTTTAAAGCCCCTTGAATGAAAGCGATTCTAAAAGATTCCATAACTTGTTGATTCTTTTTCGACATAGCCTTACGAAGGGAATCAGCTTGGGCAAGTGAAAAATTCGCAATTACTTGCGCACATTGCATAATTTGTTCTTGGTACAACATAATACCATATGTATCTTTTAAAATAGGTTCCAATAAAGGATGAAGATATTTAATTTTAGATGGGTCTTTTTTTCTTTCAATGTATTCATCAATATTGTGCATAGGACCTGGTCGATATAAAGCTAATATAGCACAAATGTCTTCAAACTTATTAGGTTGCATCTTAATCAATACTTGGCGAATTCCATCAGATTCTAATTGGAATACTCCAATGGTATCTCCATTTGATAATAACTTATATGTTTTACTATCATTTAAAGGAATTTTTAAAATATCAAAAGAAGACAATTGCACTTGTTCAATGGATTGTACGACCGATTGAATTGTTGATAAATTCTTCAATCCTAAAAAATCCATTTTAATTAAACCAAGTTCTTCTAAGTATTCCATCGTAAACTGAGAGGCATATGTATTTTCATCTACTTTGACCAAAGGACAAACTTCTACAATATCTTGTTCACTTAAAATAATACCCGCAGCATGCAAAGAAATATGACGTGGTAATCCTTCTAGTGGTAAAGCCCTTTGATACAATTCTTTATAGTGGCTATCATTTTCAATCATGTTATGAAAGGCCATGTTGCACTCATAACAATGACGTAGGCTTTCATTGTTTTGAAGTTGTTTAAC
This sequence comes from Erysipelotrichaceae bacterium, assembly GCA_028723085.1. Taxonomy (GTDB): domain Bacteria; phylum Bacillota_I; class Bacilli_A; order Erysipelotrichales; family Erysipelotrichaceae; genus Floccifex. The sequence continues at coordinate 403 of JAQYFP010000003.1, read as the reverse complement.
TAACATGTCCACTTTATGAGTGGATAGTCCCATACATCGAGCCACATCACGAAGTACTTGTTTAGCTTTCATTGTATTAAATGTCACAATGTGACAAGCTTTTTTCTGTCCATAGCGTTCAATGACATACTGAATAACTTCTTCTCTTCGATTATCAGGAAAATCGGTATCAATGTCAGGCATTGAAATACGTTCAGGGTTTAAGAAACGTTCAAATAATAATTTATTTTGAATCGGGTCAACGTGTGTAATTCCTAGACAATACGCCACTAATGAACCAGCAACTGAACCCCTTCCTGGTCCAACCATAATATCTTGACTACGAGCATAGCGAATAAAGTCCCATACAATTAAAAAGTAATCGGTAAAGCCCATAGAATTAATGACATGTAATTCGTATTGA
>JAQYFP010000002.1 GCA_028723085.1 Erysipelotrichaceae bacterium | reverse complement strand
AAAAAGTTGTTTTTATAATGCTCAAAAAGTACTCTAAATGATTCTGACAATGAATCAAGAGTACTTTTTAAATTATAGAAGCACAGAAAAAGAGGATATAACTCTTTTTAAGTGACAAATCACTTAACTGTTATATCCTCTATTTTATTTATGAAGATTTTTTCTTGTTATAAATGATGACGATAATTCCAAATAAACATACAACAAGCAGCACAATATAAATACCACTATTTAATTGTATTCCTGTTTGTACACCATTGGTTTTTACTGTTTTATATTGCCATTTTACTCGATATACACTCGGTTTTTGAACAAGATTATATGCTGTTTTTGTTCCAGTCAAAACATATTCATAATTCGGATATGATATTTCATAATAATATGTATTATATGGCTTCACAACCACTTCCTTGTCAAAACTTCCGAAACAAACAAAATCAATAGAATCCACATTACTGATAAATTGAATTTCTTGTCCATTTTCAACAAATGAATACATATCTGATGATTCGTCATCTAATTTAAATTCATCAAATCCATTTATTATCTTAATAGAATCTTGATCATATTTTAGTTCTTCATCTTCAACGACCAATAAATCTAAGATTTCATTAACGAATCCATCGTCTTCTATTTCTTCGTCAGTCCAAAAAAGCAAATTATCTTCTACTTTGACAATAGCTAAAACATGATTCGATGGTTTATGATAAGTACAATTTTGTATTGTTTCAGGTTCACTTGTCTCATCTACTTTCAATTCAATTTCAGCGTTTAAATCATATGCATTATTCTCATGAGGAATTGTATATAAATCAGAAACTTTGAGATCTTCTTTATTAATTCCAGCTAGTTCTAGTTCAGTAATTCGTTCATTTAAAGAAGCATTTACTTCATCTAATGAAGTACTTTCAATTGTTTTTATTATATTATATGAATCTGTTTTTTCTTTATTAATTTGTAAATCATACCTTATAGTATCTGTATTCACATACTTTCTTGCTTCTTGTTTAGCTAGTTCTTCACTTGAAAAGTTTTTATCTTCAAGTGGAGTTGCGACTCCTGATTCATAATATACATCCCCTTTTAGTTCAGTGGGACCCGTAACATTTAAAATGTATTTTGTTTTTGATTCTGTTTTTTTGTTTAATTCCATATTATGATTTTTTAAAAATTTAACATATGATTTTGCTTCATCTAAATTATCAAAAATCTTTTCTCCGCTTGTTGGTGGTACATTTTCTTTAGCGGTAACGGGAGCATTCACAATAGAAATACATAGTGCACTTGTAAAAATAGCTGTCATCAGTTTAAATCGTTTTTTCATAGTTTTTCTCCTTTCTATATCTTCAATTTCAGTATATCAAAACTGTTGTGACATTCAACAACTGAATTATTAATTTTTTCTAAACTATTCTGGTTATATAAAAAAATATATATCTGGTTATTTTTATATAATCAAAACATCATTATACTTATCAACAAGAGAAGGAGGATGTTTGAATGTCAAACAATAAAACTTTACGAATAACAGTAACTGCCTTAATGGCTGCTTTATGTTATGTCGCATTCACATTTTTACAAATTAAAATTCCTACTCCAGTAGGTTACACATCATTCCATTTAGGAAATACATTCTGTGTATTAGCTGCTCTATTACTTGGCGGTGTACCAGGTGGAATTGCTGGTGCAATCGGAATGGGTATTGGAGATTTATTAGATCCTATTTATATTGCCGTAGCGCCAAAAACTATTTTCTTGAAATTCATGATAGGATTAATTACTGGATTTGTTGCTCATAAAGTATTTAAAATTCAAAAATTAGAAGGTAAAAAACTAATTGTTGGGGTTATCTTATCTTGTTGTGCAGGTATGTTATTTAACTTCATTGGAGAACCATTAGTTTCTTATTTATATTATTTAATTATTTTAGGAAACGCTGAAAAAGCTATTACATATTTAGTAGCTGCTAAATTTGTCACAACTGGTATCAATGCGATTTTGGCCATTATCATTGCTTCCTTTATTTACTTGGCTATCTATCCTCGTTTTAAGAAAAATGGTACTTTAGCTAAGTTAAAACCAGAAACAAAAAAATAATTAAATGAATCACCTGTTTCAAACAGGTGTCAGTTTGTTGACAAACCCCTCGTTTTATTTTATTCGAGGGGTTATATTTTGCCAATTTTTCACCATTTTCTAAAATTGTAAAAATTTGGACATATTTTTCTGCATATATACGAAAAATCGAGCATATCCTATGCTCCTTT
>JAQYFP010000001.1 GCA_028723085.1 Erysipelotrichaceae bacterium | reverse complement strand
TCAAAATATCTTAAATATAACTGGAATTGAAGTTTTAAGTGTATCCATTTTATCCATTAAAAAAACTTTGTAGTTCACTTTAAAAGTGACTACAAAGTTAGGCAAAACGTGCAATTTTACATTGATGAACTTTACTCTTTTTATCATAGCTTATAGAAACCAATAATAAGTTGTCCAAATATTTTTCCAATCCTTTTCTATAGTTTCTTTCTTTAATCTGCTCAATACCAGATTCTACACTATCATTGACTTTGAGTTCTACAATCATTGCTGGCTTATCCGTTTTTGGTATAAACACAAGATTGGCATAGCCTTTTCCTGTAGGAAATTCTCTAGTAATTGTGTAATATTCTTTTGCTGTAATGTACGCAAGAGAAATTGTCTACGATAAAGCATTTTCATCATTATATTGTAGAATACTTGTCTCATAATGACTATCTTGGATATATTGAGCAACTTTATCTGCTTCCATATTCCATGTAGCCTCTAATAATGCATTTGATTGTTGAAATAAACGCGTTACTACGTCCCAATTTGAATTCTTGATAGAAGTAATAAATGTATCTTTTACTTCATTATTTGGAATATATACACACTCATTTTCATAACCTAGATATCCAAGATGAATCAACAATGTTAAAACATCGTCTTTACTATGAAAACTTGTCATATCATTTTGGAATGATAATGTGTCGACTTTTTTACGTTGTCCTGTTAAAAGTGAGACAACTGTATCTTTTAAACCATCAAAATTCAAATCAATATATGTTTTTAGTGCTTCATAATTTTCTGTTTGCGACCAATAATTACTGAACTTTCTATCTTGAATGGCCGCTACTACACTTCTAGGAGAATATACAGAAATACCGCCTTCTAACTTATATCCATCATACCATTCTTGCATTAAAGTATAATCCAAGGCATATTCTTTGCATAAATCTTGAACTTCATATTGTGTAAAACCCATGAAATTCGAATATCCCCGTTGTTCAATCATACTAATTTCATCAAACATATTTAAATCACTATGTGTTCCATACTTTTTAATTGGTAAAATACCTGTCATGTAACATAGTTCAACATAACTTTGATCTTTTAATAAATCTCTTAAAAAATCAAGATACTTTCTCTGTGATCGTTCATCTTCTTTATATTCTCTAAAAATACAATCCCATTCATCAATAATAAAAATAAATTGCTGCTTAGTTTGCTCATAAATGTCTTGTAAAGAAAATGAAAAATTAGAGTCATCAAAATAATCAATATTATGGAATTCTTTTTTTAAGTCTCTTATCACTCTTAACGAAATTAATTGTATCAAGTTTTCAATAGAATTCGATTTACTTAAAAAATTCTGTATATTCAAATGAATCACATTGTGTTTATTAATATGTTCTTCATACATTTCCGTTTCTGAAATTTTTAGTCCATTAAACAAAATATGGGAATCGCAACCTTTCGAAAAATAGGCACTTAGCATATTGGCATCCGTACTTTTTCCAAATCGTCTTGGTCGAGAAATACAAATATACTTATTTCTTGAAGTCGCAAATCTATATAATTTATCAATCAACATCGATTTATCTACATATATCTCTTTACAAACAGCTTCCCTAAAATCATTATGATTAGGATTTACGTAAATACCCATATTTTCACCTACTTTCTTCTTTATAATTATAGCATAAGACACTACAAATTATTGTACAATCACATAAGGCCAATCTTGTATTCCACCTAAGTCATATACATTCTTATATCCCATTTTGACCAATAACTGACTCGCTTTTTTAGAGCGATTTCCACTTCTACAATAAACAAGTATGCATGCATCTTTGTCTTCTTTAAATGTTTCAATTGAATCTAAGGGAACATTGATAGCCCCTGGAATATAACCAGATTCATATTCTTCTAATGTTCTTACGTCTAGTAAAATACATTCTTCTGTTTCTAATAGTTCTATTGCTTGTTTGGGTGTGATGTTTTGATATCCTGTATTTGTAGTGCATCCAACAACAAGAAATAGAAACAAACATAATATTATTTTTTTCATATACCTTCTCCACTAAAAAAAGATAATTACTTGAATTACCTTTTATAAAAAATAGAAAATTGCGATCATGTGACAAATACTAGCTAGCAAAATAAATATATGCCAAGTAAAGTGAAAGAATCGTTTTTGTGGTTTACTATAGAAAAATGTTCCGGCTGTATACAATAAACCTCCTGCTACAATCAAAGCTAGAAAAACTGGACTTCCTTTCTTTAATAAAGTCGGAAGAATTAAAATAGCTAACCAGCCCATAACCATATAAATGCACATTGACAATTTAGGATGTGCTTTACTGGAAATGGATTTTAATAGAATTCCAAATATAGCCATAACCCATTCAATAGCTAATACAACATATCCTACCCAATTATGAATTAAAGACAAACAAATAGGAGTATAAGTA